>JAFMBY010000017.1 GCA_017858135.1 Porticoccaceae bacterium | reverse complement strand
AATCCTGTAAGTAGCTGATAACGTGTCGCGATTTGCCGCCAACTTCGAGCATGTCGCGCCCACCGGAGACATTGTCCTGTACCGTTTTCGACTCGTCAAGAGCCGCACGATACTGGTCAAAGTAGGCAATGTTGAGATTGGTGCCGGTTTTTATACTGCCCTCTTGGGGTTCGAGTTGACCGAGCAGAAGCTTTAATAATGTGGTCTTGCCGACACCATTGCGACCAATCAGGCCGACTTTGTCGCCGCGCTGAATGAGCGTTGAGAATGACTTCACGACGGCGTTGCCGTCATCAAAGGCAAAGCTGATATTTTCGGCTTCGGCGACGATCTTGCCGGATTTTTCGGCCTGTTGAATATCCATTTTTGCCGTACCCAACTGCTTACGACGGTTGGCGTACTCGACGCGCAACGCTTCCAGTGCACGCACGCGGCCCTCGTTACGGGTGCGGCGGGCCTTAATGCCCTGACGGATCCATACTTCCTCTTGTGAGAGGCGCTTGTCAAACAGGGCATTGTGCTTGTCTTCGATCTCCAGCATGTCTTTTTTACGCTGGATATAGGTACTGTAGTTACAGTGGAATTCCGCTAGCTGACCGCGATCGATTTCCACAAAACGGGTGGCCAGATTGTCCATAAAGCGACGGTCGTGACTGATAAATAACAGTGCGCCTTCCCACTTCAGTAGAAACTGTTCGACCCATTGAATAGCGTCGATATCGAGATGGTTTGTCGGCTCATCGAGCAGCAGCAAGTCGGGCTTACAGACCAGTGCCCGCGCCAGTAACACGCGGCGCTTATAACCACCGGAGAGACTAGAAATATCGACATCCGGATTGAGTTCCATGGTGGTCACTATGGCTTCGACCCGCTGATTGATATCCCAGCCGTCGACGCGCTCCAGTTCACTCTGAACGTCTTCCAGTTCATTCATCACCTTATCGCTGGGATCTGTACCCAGCTGCAGGATCAGGTGGTGATAGCGTGCGGCTAGCTTGCCCTCGGCACCCAGGCCTTCGGCGATTACATCAAACACCGAGCCGGTGGCATCATGGGGAACCGACTGTTCTAGCTGAGCAATTTTGACCCCGGCGGCGCGCTTCAGCACACCTTCGTCAGCAATGACTTGGCCGGTGAGAATTTTTAGCAGCGTCGATTTGCCTGCGCCATTTCTGCCGATCAGGCAGATGCGTTCGCCGGGTTCGACAACCAGATTAATATGATCGATAAGTGGTGGCTGACCATAGCTGAGATAGATGTCTTGCAGTGTGACAAGTGGCATAGGGTTTTCAGTCGTCCATTTTTAAGAAGTGCGTCCGGCACCCAGCGGTTTGGCAATCAGGATTAGTTTCGGCAGTAGCGTCATCGAGCCGAGCAGCGCCGCGGTCATTGCCAGACCGGTTAACAGACCAAAGTAGATCGAGGGGATAAAGTTCGACAGCGCGAGAATCGAAAATCCGACGATAATGGTAATGGCGGTATAAAACAGCGCCAGGCCAATACTCGCATGAGCTCTGTGCATGGAGGCGATATAGTCGCCATCAATACTGAATTCACGCTGGAATCTGGTGATGTAGTGAATTGCGTGATCGACGCCAATACCCACGGTAATGGCAGCAATGGTAATGGTCATCATATCCAGTGGAATGCCCGCCAGACCCATGCCGCCGAGCACAATGCCTGCGGCCAGAAAATTTGGCACGATGGCGATCACGGAGATTTTAAACGAACGGAACAGCACTAAAAACATCAGCATAATACCGACAAAGACCGCGCCCAGAGTCAAAATTTGCGATTTGTAGAGGCTCTGCAGCATATTGTTGTAGAGCACTAGCAGGCCGGTGAAGCGGATATCCTCAGGGGCTATGCCCACTTCGTTTACAGCGTAGTCGCGAATCTTTTGCAGTAGATCGGCACGGCGCAACAGACCCTCGGTCTCCATGGCGCGCAGTTGAATACGCGCTTCATCGATATCTTCGATTAAGTAAGGTGAGACCATTTGATTGTAGATTTCAGGGCCAAAACTTTTGCGCATAAAGGCAATTTCAAAGTCATTCAGCTTGTGACCACTGAGGTCGCTGGCGACATCATAGATCTGCACCAGAGAGCTGACTTTGCCAACTTCGGGTAGCGATTCTATGTAGGCCTGCAATTTGGCCAGATCTGCGAGACCGGTTGAGGTAAACCAGTAGGTGTCTTTGAGTTCAGTGCTACTGTCGCCGCTGTCAGCTTCTGCGCCGAAGGCGTCGTCGCCAAAAGGGTCGTCGCCGTAATCGTCGGGTTCTGCTTCTACGCTAGCGAATGCATCTTCAGCAAAGGCATCGTCAGCGTACTCGTCATCGCCGTATTCATTATCACTGTACTCCGTGTCAAAGGAATCCGTGGCCTCGGGCTCGGCAAAGGTCGGTGCCTGCAAAATAATATCCATTGGCGTAGTGCCGCCCAGAGAGGCATCGATAATTTCCATGCCCTGATAGATTTCTGTGTTGCTGCGGAAATAGTCGATAAAGCGATTTTCCACTTCGAGGCGGGTAATGCCGATCACCGAAAGCACGCCGAGACCCAGGGCAATCAGAAGTACTGCACTGCCGTGGCGCTCGGTAAAGTTGGAAAACACCGCCGTGACAGAGGCGGAGTTATCGTTGCCGCCAGTGTTTTTGCCCTTGCCGAGCAACATCATGCCGGCGGGGATAATAATAAACGCGATCACCAAGGCCAGTGAAATACCCATGGTCATCATCCAGCCAAAGTCGATTACTGGCCGAATATTACTCACTACCAAGGACAGAAAGGCCACCATAGTAGTGAGCACGGTGTAGAGGCAGGGCTTGGCCATGGAGGTCACTGTGGCCGTCACTAGCTGTTCCATGGTGGCGTCCGGCTGGTCGCGATGAAGTTCGCGATAGCGCACAATCAGGTGCATGGTCAGGGCCAGAGTAATAATCAATAGCAGCGCGACAAAATTGGATGAGATAACGGTCAGACGCCAGTCGATCCAGCTTAAAAATCCGAGAATGATTATCAGACAGAGGGCGCAGGTGCTGAGGGGCAGAACCACCCAGCGCAGCTGACGGAAAATGACTGCCAGCGTGACAATCACAAAGATCAAGATACCAATGCCAAAGGTCGCTAGGTCGCTTTTGATAAAGTCGACCATGTCCGCGGTAATCATATCGGGGCCGCCGAGGAAGATGGTGGCGCGGTCACGGTAGCCATTCATTAGATTGCGCACATCAGCTACCAGCTGGTGGGACTGAGTGGCTTTGGCAGTGCGGTAGTCGAGGAACTCTTGGCTGACGCGATCGAGTTCGATCTGCTGTTCTAGAGTTAGGTCTTGATTGGATTTGATCAGGCGCAGGGCATCGCGAGCGCTGACCAGATCGAGATATTTTTGATCCAGTTCCAGGGTTGCGAGCATGCCGGTGGTCTGGCCATCGGCACTTAAAATCAGGTTTTTATAAATTGGGCTATTAAGAAATTCCTCTCGTGCCAGCTGGCGATCAACGCCGGGGGAGAGCAATGTGTTGAGTTCATTTTTTAGATCTGCAACAGAGATTTTCGGGCTGTAAAGTAACGGCACATCGAGCAGTGAGAGCATGCTGTCGACGCCTTTAATGGCCGCCAATTCATCGCGCAGGGATGACAGCAACTGCAGGTTTTCGTCATCAAACAGATCGCCTTGTTTAGGTGAAAAAGTAACGATCAGAAAGTTGTCACTACCATAGCGCTGCACCACCTCGCGGAAATAATTGAGATCGTCATCATGTTCCAAGGTCAGGGAATCTGCCGAGGCGTCGAGCTTAAAGTTGGGCAGGCCAAAGGCCATGGCCACTGTTAGTGCCAGCACGGCAAAAATAGCGCCGAGCGGATGACGCAGAACAGTCTTCTGATAGAGGTTAAGCAGTGTTGCAGACATGATTGTTATTGTCCTAAAACAGTCGTCAAAAGGTGGTGGTCAAAAATAGCCGCGTATTATGCGATGTTGGCAGCCAATATCATAGCACGCAGCCGACATCTAACCCGCCGCCGTCGCGGTTAAATCAACCGCTATATTGTGTCTAAAGTGCCAAATCAGGTCGAGTCTGGTCTAGGATTAAAGGGTTACAGAGTTAGGGTTAAACCACTCTCATGGAGAGCCTCTACACAGGGAATAACGTTGCATGGTCACAATATTCTTAGTTATCAGCGCTATCGTCGCGGTCGCAGTGGTTGTTCACTATGAAATCCTCTTCCAACTGACGGTGTTGATGCCCAAGTTAAAGATGCGCCATCGTTTTAGGATTGTGTTGGGTGTTCTCGGTGCGTTGGTGGCTCATGTGATTGAAATATGGCTGTTTGCTCTAGCGTATTATGCCATGCATCACAGTGATGACTGGGGCTATCTGGAGGGCGCTTTCTCGGGCAGTCTAAGAGACTGCGTCTATTTTTCGTTTACCACCTTCACGACCCTTGGCTTTGGCGATATTGCGCCGCTCGGCGATATTCGCTACCTGACCGGCACCGAATCCCTGACTGGATTGGTGCTGATTACTTGGACAGCCTCATTCCTCTATGTCGAGATGCGTAAATTCTGGGATTCTCACTAACTAATACCCTGTACTTCAATGCACTTTCACCCTGTGGTGACCTTTTGTTGGCTTGTCTTTACACTGCTGCGACTCAACGATAAAAGCCATCAGTAGAGGTGTCTAGTATGAATGGTGTGATTCTCGATTTTGATAGTCTCGGGCCGCAGGATCTCGATCTCAGCGCCCTCTTTGCGCTACCGATAGACTGGACCGTCTATTCTGAGACCGCAGCGCGTCAAGTGTCTGAGCGAATTGTCGATGCCCAGATAGTGTTGACCAATAAAGCACCGATCAATGCCCTGAGCTTGTCTCAGGCTTCGAACTTGAAATTAATTTCGGTAATGGCGACGGGCACCAATGTGATTGATTTGCAGGCCGCTCGCGAACACAGTGTAGCGGTGTGCAATGGCGTGAAATATGGCACCGGGTCGGTGGTGCAACATGTCTGGGCACTGATTCTGGCCTTGACCACCAAGCTGACCGACTACCAGCGCGCGGCGGTTGATGGACGCTGGCAGCAGAGCCCATTTTTTTGTCTGTTGGGATTTCCGGTTGAGGAGTTACAGGGCAAGGTGCTGGGCATTGTCGGCGCTGGTGAGTTGGGCCGCGCTGTGGCGAAAGTGGCTGAGGCCTTTGGGCTAGAGGTGATTTATGCGGCACTCCCGGGACGTGAGTATGGAGATCTGCAGCGTGTCGATTTCACCGCGTTTTTAGCGCGCGCGGACATAGTCAGCCTGCACTGTCCGCTGACGGCAGAAACCACCGATCTGATCACCGAAAAAGAGCTGGCCCTGATGAAACCCTCGGCTATTTTGATTAATACTGCCCGCGGCGGCATAGTCAATGAAGCGGCACTTAAGCAGGCGCTGTTACACGGCACAATCGCCGGCGCGGGTGTTGATGTATTAACCAGCGAGCCACCCCGAGACGGCAATCTGTTGCTCGACGAGAGCATTCCCAATCTTATTGTTACACCCCACTGTGCCTGGGTGGCACAGCAGTCGCGACAGCGATTGGTGGATCAGACGGTTGAGAATGTGCGCGCATTTTTAGACGGCGAGCCGCTGCTGCGCGCGGTCTTATAATTCTCTAGCGCTAACCTTCAAAGGCGTTGTGGAGCTTTTTTTCAATCAGAATGTTTTTAAGTTTTGCATACTGGGGAATACCGTTTTTAAACGGCGGAAAATCCTCGCCAACAATGAGTGGTTGAAAATACTCACGGGCTTTTGCGGTGATGCCAAAACCATCTTTTGTAATGTATGAGCGCGGCATTTTTTTCTCGAGATTGGCGACCTTGCTGAGTGGCGCCTCGCCCAGCGACCAGCTGTATTTTTTGCCTGTCCCGCGTTCAATAGTGACCATAATCCCACGCTTGCCTTCGAGGGCTTTTTCAACTGCTGCGTGACCGACGGCATAGGCTTGCTCGACGTCGGTTTTTGAGGCGATATGACGGGCTGAGCGTTGCAGATAATCTGACAGGGCATAATGATATTTGTGCCCGAGGCTGTGTTTAACCATGCTTGCCAGTGTTTGCGCGACGCCGCCGAGTTGCTGGTGACCAAAGGCATCTTTGTTAATGGAGCCGGAGATTAGAGCGCCATCGGCGTACTTGGCACCCTCGGAGGCAACCACAACACAGTAGCCTTTCTCTTTTACGGTGGCATCCACCTTGGCAATAAATTCTTCGCGCACAAAGGGAATTTCCGGGAAGATAATGATATGCGGTGGATCACCGGCCTGCTCTGCGGCCAATCCACCGGCTGCGGCAATCCAGCCAGCGTGACGGCCCATCACTTCGAGAATAAATATTTTTGTCGACGATGCACACATTGAAGCGATGTCGAGGCTAGCCTCTTTGGTTGAGACGGCAACGTATTTTGCTACTGAGCCAAAACCGGGCGAGCAATCAGTTAATGGCAGATCATTGTCGATAGTTTTGGGAATGTGAATGGCCTGAATCGGGTAGTTCATGCGTTCAGCTATTTGCGACACTTTAAGGCAGGTGTCCGCCGAGTCGCCGCCGCCATTGTAGAAGAAGTAGCCAATATTGTGCGCTTTAAAGACCTCGACCAGGCGCTCATATTCGGCACTGCTTTCGTTGATGTCTTTCATTTTATAGCGACAGGAGCCAAAGGCACCGCCGGGGGTATGTTTTAGTGATGCAATGGCTGTAGGGCTTTCTTTACTGGTATCGATCAGGTTTTCGTGAAGGGCACCGAGAATGCCGTTTTGGCCCGCATAGAGGGTGCCGATTTTATCTTTGTTGGCGCGGCAGGCTTCAATCACACCGCAGGCAGAGGCGTTAATTACGGATGTGACGCCTCCAGATTGTGCATAAAACGCATTTCTTTTAGCCATGTAACGCTCTCTTTCCAATAGTCCGTTGTGGAGACGCTATGGTAAAGGTTTCGTCCGCAGTCAGAAAGGGACAACTAGTCTTTGAAAGCCCTAAATAGCGAAAATTCGATCAGGCCATAACGAGGGTTAAGCGGGCTGTGATTGGGTTGAATGGTATATTCGACTCTGGCGGCGGTGATGATGTTGTTCCATTTAAATTGGTAGCGGACTTCGAGCTGCTGTTCGCGGCCCTGGGGCTCCAAATCGAAGGCGACAGTTTCATAGCTGACCTGGCGATCAACACTGCGGCCAGTGGCTAATCTCAGACTGCCTTGGCCGCCCGCAATGCGCAGAGGTTGGTGCAAATAGATGCTTAGTCGATCCTCCACCTGCCACTCTGGCGTGCTATTTATGCCCACAGACCAAGCGCTGCTTTTAAGCGATTTGTCGAGATTGAGTAGGCCTTTACTCTCAGCCGTGCCGCTCTCAGCTAAGCCGCTCTCAGTAGTACCGTGATAAACGGCGAAAATACCCCGCCACTTGGGACTCAATTGCAGATGGCCATTGAGACCAAAAAATTTGGTGGCGGTGTTTTTAAGCTGGCCCAAGGTCTGACCCAGCGTGGCGCCGAGCAAACTGCTATTTTCGCTGATAAAGCCATGCTGAAAATTGACACTGAAGTTTGTCGACAACAGGGCATATTCCAGGAGGCCACCATGGCTATTGCGCGGTCTGGTTAGTGACTGCAGATCATCGGCTGCAGAGCCGTTAAAGATACCCGCACGTAGCTTGCCTAAGCCTAGGGCCATTGCCCCGCCACTGCTCCAGCCATTGCGTGCAAAGCGCAACCAGGGGGCGGCAAAACTGAGTCTATCGGCGCTACTGGCTGGCGCGATAAAGTTGTCGGCATAAACACCGAAAAACCAGCCGGGGTTGGCGTTGATGCCGACAAAGCGGCCAATGCCAGACTGATCGTCTAATTGGTCACCTAATTGATTGCCCAGTTGAAGAGTTAGGTATGCGGGCTGTAACGAGAAATAGGCGTTGTCGGCTAAAGGGTTGGCCTGTCCGATCTGTAGTTTTCCGCCATTACTCAAGCGCTGTTCTCGATGCTGCAGCTGCGCGTACTCTGGTGGCGAACGAGTCTGGTTAACTAAGCGTCTTGCATCGGTGTAAAAAGGGAAGCCTAGTTGATCAAATAGAGCAATCTGGTGGCCCTTGAGGGCGCTGAGCAAACTGGTGCCAAGACCACTTTCAGAGGTGTTGATGGTGCTGGCACTGAGGTTGTTTAATCCGCTGTTTAAGTCGCCATTGCTGGCAACCGCCAAAGCCCCTACAGGCCGAGTGGCCGCATCCAGATCCAATAGTCCCTGACCATAAATGCTGCTGTCACTGTAGATGCCGGCTTTATTGGCAGTCTTGAGCAGGCGCTCAACTAACTCGTGGTTGCCGACGGTGGGAAACATCTGTTTGAGCAGAGCCAGCGAGCCACTGACCACTGGTGCGGCAAATGAGGTACCGATAGCGCCGGCATAATAGTGAGTGTTCGCCTCGGCTTCAGGTTCTGGTGGTGTTGGCCCCCAGATGCGCTCGCCGATTTCAACAGTGCCATTGTTATTGCCATCACCGCCGCCTGGTGCGGCGAGACAAAAGTCCGCAGCGACACCACAGCGATTGGAATAAAAGGCAATTTCGCCGCTGTTATCGACGGCAACAACGGCGAGCACATGATCCTTTAGCTCGGGGAATAGGTAGGGTAATCCAGGCAGCAGTTCAGGCGAATCTGCCTGCACTGTATTGCCAAGGTCATCGACATCATTCCAGGCATTGCCCGCGGAAATAACAAATATTGAACGCTCGCCGCGAGACCGATTTGATTGCCGTAGGGCGTCAAGGCTGAGACTAAATGCCGACTCGATTTGGGTTGTGGAATAGGATGTGATGACACCGGGAAAGCCAAAGCTTAGATTAATGATGTCCACCTGATCGGCCATGGTGGTGAAGCGATTGGCGAAATAATTGTCGTCACCAAAAGTGATCTGCTCAACATCGATAGGGTCATAGGGAGCCTCTCCCGAGCCAAGCGGTATTTCATAGGCCAACAGGGTGGCATCGAAGGCAACCCCGTGCATATTGATGCCAGTGCTGGTAGCCGAATCATCCTTATTTGCGGCGATAACACCGGCCACCAGAGTGCCGTGACTAATTGCGCTGTCGGTTCTCGGGTTGCTGGTGCTGTAGTCACTGCCAGCGTATTCGACTTTATCGCCTGTGCCCTGGGCGAATTCAATGTGCTCTCGATAGACGCCAGAATCAATCATTCCGACTTTGACCCCGGCACCAGTGGCGCCGCGAGCATAGGCGCTCGATGCGTTGATCACAGCCAGCGCGCCCATACCAGCGTACTCATCGGTTTCAAATTGACTGGCTAGCTCATCGAGATTAACGGGGTCCTGAATTTGCTCTGCAAAGCTGTTCCAGGGCGGTTGACTGAGGTCCCGATTGCTCTCTGGCGGCGCTATGCTGATGTCCGTGCTGGGCGCTTTTTGTCCGCCTCCCCCGCTGCTACATCCGCAGACGGTGAGAATAAGCCCGAGAGCCATGGCTGCAGAAAGATTAGTCAGCAAGCGTTTGCACCATAAATAGAGGTTTTTTGAGTGATTGATAGGTTAATTTTTAGACTAAAAATGGGGATCTTTAGGAGTTTTTTTCGGCTGATGCCATAATCGCGGCAGTGGCAAAACAATCGGCTAGTGAAAAAGGGAACTCATGCATATTCATATTCTCGGTATCTGCGGCACCTTTATGGGTAGCTTGGCACAGTTGGCTAAGCAGCTTGGCCATCAGGTGTCCGGTAGCGATGCCAATGTCTATCCACCGATGAGCACGCAGTTAGAGCTGGCGGGAATTGAGTTGATAGAGGGTTTTGATCCGCAACAGCTGCAGCCGGCGCCAGACCTGATTATTGTCGGCAACGCCATGTCGCGGGGTAATCCCTGTGTTGAATATATGCTCGATAATGCGCTTGCCTATACCTCTGGTCCGCAGTGGTTGGGCGACAATATTCTCAGAGACCAGTATGTTCTGTCAGTCTCTGGCACCCACGGTAAGACCACCACCAGCAGTATGTTGGCGGCGATTCTTGAGTATGCTGGTCTACAACCGGGATTTTTGATTGGAGGTGTACCACTGGATTTTGGTCTTTCGGCGCGCTTGAGTGCGGGTAGCGGTGGTTACTTTGTAGTTGAAGCGGATGAGTACGACAGTGCTTTTTTCGATAAGCGTTCGAAGTTTGTTCACTATCACAGTAATACATTGATCATGAACAATCTCGAGTTTGATCACGGCGATATTTTTGATGATCTGGCAGCGATTCAGAGGCAGTTCCACCATCTGGTCCGCACATTGCCCAGCACTGGGCAACTAATTTATCCAGCCAATGAAGCTAACTTACAACAGGTGGTTGAACAGGGCTGTTGGAGTCACACAGAGACTTTTCGTGAGCAGTCGAATGGCGCTCAAGGCTCTGGCTGGCGCTATAAGTTATTGGCCGCCGATGGTTCACGGTTTGAAATTATTGATCCGAATAATCACTCAGCACTGATCAGCTGGCAGCACAGTGGCCGACATAATGTGCTCAATGCCATTGCAGCAGTGATAGCGGCCTCTACGGTGGGCGTTAGCCTAGACAGGGCCTGTCAGGCACTGAGTCAGTTTGTTGGTGTTAAGCGGCGCATGGAGGTGATCTACCAAGATGATCGTGTCACGGTCTATGATGATTTCGCCCACCACCCCACAGCGATTGCGACGACGGTCGACGGGTTGCGGGCAAAAGTCGGTGCGGATCAGGTGGTGGCAATTGTCGAGCCGCGTTCGGCAACCATGAAAATGGGCCTGCATAAGGCGGTGTTGAGTGAGGCGGTTGCTGCAGCTGATCGTGCGCTTTGGTACCGAGGGCCGGCGGTCAACTGGGATCTGCAATCGGTGGCCTCTGCCTGTACTGTGCCGGCGATAGTTTGCGAGCAGATCGATCAGTTGCTAGCAAGCACGTTAAAACAACTCGAGGGCGCGGAAAAATCTCATGTTGTAGTGATGAGCAATGGCGGTTTTGAAGGGTTTCATCAGCGCCTTGTGGCGGCGCTGAAGGCTCGGGCTTAAAGCGACCAGCTAAACCTGCAGCGTAAAGGTTACCGGTCCATCATTGCACAGCGAGACCTGCATGTCGGCGGCAAAAATACCGCATTGAGTATCGCTGTGAACAGTTTTAGCGCGGCTGGCAAAATGCTTGTAGAGCGCCTCGGCATGACCTGGCGTGGCCGCCGAGGTAAAGCTTGGACGCAGGCCCTTTTTAGTATTGGCTGCGAGGGTAAATTGCGAGACGATCAGCAAGCCGCCCTGAATATCGCGCAGTGACCGGTTCATCTTTCCCTCAGCATCCGCAAACACCCGATAATTAAGAATTTTCTCGAGTAGGTGCTCGGCATTGCTCGGTTGGTCCTGCGGTTCTACCGCCAGCAACAATAAAAGGCCGCGATCGATTGCCCCGCAGACTTGGTTGTCGACGCTGACACTGGCGTGGGTGACACGCTGAATTAGACCAATCATAAGAATTTAGGCTTTGCTTTCGAGTTGATAGGCCAGTCTGCTAGTGGCGCGAACCAATGCGTCGGTGATGCCGCGCTCACCGGAAGAGTGGCCGGCATCGGGGATAATCTCCAGCTTTGCGCTGGGCCAGGCTCCGCTGAGAGCAACGGCTTGGTTCACCGGACAGATCATATCGTAGCGACCGTGGACGATAGTGCCGGGGATGTCCTTCAGTTTGTCGGCATTGTCGATAATTTGATTGGGCGCTAAAAAGGCTTTGTTGATAAAATAGTGCGCCTCAATGCGCGCCATGGCCATGGCCATATGCGGATTGGCAAAGCGCTCAACCACGTCATTGTTACTGTGCAGAGTGGCGCAGCGACCCTCCCAGATTGACCAGGCTTTTGCTGCCGCCATGCGCTCTAATTCATTCTCTCCGGTCAGCCGGCGATAAAAGGCCGCGACCATGTCACCGCGCTCTTCCTGTGGAATCACCTGACTGTACTGCTGCCAGTACTCGGGGAAAATCCGGCCGGCGCCATCCTGATAGAACCAGTTGATATCTTCGTCGCGGCATAAAAAGATACCGCGTAAAATCAGGCCTAGGACTCGTTCGTTATATTGTTGGGCGTAGAGCAGTCCGAGGGTGGAACCCCAGGAGCCTCCAAAGATAACCCAGCGTTCAATCTTTAGCGCTGTGCGGATAATTTCAATGTCCTCGATGAGTGCCGAGGTATGGTTGTCGTCAAGTAATGCGTGAGGCGTGGAGCGTCCCGACCCGCGCTGATCAAACAAAATAATGCGATATTTTTCCGGATCAAAAAAACAGCGATCTGTGACGGTGGTGCCACCTCCCGGTCCTCCATGGATAAATAGCACGGCAATGCCATCGGGATTGCCCGACTCTTCGACATAGAGTTGATGAGGTGATGTGACTGCTATAAATTGTGTTTTGTAAGGCCGAATATCCGGAAAGCGCTTAATCATAGAACTAACATTACCTCGGCTAGAGTTTCTTTTTTCATGGAGCTTAGCATAGTCGAATATTCCGCAGATAAATATCTACTTGCGGCTCAAACGTTAACTGGGTGAATAGCTTGAGGGCAGAAAAATGACAGAAAAGACGCGTTGCACCTGGTGCGGAGATGACCCGCTTTATCAGCTCTATCACGACCGCGAATGGGGGGTGCCCTGTCGCGATGACCAGACCCTGTTTGAGTTTGTTGTCCTCGAGGGCGCACAAGCTGGACTCTCGTGGATCACCATTTTGCGCAAGCGCGAAAATTACCGCAGGGCCTTCGCCAACTTCGATGTGCACAAGGTCGCGGCATTTGGTCAGCAGGATATTGAGCGGTTGTTACAGGACGCTGGCATTGTGCGCAATCGACTTAAGATTGCCAGCACGATTTCCAATGCGCGCTGCTTTATCGAGTTGCAAAATCAGTACGGGAGTTTCAGTGACTATTTTTGGGGGTTTGTCGATAACACACCCATCACCAATTACTGGTCATCGGTGGCGCAAATCCCGGCATCAACTGAATTGTCTGACAAGATCAGCAAAGATATGAAGCGGCGTGGATTTAAATTTTTTGGTACCACAATCTGTTATGCCCATCTGCAGGCGACTGGCGTGATCAATGACCACACCACTGACTGTTTCCGTCATATTGAGTGTTAAGCGGCAGTTGCAAGAGTGCGTTTTGATTAGCCGACAATGACCATATCGCGGCCCATATGCTTGGCCTGATAGAGTCCGTTCTCGGCAGTGGATATTAGATCGTCAATACCAGTGCACTTGTCGATCGATGCAACACCGACACTGAGAGATACCCGCAGTTTGTCGCCCTGGGCTTCCATGGCCAGTTTGCCCGCCTGCGTGCGCAATCGCTCAGCAACATTGACAGCCGCCTCAGCATTGGCTGTTGGCAGCAGTACCATAAATTCATTGCCACCCCAGCGCGCAACCACATCTTCGCCGCGCAGCGGTTCGCTGAGCAGGGCGCCAATAGCGTGCAGTACATCGTCGCCAACATCGTGGCCATAGCGGTCATTGATGAATTTGAAGTTATCGAGATCGGCTAGCAATATTGAGAACGGTTGGTTGACTAGTCGATATTGCTGATATTTCTTTTCCAGTCGGCGTTCCATGTCATGTCGGTTGGGTAGCTGGGTAAGTTGATCTTGGTGCGCTATCTGGTCGACGCGGCGGGACAGATCTTTATACCGATTAAGGCTGCGTGAGTGCGCGTTATCCATGGCCACAGCAAATACCGATAACACCGCGTAGGAAGATAAAAAGCGCACGACGGTAGCCTCGCTATAGTTAGGCAGCATAAGTGCTTCAGGAGCGGCATAAAATAGCCACAGAGAGCTAGCAAAGATACCGCTGAGTATTAAAATGCTGTTGCGATAGCCAAAGGTGCCGACCAGCACCGGAATAATCGTTAGACACCAGAGTAGAGCCGAGCTGTCTGAGGCACCAGAGAGTAAATAGAAGAAGCTGGCTACCAACAGTAATGCTAAAAGTAAGCGTGCGGTTCGGGGTTGATCAAAGATAGAGTGAATGCCAAGGGCAATCAGAAGTAGACCGGCCACCGCCAAATAAAAGGTTGCCAGTGACATATCGCCCTGCTGATAGGAGTAAAAGGCAAACAGTACGGCGATGATTTCCTGACTGACCAGCGAGAAGGAGAGAAATCCGCTGGGTAATGAGTCTGCGCTGTCGAGTTCCGTCATAGGCGTCCCACCATCCATTGGTAGTAAATGTAGCACTAAATTAGCGGGCCATTACAGCCCGCTTGTTTCAAGCAATTTATTTAGGCGCGCGTTTGCGCTCATTTTCAGTGAGCAATTTCTTGCGAATACGGATGCTGTGAGGAGTGACTTCTACCAGCTCATCGTCTTCAATAAACTCCAGTGCCTGCTCAAGCGTGTGCTTGATCGGCGGCACTAGTGTTAATGCCTCGTCTGTTCCCGAGGCGCGCACGTTGGTCAGCTGCTTGCCCTTAATCGGGTTGACCACTAGATCATTGTTGCGCGAGTGAATGCCAACTACTTGGCCCTCGTAAATATCGATCGCATGACCTAAGAATAGACGACCGCGAGCCTGAATGTTAAACAGGGCATAAGCTGCCGTTTTACCTTTTACCATGCTGATCAACACGCCGTTTTTGCGTGAGTGGTTTTCACCCTCTTTGGCGGGACCATAGTGATCAAAGATACTGGTCATAATGCCTGAGCCTGACGTCAGGGTCAGAAACGCGCCACGGAATCCAATTAACCCGCGAGACGGCATAACAAATTCCAGTCGTACGCGACCTTTGCCGTCCGGCTCCATATTAGTTAGCTCGGCTTTACGCATGCCAAGCTCTTCCATTACTGCACCTTGATGCTGTTCTTCGACGTCGATCACAACCTGCTCAAACGGCTCATGAACTTTACCGTCGACAATTCTCTGGACGACTTCCGGGCGCGATACACCCATCTCGAATCCTTCGCGGCGCATAGTTTCAATTAAAACTGACAGGTGCAATTCGCCGCGGCCAGAGACTATAAACTTATCCGGTGTGTCGCCAGGCGCCACGCGCAGAGCGACGTTGTGAATCAGCTCCTGATCGAGACGGTCTTTGATATTTCGCGTTGTGACATATTTGCCCTCGAGTCCGGCAAATGGTGAATCATTGACGATAAAGGTCATGCTGACAGTGGGCTCATCAACGCTCAGGGCTGGCAGTGCTTCGACGTGCTCTGGATCGCACAGTGTGTCCGAAATGCTCAGGCCATCAATACCGTTAATGCAGACAATATCGCCGGCACCAGCCAGTTGTGTTTCGATCTGCTCGAGTCCGAGATACCCTTTCACATTGAGGACCTTGCCCTTGCGCTCTTTGCCGTCGGCAGATTTAACAATGACCTGCTGGCCGGGCTTGAGTTTGCCGCGAGTGATGCGACCAACGCCGATAACGCCAACATAGCTGTCGTAGGCGAGTGCTGATACCTGCATCTGGAATGGACCATCCACGTCAACTTTTGGCGCGGGCACGTCATTGACGATCATTTCATACAGCGGCGTCATGTCTTCTGCCATGTTGTCGACATCGAGGCCTGCTATGCCGTTCAGCGCTGATGCGTAAATAACAGGAAAGTCGAGTTGCTCATCGGTTGCGCCGAGGTTGTCAAACAGGTCAAAGACCTGATCCATAACCCAGTCGGGTCGAGCGCCAGGGCGGTCGACTTTGTTGATAACAACAATTGGACGTAACCCTTGCTCGAAAGCCTTGGAGGTAACAAAGCGGGTCTGCGGCATTGGCCCGTCGACTGCATCGACCAGCAATAATACCGAGTCGACCATCGACAGCACGCGCTCTACTTCGCCACCAAAGTCAGCGTGACCAGGGGTGTCGACAATATTGATGCGGTAGTCATTCCAATTGATGGCAGTATTTTTTGCCAGAATGGTAATGCCGCGCTCTTTTTCCTGGTCGTTGGAGTCCATTAATCGCTCTGAGCCCACATCTTTGCGATCGAGGGTTCCTGATTGACTGAGAAGTTTATCAACCAGAGTGGTCTTACCGTGGTCAACGTGAGCGATGATTGCGATGTTCCGCAGGTTTTCAATGGACATGAGGGGTACCAGTAGGGGCAAAAGGTCGCGATTATAGTGTAATTTTCAGAAACTGCTACGGATCTTTTCGTTAGGCGAGCGATTCCTCTTTACTATGCACCGTGCGCTCAATAAGCATTCTTGTAATTGCGGTGGCTGGTGAGGGCGGGGCTATTAGGTTTCCCTGTAATAATTGGCACCCAGTATTGAGTAACAGATGGTGTATTTCGGACTCCTCAACGCAGGGAGCGATGCACCTGAGACCGACAGATTTAGCCAGTTCAATCAATCCTTTCACCAAATTCCACGAACTCTCCATGAAGGGACATTCAGCCATTAATTTGTGCGAGATTCGAATAGTATCGATTTCAAATTCACGTAATTTCTGAATTGGCAGGCTCTGGTAGCCGACATTGTCGACGATAAAACTAATACCCATGTCCTTGAGGCCATTGAGTTGCTGTGACATCGGGGTGTGGATCTTCGGCAGCGTCTCAGTATGAACAGTGAAAACCAGCGTCTGCGGGTTGATCGAGTGCTCATGGAGCAATGTTTCAATATTGGCCACGAATGACGGATGTTCCAGCTCACGCAAACTCAATGTGAAATAGATACGCTGATCATCTCGCCACAAATCCTGATTTCGCCACAGATCGACTTGGCGGAAGATCTGTTCCAGCAGTGTCAGCGATATATCCACGATCATTGAACCTGATTCGAGAAGCGCAATAATTTCACTGGCGGCGACTAACTCATTATCTGGATTTTTCCAGCGCAAAAGTACTTGCAGGCCGTTGATCAGGTTAGTCTTGGTGTCGAGAATAGGTTGATAATAGGGCAAAAACGATTTGTTGTTGGCCTTGTTGCGCAGTTGTTCTAGCAGGGTAGCCTGTAGCTGCAGCTCCGAGGGTAGCTTTTGGTTGTGAAAGTAGTAATTAGACTTGCCCTCGCGCTTGATTGTGTAGAGCGCCTTGTCGGCCTGCTGGAGTATGGACTCACCATCGGAGCTGCCATCGTTAAAAAGCACGATGCCGATGCTACAGCTGATGCGAAATTTTTCATCTTTAATGATAAAGGGCTCACGGGCGGCATCAATAATCTTTTCCGCGACCTGAGCTATTTGCATGCGCGACGGTTCTTCTTCTGCTCCGAGATTTTCAAGCAGCACGACAAATTCATCACCCCCCAGGCGCGCGACGGCCTCCTCGGTTCGAATGATCTTGCGCAGACGCTGGGCAAACATTGTCAGAGCGAGATCGCCATAATGGTGGCCGCGAGTATCATTGATCTCTTTGAAGTGGTCGAGATCGATAAACAGCAGCGAACAGAAATTTTGACTGCGCTGAGCGAGGGCGATTACCCGACTTAGTTCTTCCATCAGGCGATGGCGATTGGGTAGTCCGGTCAATGGATCAAAATAGGCCTGCTGTTTGATGCGTGTTTCCAGCTTGACTCGATCAGTGACATCTTCGACAAAAGAGGCTGCGCCGACCACATTCATGGCCTCATCAAACAGTGGTGTATTGTTCCACTCGCAAATAATCACCGTCCCGTCTCGAGTGATATTGTCCGCTGTGCCGGTGAAGTCTTTGCCAAACAGGAACAGATCGTTTTCGACTTGCTGCAGCAGGAAGCTTTTTTGCGGATCAAATAAAAAGTCCGTTGTGCGCCCGAGAGTCTCTTCTTTGGTGTAGCCGAAAATTGTTGTTGCCGCGGGATTCCAGCTGACAATCTCACGCTGCTGGTCCCATTCAATAAATCCGAGGGGCGTTTGCTCGATTAGGCTGGAGATTTTTTGACTCGTCGCGATGACTTGCTCCGAGTGTTCGTTTGCCTTGAGCATAGTACCTGTAGCGTCGCTAAACACCCTTCTCTGACTGATCAGATTTCGATGTAATATCAGATAGGCCAGTGGCAACAGCGCGAAAAAACCTAAGTTCATCGTCGGATAATAGCGATAAAGACTGACTAAAAGCGGCGCGTAAATCAGGCTGAGAAAAAGATGGCGGAACTCGCTTGTCAGTGCATAAGTCAGCGGCCAGGCGTATGCGGCGGTGATCACGGTGATAGCAACCAGTGCTGAGGTTTCAATTTGCTGGGGTTTAATAAAGAGTACTGCCACGGCCCCATAAAGGATTGCAAAACTGAGCGATGAGGTGATGATAATGGCCCGTGGCCGCGGAGGGTTAGGTGTTGTGTCGCGAACAAGCCGCGATGACCAGAACCAGATAGCGAGGCTTGATAGGGACACTGCCGCGAGCCATGCCCAGTGCTCGATGGTTGGATTTTTATTGGCGGCGAAAAAAAAGATAAGCAGGGCGCCGACAAGCGAAATAGTCAGTCCGAGTCCGAGATTTTTTAAAACATGTCTTTCCAGTTCGATCTGGATCGATCTTTTTAGGGAGCGGGGACTGGAATTCTCTACTTCCTTGAATTCCCCGAGCAAATTTTCAGTGCTCATCATCGGCTGCATCCTGCGGCAGATTTTGGTTGGACAAAACGGAGGCTAAGTGCTAAATATAGACGCTTCTCGGTAAGAATGGCGACTAATCAGCTCAAATAATGAGAATAAGGTCACAATTTTCGCGTGGATGGCTTAACTTTGGCTATGAATCAGGGGCGAAGACCCCGATCTTCTTAAAACCGTTTTTCACCATTGTGTCGGCATGGATGCGGCTCATAATCCCCTTCTCGCAATAAAGTAAGTAAGACTGCTGTTTGTCCAGCTCGCCGAGTCGTTGTGTGATATTGAAAAATGGCAGAGAGAGGATTTTATTGGCTGTGCAAGTTAATGGGCGCTGCTCAGCTTCATCCGGATGGCGCACATCGATAATAATATCATCGGTATTTGGCAGAGAGACGTTATCAATGCTGGCCATTAATCGGTTCCTAACGTATTTAACATGATGTGCTCACAAGGCTGGCGCGTAGATTTTTGCTGCCGATGAGTTTGAGGTACTTTACTGGCTCAAATAATTACCAAGTACGCCAGAAAGAATGGCAGAAAAAACCCTTAATAGCATTATACTGATGGCGAACGGCACGCCTCATCAAAAATATCGCGAATAAATGCACCGATAAAGTGCGCACGCTGTTTAAGAGCACCATAAAGGTGCAAATAGGTCGGTTGCTCGCAATCTCCTGTGCCTCGAGCCTGGCTGTTATGGCGCGCTAAGCATCGGCTTCAAGGGGCTTAGCGTGAACCCTTTAGCGAACTTTCGATTGGCACGACTATTGCAGTTTTTTCTCAGTCAAATCTGTTGAGAGCTTCTCGGACAGTCAGGTGGTAGAGAGCTGTAAGGAATCATGACTTAACACAATTTATAGCGCGCACTTTAAACGCGCAATTTACAATGCACATCCAAATCCAAACTGGAGGAACACATGTCTGAGAAGACTTTAAATCTTATTAAAGAAAGCGAAGCCCGCTGGGTTGATCTTCGATTCACTGATACCAAAGGCAAAGAACAGCATGTTTCGATCCCCATCGGTGAAGTTGGTGATGACTTTTTCGTCGAAGGAAAAATGTTCGATGGATCTTCCATCGCTGGTTGGAAAGGCATTAACGAGTCCGACATGATTTTGATGCCAGATGATAGCACTGCTGTTCTCGATCCCTTCACCGATGAGCCAACCGTTATTATCCGCTGTGGCGTCGTTGAGCCTTCAACGATGCAGGGCTATGAGCGCGATCCACGCTCTATCGCTCAGCGTGCGGAGCAATACCTGAACTCTACTGGCCTAGGGGACACCGCTTACTTTGGCCCAGAGCCTGAGTTCTTTGTGTTTGACGACATCAAATGGGGCGTCGACATGAGTGGCGCGTTTTACAAGATCAACTCTGACGAAGCAGCCTGGTCTTCAGGTAGTGTGTTCCCTGATGGCAACATGGGTCATCGTCCAGGCGTTAAGGGCGGTTACTTCCCTGTGCCACCGGTTGATAGTCTGCATGATCTGCGTGCTGCCATGTGTAATGCTATGGAGCAGATGGACCTAGAGATTGAAGTGCATCACCATGAAGTAGGCACCGCTGGTCAGTGCGAGATTGGGGTTCGATTTGACACTCTAGTGAAGAAAGCTGATCAGGTTCAGATCCTCAAGTACTGTGTGCATAACGTTGCTCACGCCTATGGCAAGACAGCTACTTTTATGCCTAAGCCAATTGTTGGTGACAATGGTTCTGGTATGCACTGCCACATGTCTTTCTCGAAAGACGGCGACAACCAATTTGCTGGTGATGCCTATGCCGGTCTGAGCGAAACCGCTCTGTACTACATTGGCGGTATCATCAAACATGCTAAGTCACTCAATGCCTTTGCCAATGCGTCGACTAACTCTTATAAGCGTTTGATTCCGGGCTTTGAAGCGCCGGTAATGCTGGCTTATTCAGCGCGCAACCGTTCTGCTGCAATCCGTATTCCATACGTTGCTAGCCCACGTGGCAAGCGTGTAGAAGTCCGCTTTGGTGATCCAACTGCAAATCCATACCTGATGTTTGCTTCAATGCTGATGGCTGGTTTGGACGGTATTAAGCACAAGATGCACCCTGGCGATGCAGCGGACAAAGATCTTTATGATCTTCCTGCTGAAGAAGCTGCGGCCATTCCTCAGGTTGCTGGCAGCTTGCGTGAAGCGCTGGATGCGCTGAATACTGATCGTGAGTATCTGACAGCTGGTGGTGTATTTACCGATGATATGATCGATGCCTACATTGATCTGAAGATGGAAGAAGTTTACCGCGTTGAGCACACTACTCATCCGGTTGAGTTTGATATGTACTACAGCGTGTAAACCGCTGAGAACATTTTATATTCGTTCGCAAAACCTGAAAAAGCCCGCCATTGAGTCAATGGCGGGCTTTTTCTTTGCTGCAAATAGGTCTAGTCTTCAGTTAGAACAGGGATAAGTTGCCAACGGACTCGTAGCGCTGGACCTCATGAAAAAATTATTTCTACTACTACTATTTGTCGCGCCAGCAATAATGCTTTTGGCCTTCTTCGTCGAGGCCACTGTTTATAAAGTATTGGATGAGAAAGGAAATATCACCTACACCGACACGCCTCCCGCTGATGCCGACGCTGCCGCGATCACACTTCCTGCAATCACTGAAATACCGTCTGTGGCAAGCCCCGTTGAGATGCCATCTGATCGTCCCAGCCCTGATTTCGCAGGATATTCCAGAGTGGCTTTGGTCGCCCCTGAAGATGATTCTCTGGTGCACTATGATCAACGCGAAGTGTTGGTGCAGCTGACCTTGACGCCAGCGCTGCAGCCTGGCCATCTGGTACAGTTTTATTTTGATCAAACCGCTTATGGCAAACCGCTGGCAGCAACTTCGCGCACCATAACTGACTTAGAGCGCGGTGCACATACAGTATCTGCCCGTGTTTACTCTCCTCAGGGTGCGGTATTGGCGATATCAAAGCCTGTCACGATCCATGTTCAACGTCATTTTATACGCAATTGACTCGTTATTAACTTAGCTTGCACCATGATGGTGCATGGACAGCTGCGCCGACGTATAATGCTGTTTCCCTCAGGCTCACGATGAGCCTGTATTCAACGCTTCGAGGCGATAGTGTAAATCCGTTTCTGGCCTGCTTATTGCAGGCTATACACCATCGCTGGTTTAGCCGTCAGCGCGGTTAGCTGGCCCACTTTACCGGTATGGAGTTTATGACCTCAGATCAATTACATAGATTGCTGCTTGATAATCTCAACACCGCTGTGTTGCTGATTGATCAGCGCTTATTGATCGACTATATCAATCCTGCGGCAGAGGCTCTGTTACAGGTGGGTAGCGTGCGTCTGCGCGGAACCGCGGCCAGTGACCTGTTCAATGACGATGAGACTGCACGGCAGACTTTGTGCGAAGCGTTGGCCTATGGACATCCTCATACACTGCGGCATGAGTTTTTGCGAGGCCCAGGCGTTGAGTCCTCTCAGGTGGATTATACAGTGACCCCGATTAGCATTGATTCTGGCGCCTGGATCCTCATGGAGATGCAGCCAGTTGGCCGTATATTGCGAATCAATCGCGAGGAGGCGCTACTATCTGTTCACGATACCTCGAGAAGTTTAATTCGGGGGCTGGCTCACGAGATTAAAAATCCTCTTGGCGGTATTCGCGGAGCCGCACAGCTGCTGGCTCAGGAAATTTCGGAGAGTGAGATCAATGGTGAGACTGCTGAGCTGTGTCAGATCATTACCACAGAAACTGATCGCTTGAGAAATCTTGTCGACCGTCTACTCGGTCCCAGTCAGTTGCCCACGTTCACGTCAATTAATATTCATGAGGTGGTTGAGCATGTCGCGACCTTGATTGAGGCTGAGGTGCAGGGACAGTTGGTAATTTGCCGCGATTATGATCCGAGTATTCCGGAGTTGTCCGCTGATCGTGAGCAGCTTATTCAGGCTGTCTTAAATGTCGCGCGCAATGCCATGCAAGCGCTACTTGAGGCCGATCTGCCCGAACGACGACTGACGCTTAAAAGCAGAATTCAACGCAACTTCACCATTGCTGGTCAGCACCACAAAGTGCTGTGTCGGCTCGACGTTATTGACACGGGTCCGGGTATCTCAGAAGACATTAAAGAGCGGATTTTCTTTCCTATGATTAGTGGCCGAAGCGAAGGCACTGGGTTGGGTTTAACCATTGCTCAGTCCGCCATCAATGTTCACCAAGGCATTATTGAATGTGACTCAGAGCCGGGAAGCACCCAATTCTCGATCTATCTACCGATAAAGGTTTAGTATGAATAGCACATCAGAAATTTGGATAGCCGAAGATGATCGCTCACTGCGTTGGGTGATGGAGAAGGCCATTTCTCGTGAAGGCATTGAGGTCCGCAGCTTTGAGAATGGCGATGACCTACTTGTGGCGCTGCGCTCTTCGCTGCCAGAAATTATTATCTCCGATATTCGAATGCCCGGCATAGATGGCCTTGAATTACTCAAGCAGATACATGGCACACGCCCGAATATCCCGGTCATTATTACGACAGCGCACTCTGATCTCGACAGCGCGGTGGCCGCCTATCAAGGTGGTGCCTTTGAATACCTGCCGAAACCTTTCGACTTGGATGAGCTGGTTGATGTTGCCCGTCGCGGGGTTACCTTTGCTCGCGAGCAAAAGCCTCAGCAAGCCGCCGAAGAGCCGCCGCCGTCTCAGGAAATTATTGGTGAAGCTCCCGCGATGCAGGAAGTGTTCCGGGCGATTGGGCGACTCTCTAATTCAAATATTACTGTGCTGATCAATGGTGAGTCTGGCACTGGCAAGGAGCTCGTTGCGCACGCCTTGCATAAACACAGTCCGCGCCGCAACGCCAAATTTATTGCCCTCAACATGGCCGCTATTCCTCATGATTTGATTGAGTCTGAATTATTTGGCCATGAAAAAGGTGCCTTTACTGGCGCCGCACAATTGCGAGTTGGGCGCTTTGAGCAGGCTAATGGTGGAACTCTTTTCCTTGACGAAATCGGCGATATGCCGGCGGAGGCGCAAACCCGTCTGCTGCGCGTGTTAGCTGATGGGGAATTCTATCGAGTTGGCGGTCACACCTCGGTTAAAGTCGATGTGCGGATTATTGCCGCGACTCATCAAAATCTTGAGGAGCTGGTCGAGAGCAACCGATTCAGGGAAGATCTCTATCATCGCCTCAACGTCATCCGTGTGCACCTGCCGAGATTAACCGATCGTCGCGAAGACATTCCTCAGCTGATGAAGCACTTTTTTCACCGCGCGGCCAAAGAGCTGGATATGGAACCCAAGGTATTGTCCCGCGAAGCCGAAGATTTCTTTTATGGCTTAGCCTGGCCGGGTAACGTGCGCCAACTTGAAAATATCTGTCGTTGGTTGACGGTAATGGCTGCTGGCCGCGAGGTATTATTGACTGACCTGCCGCCGGAACTGAAAGCTGATGAGGCGGTTAGCGATCCGCGTGCGCAAGGGGATTGGCAGCAGATGTTGCGCCGTTGGAGTGAACGTGAATTGAAGGCTGGGCGCAGCGATATTCTGTCTCAGGCAGTTCCTGACTTTGAGCGAACAATGATTGAAACAGCACTCGCCCATACCGGTGGGCGGAAAAAGGACGCCGCCGATCTATTGGGCTGGGGACGCAATACCCTGACGCGCAAACTGCAGGAATATAAAATGGAGAGTCAGGCGCTCTAATATTAAGTTGGTTATGGCTTTGGCCAGGATCGTTACAAAGCGCGGGCAATAAAAAACCCCGCTTTCGCAGCGGGGTTTTTTGGTTGCGACCTAGTTGCCAGATACTCAGTGAGTGCTGGTCTCTGACGATGTGGCCTCTTGTTTTGCAGCGGCCTGCTGAACGGCAGAGGCAAAGAGCGCATCAAAATTAATCGGCGGAATCATCAGTGGAGGATATGAGCCCTTGGTCAATGTACTGTCTATTGCCTCTCTCGCATAGGGAAGCAGCATACTTGGGCACGTGACGTTAAGAACCTGAGCAAGCTGACCGCCCTCCAGACCTTCGATATTAAACAAACCGGCCTGCTCTGCCTCAATTAAATAAATCGTTTCATCTTCATGCTTGACGGTAATGGTGATGCGCAGCGAGACTTCAAAGAGTCCATCGTCTATTTTATTGGTTTTGGTGCTCAGGTCCTGATTGACTTTCGGCTGCCATTGCTTTTGAAAAGCTGCTGCTCCCTGAGGGGTCTCAAATGAAAGATCTTTTAAGTAGAGACGTTGCACAGCAAACTTCGGCGCAATGGTTTGTTCTTGGTTGGCTGCTTCAGGAGCGGCGGTAGTGTCATCAGTCATGGTCAACCCTTTAAATGTAGTAATTTTAATTTATTAACGTTTTATATGGAGACGGTTTCGCCCAATTCAACCCCGGCCTGTAGCAAGGAATCAATGATGCCACGGCGGTCTAAATCGCGCAGCTCGTCAAAGCCGCCCACATGTTCCATGCCAAACCATATTTGCGGCACCGTATTACGACCGCTTTTTGCAATTAATCGACTGCGTAATTCAGGATCGTTATCCACTGATATATCCTGAAAATCAATGCCTTTATTGGTCATTAACCGTCTTGCGGCTACGCAGAAAGGGCAGAAGCGAGTGCCGAATAGTACAACATGAGACATGGGATTTCCTATGACCGCACCTTTAGGTGGTGACGAGAAGAATATGGGTTGGTAAGAGACGTTTTATTTGCCTGAGACAAGTGGCAGGCTTGCGCCCTGCCACTCGCTGATTCCACCGCCAAGGCGCCGGACATCATAACTCTCTTTGGTAAGTGTTTTGCCTACGCCACCTGAGTGCTGGCCAATTTTATCGACCACCACAATAATTTTGCTGCGGAACTTCTCCAGCTCAGTAATCCGGCTGGCTAGCTTGCCGTGCGGTATATTTCTCGAGCCGTGAATATGGCCGCTTTCAAACTCCCCAGCGTTGCGTACATCGACGACTACAGCTTCTTCGCTGTTCATCAAGCGAACCAGTTCGGCCGGGCTTATTGATTTACCACTTTTGCCCTGCTCGGTGAATAAAAACACACCGATCAAGGCGATCAGCAAAGAGATGAGTAGCCATTGTTCGCTGACAAAGATGAAAAAATCCACGTAGTAGTTTCCGTTGACAATATTATTGTGGAGGCCGCCTGGTTTGCACGGTCTAGTGTCTGTTCAGGCGCTTGCTTAAACGGCTGTCGACAGGTTTTCAGCGCGCCAGTATACACAGGAATTTAAGCCTCGGCTAACCCTTCATTGCGCTTGAGAATCTGTCAATGCCAGCGCTGCCAGACCGGCGTGCAATTGTCTGGCAAGGGTGCCACATGTCCCAGTGATGCCCAGGGTTGATTGAGGCTGTGAAAGTCTGATCCGCAAGACGCTTCTAGCCCGCTGTCGACACAAAGCCTGGCCATATCGCGCGTTACCGACGGTACTTGGGCGCCGGAGATGACTTCAATTGCCTGACCGCCCATAGCTTTAAAGGCGGCGATCAACGCGACCAGTTTTGACCTCGTCAGTTTATATTTGGTTGGGTGAGCGAGTACGGCAACCCCGCCGGCATCGCGGATCCAGCCAATTACTGTATCGGGCTCAGCCCATTGATCTTTTACGTCTCCGACCTTTCCTGTGCCTAGATAGCGTTTAAAGGCCTGCTGAACATTTGCCACGGCTCCTATTGCCACCAAATGTTGCGCAAAGTGGGGTCGGCCCACCTGTGGGCCGCCGGCAAAGGACTTTGCACCTTCAAGGCAATCTGCAAATCCCAGTCGCGCCAATCGCTCGGCAATGATGTCTGCCCTATCCTGCCGCGACTTGGATTGCCGCTCCACCGCCTCCTGAATCGCGCTACTGTTGATATCCACGTTCAGCCCAACTATATGCACCCCACGTCGATTCCACTGACTGGAAAGCTCAATGCCGGGAACAAGCTGTAACTTAGCCCCGAGGTCGCCTAACGTCTTATAAGCTTCTAGCGTGTCATGATCGGTGATCGAGAGCATATCGATCTCTCGCTCGAGAGCGAGATTAATCAGGTCGGAGGGGGCTAGCGATCCATCTGAAGCGGTAGTATGGCAGTGGAAGTCAAAATTCATTTTTGCGTCTTGATAGCTGTTTTAATGATTGTAACAGGCCCGGCCAACGATATACTGTTTGGCATGATTGAACCTATATCTGAATTTCAAAGGCGTCAGGTCGAGGCCGCGACTGAGCACTGTATCGCCAAAGCATCTCAACTTTATGGGCGACAGTTCGCCGCTATATCAGTGCATTTTGACCTCAAGGGCAAGTGTGCAGGAATGTATCAGGTCAAGGGCCGCAGTCGCCGTATCCGCTACAATCCCTGGCTCTTCGCCAAATACTATCAAGACAGTCTCAGCGATACCGTCACCCATGAGGTGGCTCATTACCTGGTGGACTGTCTTTACGGTCTAAGGCGAGTCAAACCCCATGGTTCCGAGTGGAAAGCGATAATGATTGATCTCGGCGCCGAGCCTAAGGCCACTGGCAGTTACGACCTAACGGGAATTCCGGTCAGGCAATATGCGCAGTTTACCTATAGGTGCGCCTGCAGGACGCATCAGTTAACCAGCGTGCGGCATAAGAAGATACTAATGAGACGCGCCCAGTACCGCTGTCAGTCCTGTCATGACTTTATTGTTGCGGATGTTGCCGCCAGCGCATGAATGAATGGTTTGTCTATCTTATCCGGGCAACTGACCAGTCGCTTTACACTGGCATCACCACTGATGTCGAGCGACGTTTTAAGGAGCACTTGAGTGGCCGTGCTGGAGCCAAGTACTTTCGCGGACGCAGACCCGAAAAAATAGTTTTTGTCGAGGGTGGCCACAATCGCAGTAGTGCCAGTATTCGCGAAGCTCAGATTAAAAAACTTCCCCGTCAACACAAGCTCGATCTTATTGGAGTCGAAGACCTTCAGGCCTGATTTGTAATTTACCTGTATATACTGAATAGCAATTCTTCTATTTTCAGTATATGGTGGTCATTTTAATATTAAGTCATTTATTTTAAACATAAAATAAATGACTTAACCCCCGATTTTTAAAATGCTAAATTTGTATATACAGGTATAGTGTATAGATTAAATGAGGTGTGTTTCTATGACTCAGGCTATGTATTCACTACCGCGCTATGCGCAGATAAAGGCTTTTATCAAAAATAAGATTGAGTCAGGCCAATGGAAGACTGGCGAGCGTATTCCCTCCGAGAATCAGTTATCAGAGGATTTTTCGGTTAGCCGGATGACTGCGCGGCGCGCGGTGCAAGAGTTGGCGGATGAGGGCCTGTTGCTGCGTTCGCCGGGGGCGGGGACCTTTGTTGCGGAACCGCGTTCGTCAGCCTCAGTTGTGGAATTACCTGACTTTAATCATCAGTTTAGTTTCAATAATCCGCAGTACAGCAATCGTATTGTTACTCTGGATGCTATTGCGGCGGAGAGAAGTATCGCTTTTCTGTTAGGACTGACCGAGGGTGAGCCCGTTCATCATTCCGTGCTGGTCCATTCGATTGCATCGGTCCCGGTGCAGTGGGAGGAGTGTTTTGTCAGTCCATCGCGAGTGCCAGCCTACCTCAAGCAAAACTATCAGAAGGTCACTCCACAGGCCTATCTCGATTGGCTGGTGCCGCCGAGCCGAGTTGAACATCAGCTGCAGGCAGTGATTCCTGATATTGCCATTACTGATGTGTTGGGACTGACGGCGATCAGTCCGTGCATAAAAATAACCCGTCGCCATTGGCGTCAAGATCGAGTGATCAGTGTCAGTCGAAGTATTGCACCGGGTGCTAGTTGTCGAATTGGTACTGAGTTATTGCTATAAATCCGCCATCTTGATGGCCCACGCAGAAGAGAGCATGCCCAGTGAAAAAAATCGCTTTGTTTGTCGATGTACAAAATATCTATTACACGGTAAAGGAGCAGTTTGGCTGTTACTTTAATTATCGCGAACTGTGGCGTCAGCTCAGCGAGCAGGGTGAAATTGATCAGGCGACAGCCTATGCCATCGAGCGCAATGACGCGGGGCAGCGGGGCTTTCAGCAGGTTCTTCGCGAGATCGGCTTCGAGGTTAAACTCAAACCTTTTATTCAGCGCAGCGACGGTTCGGCGAAAGGTGATTGGGATGTAGGGATCGCCATTGATATTATGGATTGTGCGGGATGCGCTAATCCGGTGGACGAAATCGTTCTGCTTTCTGGAGATGGCGATTTCGATTTGCTGCTCGCTCGGGTGAGCCAGCGTTATTCTATTGCGACAAGGGTTTATGGTGTTGAGGCACTCACGGCGGGATCACTGATTGATGCCGCCGATCACTTTCAACCGATTCAGGGTAGTCTCTTGCTCAAATAACCCACCGGTTCAAAAAAAGCCCGCTTAAGTAATAATTCCGCCACCGGGACTACCCATGCCGCCACCGCCCTGACCGGGCACAACGATTTTAGACGCCTGCTCTCTGCGCATTCTTTCAATCTCTCTGCCAGCTTCCTCAACGGCAATTTGCGCCTTGCCGGCAAAGTCACTCGCCGCTTCACCAATAGTGGCTCCGTCCAGTGCGAAGTTAAGCGGTATTGCCCCCATCGGCGTCATGACCTGCGCCGAACCGAAAAATTCTGTTGTGCGATCGGGGTCGTCGCTGCCATCCGCTTTTACTGGCACGAGCTTGCGAATGGATCCCATTTTTTGATCGGTAAAGTTTTCTTCGCGAAACAGCCCATTGGGGTCCATCGCGGTATCATTTTCATTAGTCATAGCAAATTCTTTTGGTCATTTAAAAAACGCTCACCCTAGCAGACATGGATCAGCAGTAAAAGTCTGTGCTTGGCTCAGGCGGGCAGTTTTCGCGAGATGACTGCGCTGGCAATAAGCATCACAGACGAGATCAGCAGGCAGGCCGCCAAGCCGGATTGTTGGTAGACGAGCCCGGACAAGAGCGTGCCAACCAATCTGCCCGCGGCATTGCACATATAATAAAAACCCACATCTAGCGACGTGCCATCTTCCCGTGCATAAGCAACAATCAAATAGGAATGGATAGACGAGTTAATGGCAAATAGGGCACCGAATACCAATAGCCCAAGCACCAGGCCCGTTGTGATCAAGCTGGTGCTACTCCCGGCTGCATAGAGGCCACCAGCAATTACAGCAGGCACAAGACAGAGCACTATTACCCAATTAAAAGCTGTTTTCCCCGACGGCTGTGAAACGTTACTATCGCTCGCGGTCTTTCCTATTGCGGTGATTTTGGGCGCCGCTGCCTGCACAATACCGTAAGCAATTACCCAGATTGCCATCAGGCTGCCGACTTGCAAATAGCTCCACTCAAGTTGGCTCTGCAAAAAGACCGGCAGTGCGACAACAAACCAGATATCGCGAGAACCAAACAGAAAAAAGCGCGCTGCACTCAGTCGATTGACCGCGTTGCTCTTGGAAAACAGGTGTTTGAAACGCTGAGGCTTTTTAGAGATGCCCGTCGTGCGCTCCAGTAAAAAGAGACCAAGCACTAACACTGCGACCAAAACCGCGGCCATCATGCCGACCGCAGTTTGAAAGCCCACCGCGGCCAATAGCCAGGCACCAAGGAAAAAGCCCAACCCTTTTAAGGCATTTTTTGACCCGGTCAGTAGTGCTACCCAGCGATAGAGTCGATTCTGCGCATCTGCGGGCACCAGTGATTTAATGCTCGCCTTGGCACCCATCTTGTTCAGATCTTTGGCAATACCAGAGAGTGCCTGCGCAACCATCACATAGACGACAGATAACATAGAGTTATCCACCATTAACATCCCCAGAGCGACAATTTGCAGGACTAGACCCATTTGCATAGTGACGGTTAAACCGATCGCTGTGGCTAACCAGCCAGCGTAAAAATTGGTTACCACGCCGAAAAACTCGTAAAGTAAAAATAAGCCGGCTATCTCAATAGGGCTATAGCCGAGCTGATGAAAAAACAGCACCACCAGCATGCGCAGTGCACCGTCACTGAGAGTAAATACCCAGTAACTCAGGGTAACCAGACTGTATTGGGCGACAGGCGCTTTAACGTCGAAATTCATTGCTGATTAGTTGATTCTTTATCGTTGGTTTTGGGTTTTCATTCTAGCGCTCAATTGAGGCGGCGACTTTGGCTGCCAGCTCCATCATACGATTAACGTAACCAACCTCATTGTCATACCAGATAAGGACTTTTACCTGCGTTTTATTGATCACCATTGTCGACAAGCCATCGACAATTCCGGAGCGCCTGTCATTGGTATAGTCCACCGAAACCAGCGGCATATCGCTAAATCCAAGGACGCCTTTCAAGCGACCTGCTGCCGCGCTGCGCAATGCGCCGTTGACCTCTTCGACGCTGACATCCCGGCTCAGCTCAAAAACACAGTCAGTTAAGGACGCATTGGCCAATGGCACTCGCACGGCAAGCCCATTGATACGGCCTTTGAGTTCGGGGAATATTTCTGTAATGGCAGTGGCTGAACCGGTGCTCGTCGGTATCAGCGACATTCCGCTTGCGCGTGAGCGACGCAGGTCACTATGGTATTCATCGAGAATACTTTGAGTGTTGGTAATGTCGTGAATAGTGGTAATCGCGCCATGTTCGATGCCAAAGGTTTTTTGTAACACGTCGACCACTGGCGCAAGGCAATTAGTGGTGCAGGATGCTGCAGTGACGATGGCCTGATCATCGTATTTATTGTCGTTAACGCCCATTACAATATTCAGCGTACCGTCTTTTACCGGCGCAGAGACGATGACTTTTTTCACGCCCTGAGTGAAATAGGGTGCTAGCAACTGCTGCGATTTAAACTTGCCGGTGCATTCGATCACCATATCCACTGCTGACCAGTCTGTTGCTTCAATGCTGCTGGACTGGGTGTAACGCACAGACTGCCCACCTATAGTGATTGCCGCCTCACCCTCAGATTTGCCCGTTATCTCCTCATTCCAGGTCCCGTGCACCGAGTCGTACTTGAGAAGGTGTGCTGCGGCCTTGGCATCTCCGGCAATCTCATTGATCTGCACAATGTCATAATCATCCCAGTGCCAAGCTGCGCGCAGTGCCAAGCGGCCAATGCGGCCAAATCCATTGATCCCTATTTTGATCGTCATAAGGTCTGTTATCTCTCGTTAGTCAATTGTGGGTAAAGGCGAGTAAGACGGCTGAAATCGTCAGTGCTCTAACGACTCAGCGCACAGTATTTTGCATCAGCTTATCAATTGTGAACAGGGCAACAGTGGAATTGCCAACAGTTCGTGAGTAATCAAACATAAAAATGCTTTAAATGAACTTCCTGGCGGCCTGCAGTGTCCAGCGTCGTCAGAGTTGTTTTGAACGGATTCAATAGTAAAGAGGAATTATTAATGAATGGTTACAGTTTTGTCAGCTTGTTAATGATTGCCTGTGGCGCTCTGCTCGGCATCTCACTTGGTATATTTGCTTATGGCGCGGATTTTTGGATTAGCACGGGCATTGGTTGTGGTTTAGCAGGCTGTGTTGCCATAAGCGAAATTTCACCTATGTTTGATTGACTAGTTGGACCCCAAGTTTGTTAAGCCAACAATGCAGTTTAGTTTAATTTATTTCTACCTTCTCCTCCCATTTCAGGCCACCATTTGGTGGCCTTTTTTTTAGGATTCTTGGTGCCGGCAGTGCGTCGGCAAAAGATATTAGTGATTATGCCCGCCTGGGCCGTGAATATGGCCATGCTCAAGTTCTTCTGCCGATGCTTCGCGGACATCTGCAATGGTGACATCGAAATTGAGGTTCTTGCCTGCCAGCGGGTGGTTGCCATCGACCGTGACAGTCTCGTCAGTAACGGCTGTGACGGTTACTGGAACAGAACCGCCCTGGCCAGTCTGCGCTTCAAATTGCATGCCCACTTCTATGCTTTCTACGCCTTGAAAAGAACTGCGTGGCACGTCCTGGATAAGTTCGTGTTGAACGGGCCCATAACCTTCCTCGGCAGATACCTCCACATTGAGCTGGTCACCAACGGACTTTCCTTCCAGGGCTTTTTCCAGACCTGGAATAATATTCCCGGCACCGTGCAGATAGGCCAGCGGGTCCTGTCCCGCGGAGCTATCAATTTCCTGTCCCTGCTCGTCGGTTAATGTGTAGTGAAAGCTTACGGCGCTGTTTTCTGTAATGGTCATGTTCGGATCCTAGTCGCTTAAAAAGCCGACATTATGCGTGAACGAATTTTAAATATCGACTCCCGGGGGCGGCGCAGAAATCTGGGTTGTAAATCCGAAAGATCGGCATACACTTTATCGCTGTCATATTTATGTCATGTTGGGACCATTAAATGGGATGTTCAAAATGAACGATAAGGTTGCAACCATAATGCCCAAGCATACGATTCTAATAGTCGATGACGAGGTGGCGATTCGAGATATGCTGTGTATAGCCTTGGAAGCCGCAGACTTTAATGTTCTACAAGCTGAAAATGCTCAACAGGCGCATGGGACAATAGTCGACTCTCAGCCAGATCTTGTCCTGCTAGACTGGATGATGCCGGGAACCACTGGGTTAGAGCTTTTGCGGCGCCTTAAGCGTGACGAGCTAACGGCGAAGCTGCCCATTATCATGCTCACAGCTAAAGCCGATGAAGACTACAAAATTGCCGGTCTGGATGCCGGTGCAGATGATTACCTTGCCAAGCCGTTTTCGCCGCGCGAGTTAATTTCTCGCGTGAAGGCGGTATTGCGACGTATCGGGCGCGAAGATCTGCAGGAGCCGATAGTGATTGGCGAGCTTATTTTTGACCCGATTGGTCACCGTGTCAGTATTGCCGGACAACCGATTACTCTTGGCCCTACTGAATACCGCTTGTTGCAATTTTTTCTCACTCATCAAGAGCGCGTCTATTCTCGCGGGCAAATTCTGGACTATGTTTGGGGCGGCAATGTCTATCTAGATGAGCGGACGGTGGACGTGCATATTCGTCGCTTGCGCAAGGCGATTTCGGTTGCAGGTCACGAGAACTATGTGCAGACTGTTCGCGGCGCTGGGTATCGATTCTCATCCCAATTGCAGCATGATTAGAATAAGTGACTAAAGAAGGATATAGATTCATTGCGACCGGGAATGAACACAGAGATCTGGCGTGTTGTGCTGATAAGCCTGTTCTGTGTGCTTTTTGGTCTCAGTCTTGGCGCTCCCTTTGAGCTTATGCTGTTTGGTCTGGTTGCCTATATGCTCTGGACTTTTCGCGTTATCTCTCTACTCTTCAGCTGGATTGACAAAGGCATGCGTGGCATTCCTCCAGACACCGATGGTGTTTGGGGAGAAATAAGCGACACCCTCAATCGTCAGCGCCGCCGCCATCGCCGAACTCAAGAGCGAATGCGGCGAACGATCAAGCGCGTAACGAGACTGACCGAGGCACTTGAAGAGGGTATCCTGGTGCTGCGCAGCGATCTGACAATAGATTGGTGGAACAGTTCTGCGGCAGACCTTCTCGGTCTTCGCTCCTCCGACCGCGGCACGGCTATTATCAATCTTATACGCGGCCCGGTATTTGTCAGCTATATCACCCAGAAGCAATTCGACGGCTCAATAAAACTCTCTTCGATCAATAACGCAGAACGCATCCTGCAATTTTCGGCCTCCTATTTTGGCGAGGATGAAATCGTACTGGTGATTACGGATGTGACACGGATCAATAATCTGGAACAGTTGCGCAAAGAATTTGTCGGCAATGTCTCGCATGAATTACGCACACCGTTGACAGTGATGAGAGGCTACATTGAGACCCTGCAAAGTGTCCCTGGCAACAGTGCCGTGTTTGACAAAGCCTTTACGCAAATGTCGAGTCAGGTGTCCCGAATGGAAGCGCTAGCCAATGATCTTATTCTTATCTCGCGGCTGGAGTCGGACAATCAAGCGCCTGTGCTTGAGAACGTCAACCTGCATGAGGTGTTGCATGCAATTGTCGCCGAGGCGGAACTGCTCAGTGATGGCAAACACAGTATCTCGCTGGACTGTGAAGAAGACTGCCAAGTAAAGGCTGACGCTAATGATCTTCGCAGCGTACTCGGCAATATTGTCTTTAATGCGGTTCGTCACAATCCTGATGGCACCGATATCAGAGTAAAAGTAACCCGCTATACCAGCTTTATTAATGTCTCGGTTAAGGATAGTGGCATCGGTATAGATGCGGCGGAAATTCCGCGCCTCACTGAGCGCTTTTATCGCGGAGATAGCAGTCGCAATTCAGATACCGGCGGCACGGGATTGGGCTTGGCCATTGTCAAACATGCGTTGAGTCGTTGCGGTGGACAATTAACGATTAATAGCCGATTGGGGCAGGGCGCCGAGTTTGTCTGCCGTTTTCCCATTGCCCTCGGCGACTAAAGAACACTTAACGTATGATTGCCCAATAGTTCAGCTCAAGCGCGCCGAATAAAAAGCCCTAGTCCGCGCAGCGAAACTGGTAGTGCAGATAAAAATCGCCTTCCCGTCGCCCATCAGGTTCAGTCCATTGACTCTCAACCAACCAGCCTTTAGCACAGTAGTGAGCCATCTCAATATGCAGGCGCTGGATGGCGATGGTGACTGATTCCTCGAACTTAGCATCGGCGCGCAGCGAATAACGCTGTCGGCTGACAAAAGACTTACCCGGACTGTGGTTCATTGAACCCGGCGCCACAACGGGTCGTTCCGCCATGCCTGACAGTGGGTCAACGGAGCCATCTCCGTAGAGTATTGTGGTTGCCGATTGTGCTGGCTGTGAGGAATTGTCCAGCGCTTTTGACTGCTCTTCACAGTCAATAATCCTGTCCATAAAATTAGGTGAGTCGGCGTCATCGGTATCAAAATCACAGGCGCTAAAGACGTTACCCGAAAGCAGCAGGCCGGTTATGCAAACCATCTTGGCGCTGCTCAAAACGGGGCTCTTCATAAAATTCATTAGCGAAATGTTAGACCATAATTTTTGATTGCTTTTGCTGTTCATCATAGACGTGGCTCGAGTCGGTTAAAAAAAGTCTGCATAGCATTTTAGCGCTGCGACACGCGTATGTCTGCACCACTAATTTAATCAAGAAAAAAATAATCCAGCGCATGAAATGGATAAAATTTATGGTTCACAATCGCATCGATTGGCTGAATAACTAGGACAAAAGGAATCTTTTATGCAACGCTTAAAAGGGAAAACCGCTCTGATCACTGGTGCTGCCAGCGGTATTGGCGAGGCGATAGCTCACGCCTTTGTGCGCGAAGGGGCCTTCGTGTATGTAACCGATATCAATAGTTCCGGTCAGGCAGTGGCGGATATTCTGGGCGACATGGCTCTTTTTGATGTTCTTGACGTGTCGAAGGAATCACACTGGCAGCAGCTGATAGCAAAAATTGCACAGCATAAGCGCACCCTGGATATTGTGGTGAACAATGCCGGTGTCACCGGCCTTGAAACCAACCGCACGCAGCAAAACCCTGAGCAGGCCTGCCTCAAAAGTTGGCGCCGGGTTCACCGTATTAATCTTGATGGTGTCTTCCTTGGCTGTAAATACGCTATTCGAGCGATGCGACCAAACAAATGCGGTGCAATCATTAATATGTCATCGCGGTCAGGATTAGTGGGCGTGCCAGATGCTGCCGCTTATGCGTCATCGAAAGCGGCTGTGCGCAACCACACCAAAACCGTCGCTCTTTACTGCGCCAGTCAAGGTCTCAATATACGCTGCAACTCGATTCACCCTGCGGCGATTATGACGCCGATTTGGGACCCGATGTTGGGCGTCGGATCAACGCGAGACGAGCGCATTAAGGCGATGACCGCAGCGATTCCCTTGGGCCGATTTGGTGAGGCTCAGGAGATCGCCGCAGTTGCTGTGCTGCTAGGCTCTGATGAAGTCACTTTTATGACTGGCGCCGAGTTAAATATTGATGGCGGTATTTTGGCTGGATCATCGGCGCAGCCTGCTATCGAGTAATCTGATGACTAGACGAATGCAACATTTGAAAGTCACGGTGCCGCGCCTAAAGCGCTTTGTCAGAGACGTTTATTGGCATACACCATTTACCCGAATGCTTCTCCTGCTCGTTGTGCTTTGGTTGTTGTTTTCCACCGCTGTCTATGTCGCAGAGCGGAATATCAAGGGGACGTCAATCGGCTCCTATACTGAAGCGCTGTACTGGGGGGTGGCGGCATTTTCCACTGCTGGCATTGCTGACAAACCCCTCTCTGGCGCTGCACAGCTATTGGGGGGGCTATGGATTGTTATCGGTTCGGTGCTGTTTTTTGGTGCAATAGTTGCCACCGTCACCAGCTATTTTATGCGGCCTCTGCAGCGCCCGCACAAACAAATTATTGATACCATTGAGACCAACTTAGAGCGGTTGAACGAACTCAGTCTCGACGAGCTGGATCTGTTAAAATTGACGGTTGACACGCTGATCGGTCATGTTGAACGGTTGAAAAAAAAGGCGAACCCCAAATGAGGTTCACCTTCTTACTTCTTACT
>JAFMBY010000016.1 GCA_017858135.1 Porticoccaceae bacterium | reverse complement strand
AAGCCGCAGCCAAAAAACCAGCGGCTAAGAAAGCGGTTGCCAAGAAAGCCGCAGCCAAAAAACCAGCGGTTAAAAAGCCAGCTTCAGCAGCAAGCCCTTCGGTGAGCTAATCCTGTTGGTTTGAAAAGCCATAGTCAGGATATTTAGGCGACAAATTGTTTATAGTTTAATTGTCCTGACCGCTGTAAAATCCCTCGCCAATTGGTGGGGGATTTTTGCTTCTGGGCCTCTTAAAATCTTGTATCTTTAACTCTTCCCTATACAAAGGGGCTTTTTACCATGGCATCCATCTTAGCGATTGAGACCTCTACAGCTGCATGCTCGGTTGCCTTGAGTGTAGGCGGGGCGAGATTTTCGCGCTATTCAGAGGAGCCGCGCTCCCATACAAGATTGATTATGACGATGGTCGATGCAGTGCTGGTCGAAGCTGGACTGCGAGTTAGTGATCTGGATGCTATTGCCGTTACTGTTGGTCCGGGTTCATTTACCGGTTTGCGTATCGGCTTTGCCACGGTACAGGGGCTGGCTTTTGCTGCACAACTGCCGGTGATTCCGGTGTCCACATTAGAGGTTATGGCTCAGACCTATCGGCGCAAATGTAAGCGCCACGATCAGCAGCCGGGAATAGTGATGCCACTGCTGGATGCGCGCATGGGTGAGTTCAATTGCGGTGCTTACCGGCTCGATAATGGGCAACATAATGTTGCGGTTATAGCGGATCAACTGCTAAGTGGCAAAGCTACTTTAGAGCTGATCGAAAGTGTCAATCCAGAGGTGATTATTGGTGATGCATCAGTCCTGTTGAATACGGCTGATCTGCAGCAATACGCTTATCAAGCGATCTATCCAGATGCTATTGATCTGCTTGATATAGGTTTGGTGAAACAGGCTCGCGGTGAGACTGTGGCCGTTGGTGCTGTGGAACTGGTTTATCTACGTGGCACAGAGGCGTGGAAAAAACATACAAAATTAAGGACAGGGTAATTTATGGATCTTATGCAAGCGGTGTGGTTGGCCATTATTCAGGGGCTGTCAGAGTTTCTGCCGATTTCCAGTTCCGCGCATTTGATCTTACCCTCTCAAGTATTGGGTTGGCCCGATCAGGGACTGGCCTTTGATGTCGCGGTGCATGTTGGTTCGCTGATGGCGGTGGTGTTTTATTTTCGCAATGATATTACAACACTCACCCAGGCCTGGTTAGACAGTGTTTTTGTCCGCCGTCATAGTCCTGAAAGCCACCTCGCTTGGTTTATTATTTTGGCCACGGTGCCGGCTGGAATAGCTGGTCTGTTGCTAGGTGATCTTGTTGAAATGCATCTGCGCTCGATGGAGGTGATTGCGTTTACGACGATTTTCTTTGGCTTAATGCTGGCATGGGCAGATAGACGCGGTGGTGGCGGGCACAGCATAGACAAGATTACTTGGCGATCGGCACTTTTGATCGGTATTGCTCAAGCGTTGGCGTTGATACCCGGCACGTCGAGATCTGGCATTACTATCACAGCTGCGCTGGCGCTGGGTTTTGATCGCGAAACGGCGGCGCGATTTTCGTTTTTATTGGCTATTCCGATTATTCTGCTAAGCGGTGGCTACAAAGGGGTGGAATTGTTGGGCAGCGAGTCTGTTGACTGGAAAATGATAGTGGTTGGCTCAGTGCTGTCGGGGATTACTGCCTATCTGTGCATTAAACTTTTTCTGAAAGTGATTCAGCGCATCGGCATGTTACCCTTTGTGATTTACAGGCTGCTGTTGGGTGCTGCACTGATCATATTGGTCTGGTCGCAGTCCGCATAACTAATTTAGATGAGGGTGTAATGACAAAGCGGGTGGCATTTTTGGGTCTTGGGGTGATGGGTTACCCGATGGCGGGATGGCTGAGCAAGCGAGGCTATTCAGTGGTGGTTTACAACCGCACTCGCGCGGTTAGCCAGCGCTGGTTGAGCGATTATGCCGGTGATACCGCTGAGACGGCGGCTGATGCGGTTGCCGGCGCGGAGATTGTCTTCACTTGTCTTGGCAATGACGATGATGTGCGCGCGGTGATGATTGGTGCAGATGGTGCTTTGGCCGCCATGGATGCGGGGTCAATCTTGGTCGACCACACTACAACGTCTGCACTGTTGGCGCGGGAGCTGGCTGATCAGGCCGATAGAATTGCCTGTGGTTTTGTTGATGCGCCGGTATCCGGTGGTCAGCAGGGCGCAGAAAATGGTCAGTTAACGGTGATGTGCGGAGGCCAGCAAGATCACTTTGATGCAGTCAAAGAGGTGATTGAGAGCTATGCCAAGTCGTTGCAGTTGCTGGGCGCTGTTGGCAGTGGTCAGCTGTGCAAAATGGTTAATCAAATCTGTATTGCTGGCGTTGTGCAGGGTCTCGCTGAGGGGCTCAATTTTGCCAAGCGTGCGGGGCTCGATGCAACACAGGTGGTTGAGGTGATTTCAAAAGGTGCTGCGCAATCTTGGCAGATGGAGAATCGTTACAAGACTATGCTGGCAAATGAATATGAACATGGCTTCGCCGTGCAGTGGATGCGCAAAGATTTAGCCTTTGCGCTGCAAGAGGGAATGGCTAATGGCAGTGAGTTGCCGCTGACCCAATTAGTGGATAGCTTTTATCAGCAGGTGCAGGAAATTGGGGGCAATCGTTGGGACACCTCCAGTTTGCTGGCCAGACTCGAGCGTAGTGACACTTAAGCGTCACACTCGGTGCTTTATAAAAATACATGACAGGAATTTAAAAGATGAACGTGGCTGATAGTCATACAGAGAGCTTTAACAAACAGTTGGCTGAATTTATTGATGCGTCACCGACACCCTTTCACGCGGTAACCAATATCGCCAATTTGTTGCATACGGCTGGCTTTCAGCCGTTGAACGAGTCTGAAGACTGGACGCTGAAGCAGGGTGAGAAGTATTTTGTCACACGCAACGGCTCATCGATTATTGCCTTTGTGGCGGGTGGCGAAGATCTTGCCGAGACGGGAATCCGCATGGCTGGAGCGCACACAGATAGCCCCTGTTTAATGGTCAAACCGCAGCCCGAAATGCTCAACAATGGCTATTTTCAGTTGGGTGTGGAAGTCTATGGCGGTGCACTGCTCAATCCGTGGTTTGATCGTGATCTTTCGCTTGCTGGACGTTTGGTCTACAGCGATGCCAATGGGCAGTTAAAACAAAAACTGGTTAACTTCGATGAAGCTGTGGCAATCATTCCAAGTCTCGCTATTCATCTCGATCGCGAAGCCAATAAAGATCGATCAATTAATGCTCAGACTGATATCCCACCTATCTTGATGCAGGCTGAAGAAAAGTCGGATTTCCGTGAGTTACTGGCCGAACGATTTTTGGCCGACGGTGAGCAGGTGCTGGATTATGAACTCTGCTTCTATGATTTACAGGGTGCGACAACGATTGGCTTGGAGAAAGAATTCTTCGCCTCCGCACGCCTGGATAATCTGCTGAGTTGCTTTGTCGGCGCAAAGGCGATTATCGATGCTCAGACAACCTGCACATCGGTACTGGTTTGCAACGACCATGAAGAAGTAGGTAGCGTGTCGGCCGTTGGCGCCGATGGACCATTTCTAGAGTCAGTGGTCGATCGTCTGTGTGGCGACTTATGCGGTGATACGCGAGCCAGTAACAAAGCCCGCGTGCTCGATGGGTCACTGCTGATCTCCTGTGATAATGCCCATGCAGTACACCCTAATTTTGCCAGTAAGCATGATAGTGGCCACAGCCCATCGTTAAACGGTGGGCCAGTGATCAAGGTAAACTCCAGTCAGCGCTATGCTACAAATGGCGTTACTGCAAGTCTGTTTCGTCAGCTCTGTGCTGAAGTAGATGTGCCCGTGCAGTCGTTTGTGACTCGCAGTGATCTTGGCTGTGGCAGTACCATTGGTCCGGTTACGTCAGCCAAACTGGGTATCCCAACACTGGATGTGGGTATTCCTCAGTTAGCTATGCATTCCTGTCGCGAGCTTACCGGCGCTCTGGATCCGGTACGTTTGAGTAAGGTACTGACGCAGTTCTTTAATCGCCCTGGAAGATTGGGTGTGGCTGAAGCTGACGTTAGTGTTAATCATTAACCTTTATCACTAGTCTTATGTCAGATCGATTATTATAGGCAGTGTTATTTACTAACTTGGACGTCATTGAGTCAATATGAGTAATCAGCGCGTTTTAACGGGTATCACCACCTCAGGAACCCCTCATTTGGGCAACTATGTGGGTGCCATTCGTCCGGCAATTGAAGCGAGTCGCAGTGGCGATTTTGAATCGTTTTTCTTTTTAGCCGATTATCACTCGTTGATTAAATCGCAAGACCCTGAGCTGGTGCAACGCTCAACCATGGAAATCGCCGCCACTTGGCTGGCACTGGGTCTGGATCCCGATAAAGTGACTTTTTACCGTCAATCAGATATCCCAGAAATTCCTGAATTAACCTGGTTTCTCACCTGTATGACCGCAAAGGGTTTGATGAACCGCGCTCATGCTTATAAAGGGGCGGTTCAAGCCAATGAAGAGATTGGCGAGGATGCCGACCACGGTATCAATATGGGGCTGTTTAGTTATCCGATACTGATGGCTGCTGACATCCTAATGTTTAATGCACATCAAATTCCGGTTGGTCGCGATCAAATACAGCATGTGGAAATGGCGCGGGATGTGGCTCAGCGTTTTAATCATCACTACGGCGAGCACTTTGTACTACCCTCGGCGGTAGTCGATGATAATGTCGCGGTATTGCAGGGGCTCGATGGTCGCAAAATGAGTAAAAGCTATGGTAATACCATTCCGTTGTTTTTAACCGAAAAGCAGCTAAAGAAACATATCAATAAAATCAAAACCAATCTGTTGGAGCCGGGTGAGCCAAAAGATCCCGATTCATCTGCCGTGTTTCAGATCTGGAAAGCCTTTGCGACACCCGAGCAGACGGCGTCTATGCGTGATGAATTTGCCAATGGTATTGCCTGGGGTGAAGCCAAGAAGCAGTTGTTTGAACTGGTCAATAGCCAGTTAGCAGAGGCTCGTGAACGCTACGAAATGCTCATGCAAAACCCTACTGAAATAGAAAAAATATTGCAGCAGGGGGCTGAAAAGGCGCGCACTGAAAGTCAAATGATGATCGCCAAGCTGCGCCATGCGGTTGGAATCCGGCCCCTAGCCTAGTCGTTAAATAGGGGTGTTTTCAGCGCATCGATACAAAGATAAAAATTCAACGTATAGCTAATGAGAATTTAACCATAGCGCGCTATAATGCCGCCAAATTCGATATTACGTTTTAACCGGAGATGACCTTTGATGAAAACAATCCTGTTTAGTCGACTAAAAAACCTCGTTCTGCTCACTATTGCTAGTGCCGTTTTATGGGGCTGTGGAGCAAGTGACAAGACTGTCAACCTGACTGCGCAGCAGGAGCAGCAGGTTGCTGCGAGAATTGCCCCGGCTGGTCATGTGTCTATGGCTGGACAGGTTGCTGTGATGTCTTCAGGCGATGCAGCATCGGCCCGTGATGGCGGTGATATCTACGCGACTAACTGCATTGCCTGTCACAGTTCAGGCGTTGCTGGCGCACCGATACTCGGAGATGTAGCGGCTTGGTCTGCGCGTCTTGAGCAGGGTTTAGAGACTGTTTATACCAACGCTATTAATGGCATTCGCGGTATGCCGATGCGCGGCACTTGCATGGATTGCAGTGATGATGAGGTAAAGGCCGCGGTGGATCATATTCTGGGTAACAGCAAGTAGATAGCCACTGCTGTTTAAAAACCCGCTGAGGCGGGTTTTTTTATGCCTGCAATTGACCGCTAGTCGCACGCGAGACCATTAATGCGCGGAAAAAGCCGAGATAAAAAAATACCCGCATCAGATGATGCGGGTATTTGGGGTCTAGCTAAAACAGCTGCTAGTTACAGCTGCGGGCCGGCATCAATAATATCCTGCGACGGCGCGAAGCTGACTATGTTCTCGACAAATAACTTGGCTAACGTAGCAGCTTGCTTGTCATAGGCGGCTTTGTCATCCCAGGCATTGCGCGGATTGAGATACTGGCTGTCAACGCCGGCAATTTCGCAGGGCACATCGAGGTTTAACATATCTAGATGCTCGCACTTACAGTTCTCTAATGAGCCGCTAGTAATGGCCGTGACAACAGCACGAGTGACTGGAATAGGGAAGCGGTTGCCTTTGCCTCCAGCACCACCAGATCCACCGGTCCAGCCGGTATTGACCAGATAGACCTTTGAGCCGAAATCTTCGATGCGCTTCATTAGCAGTTCGGCATAGACACTGGCTGGGCGAGGCATAAACGGAGCACCAAAGCAGGTCGAGAAGGTCGGATTAATTCCCGCTTCGGCGCCCAGTTCGGTGGACCCGACTCGCGCAGTATAACCGCTTAAAAAGTGATAGGCGGCGGCTTCTTTGCTTAGCATTGAGACGGGTGGGAGTACGCCGGTTACGTCGCAGGTCAGGAAAATAATATTTCTCGGTTCCCCTGACTGATTTTCCACGCAGCGTTTATCCACATGTTCAAGAGGGTAGCTGCAGCGACCATTTTCGGTCAGTGAGGTATCCGAATAGTCAGCCTTGCGCTGATGCTCTGAGATCACCACATTTTCAACGATCGAACCAAAGCGAATTGCGTCCCAGATGACCGGTTCATTTTTTTGACTTAAATCGATGGTCTTGGCATAACAGCCGCCTTCCAGATTAAATACCGTGCCCTTGCCCCAACCATGTTCATCGTCGCCGATCAAATAGCGATCTGGATCGGCTGAGAGCGTCGTTTTTCCGGTACCCGACAAACCAAAAAATAGTGCCGTGTCACCATCTTCGCCGACATTGGCTGCGCAGTGCATTGGCATCACATCTTTTTCAGGAAGCAGGAAGTTCTGTACCGAGAACATCGCTTTTTTCATTTCACCAGCGTAACGCATACCAGCCAGTAGCACCTTGCGTTGGGCGAAGTTAATAATAACCACGCCATCGCTGTTGGTGCCGTCGCGCTGAGGATCACAGACAAAGTGTGCGGCGTGAAGAATTTTCCACGGCTCTTTGTTTGATGGGTTGTATTTGTTGCTGCGGATAAACATATTGAGGCCGAAGAGGCAGTGCCAAGCCGTTTCGGTGGTCACTTTCACCGGGATATAGTGCTCGGAGTCCTGACCGACATGCAGATGAGAAACGAAACGTTCCTTCTCGGCAATATAACTCGCGACTCGCTCCCAGAGTGCGTCAAACTTGGCCGCATCGAAGGGGCGATTGACAGGGCCCCAGTCTACTGCGTCAGATGAGCTGGGTTCGTCTACGATAAATCTATCTGCGGGAGATCTCCCGCTGCGGTGGCCGGTAGTGGCGACAAACGCGCCAGTGTCTGCGAGATGCCCCTCCCCGCGTTTAATGGCCATTTCAATAAGCTCAGTGGAGCCGGGGTCTGTGTATACAGCAGCGTCTGTCATTCTCTTCCTCTCTTCCAAAGGGTGAACGAATTCAAGTGGATGGTGATATCCAAAAGGTCGCCAATTATGCCAGAAAACTCCAAGTAATCTAAGCTAATCTGAGCGCGATCGGACACTCCAATAGGGGTTGTAATTTAGTGTATACGTGGATCCTCAGGTTCAAATAGCTGGCTGACATCACGCGCAGTAAACCGATATTCCTGCGCGCAGAATTCACAGGTAACCATGATGAGTCCCTGCTCCTCGGAGATATCCATGACTTCTTCTTGCCCGAGCGATATCAATGCGGTCTCAGTACGCTGCCGTGAGCAACTGCAGGAGAACTGCATCGATTGGGGTTCAAACAGTCGCAACGCTTGTTCGTGGAATAACCGGTATAACTGGTCATTATGGGAGAGTGTCAGCTGTTCACTGCTAGACAGAGTTTCAAACAAGCTGGAAACACGCTGCCAGTCATCTTGGCTTTTCTCGCGATCGCCGGACGTCGGCAGCTGCTGGATTAGCATACCTGTGGCAGTTTCAGCGTTCGATGCAAGCTTTATTCTTGTTGGCAGTTGTTCAGACTGATAAAAATAAAACTCCAGACACTTGCTGAGGTTCTCTTCTTCCAGGGGAACAACGCCCTGATAGCGCTCTTTGCCTGCCGGCTCGAGCGTGATGGCGAGTGTCGCGGTGCCGAGCAGTTCTTGCAGGGTACTCAGGCCGTCGAGGTTATCAAAATTGCCACGCACAATACCGCGCAGTTTATTGCCTTGAGTACATTCGGTCATTATCGTTGACACTGGACCGTTGCCACGCGCCTGCACCGTGATCATGCCGGTGTGTTTTAGTCTGGTGCTAAGAAGACTTGCCGCAGCGAGAAACTCGCCAAACAATAGCGCTACCTGAGGAGGGTATTTTTGCAGTGCTAACAAGTCGAGATAGCTTGAGGACAGGGTGGTGATGTCACCACGTATATCCGTATCGTCGAAGAGGAAGCGTTGCAGAGAGTCGTTGTCAGTCATAGGGCGGGTATTGTACTGAAATTTCACCCTGCGCCTATCTTAATTACTTAAAAAGCGATGAATTTGACGGCGCTGTTTTTTATTTGGCTTGCCGTCGCTGGCTGGCGAGCTGTTGACGGCTTTGCGTTGCGCGGCATTTTGCTCTCTTAGGGTCACGCTTTCAGCTGTTTCATTGTAGAGTAATAGAGCCTCTGGTGCGCCGCGGCGCTGTTCCGACAAACCGATGACTTCGACGACTTTAACATCGAAGCCCTGACGGATAGATAAAATAGTACCCAATTCTAGCTGCCTGCTGGCTTTCGATTTATTGCCATCAATATGCACTTTGCCACCTTCAATCGCCGCCTTGGCCAAAGAGCGCGTTTTGAAAAAGCGTGCAGCCCACAGCCATTTATCGATACGCACTTTATCCATGGCTTAAACCTACGTGCCTATGCTGAGCAGTTGAGCAAATGAACTGATCATTGGGAAGGATGCCGATTGGCGTGGTGCACGCTGACTGTCAGGCTGTTCGATGCCGAGTAAATGCGCGATACCAAATTGTTCTGCGGAGTGCAGAATATTGTCAGAGTCATCGATAAAGAGTGTGCGCTCGGGATCGAAGCCTATATTGTCCTGCAGTTGCTGCCAAAACCGCTGATCCTCTTTCGGTTGGCCATAGTCGTGCGATGAGATAACTGAGTCTAGATGGGCATCAATGCCTGTTATAGCAAACTTTAGTTCGACGCTGTCACGATGGGCGTTGGTTACCAGCACCCGTTGTTTATTATGAGTTGCCAGCGCTTCGAGAAATGAGCGAGCAAATGGGCGCTCGCCAATAAGGTGATCGATTTCCTGCTTAAGCGCAACAATATCGAGGTTGAATTCCTCGGACCAGAAATCAGTGCAATACCAGTTAAGTGTTCCCTGATAGTCGCGCATGCGCTTTTCAAGTTTTGTCGAGACCTGTTCAAGTGACAGGTTGTGCTGTTCTGCATAGCGCTTTGGCAGATGCTGCATCCAGAAAAAATTATCGAAGTGCAGATCGAGCAGAGTGCCATCCATATCCAGCAGGACGGTATCTATCGCGTGCCAATTGACTGTCATTAGTGAATATCCAGTATGCTGATAAATCCAAGTAGTCTAGAAAAGATCATCAGGCAATGTATTTTCAGCCCCAGCAGGCAGCGTTTCACCGCCTATTAACTCGGGCACGTTTTCAGTTCTAAAGAACTCAAAAATACCACTTTGATTGGGTGCTACGCGTTTTCCGGTTTTGGCATCTACCTTTACCATAACGATTCCATCTGGTTGTGGCCGTTCAATATTGGGCTTGCCATTGAGAGCGTCACGAACAAAATCGATCCAGATGGGCAGAGCCGCTGAGCCACCATATTCATTGCGTCCGATCAAAGAATTGTTGTCGAATCCGACCCAGGTTGTCACTGTGAGATGAGGTGAGTAGCCAGAGAACCATGCATCACGAGGCCCATTAGTGGTGCCAGTCTTGCCCGCCAGGTCTTTGCGCTTTAGCACTTTGGCTTTGACGCCCGTACCGCGCAAAATAACATCTTTTAACATTGAATCGATAAGGTAGGCAATTTGTTCATTGATAACGCGTTCAGCGCGCGGCTTAGCCGCATCAGGCTGTTGCTCCAACGCGCGTTTGATAACCTCTAAACTCTGGCGCGTTTCCTCAGCCAGCGACTCACTGGCAAGACTATTAAGTAATTCTTCGAGTTGTAGATCTACTTCATTGACAGCTGCCGAGTAAGCGCTTGCAGAGCCCTCTAACAGGCGGTTGTTATCTGATCCATCAGCTGTTCCACAACTGTCGCAAACCGTCTCTGGCGCCGCTTGATAGATGACATTACCGTCGCGGTCTACCACGGTGGCAAGCAGGTAGGGAGACACGCGATAGCCCCCATTGGCGATAATATTATAGGCGCTGGCAATCTTCAGCGGAGTCAACGCATGACTACCTAGCGCCAGCGACAGATCGAGCGGCATGTCGCCGGTTTCAAACCCGAAAGTCTGTAGGCTCTCTAAGGTGCGATCGATACCCATACGCCTCAGTAGTCTAATCGACACCATATTGCGAGAACGATAGAGAGCCTCTCGCAATCGTGTTGGGCCGTAGAATTTGCCGCCATCATTTTCTGGCCGCCACAGGTCTTCTAGATTTTTATCATTAAAGACGACTGGTGCATCATTGATAAGCGACGCTGGTGTAAAGCCGCTGCTGAGCGCAGTCGCATAAATGAATGGTTTGAAACTCGAACCTGGCTGGCGCAGCGCCTGCGTGACTCGGTTGAATCGACTGTGGCGAAAATCAAAGCCACCGACTAGCGTTCTGATTGCACCGTCCCTTGGGTCGAGCGCCACCAGTGCCGCCTGAACCTCTGGCAGTTGCGCCAGTGTTGGACTGTTGTCCGCTCTGCGTATCACACGTATCAGATCCCCTCGCTTAAAAGCTTCGGAGGCGTCCGCAATTGGAGCGCCGCGTGCGTTTACCGTTTTATATAAGCGCAGATCTTTGAGTCCATCGATCCAGTTGAGATCCTCAAGTTCTCCATTGCGGTTCAACAGAGTGAGACGATCAACGGTCACATCACTGACAATGACCGGCTCAAGTTTTCCAAAAGTAGAGGTTTTATTGAGGATATCGCGCCATTCTTCTTCGGCAATGGCGGTTTTTTCAGCACCGCGATAGCCGTGGCGTTGATCATAGGCAAGGATCCCGACTTGAAGGGCTTCGACCCCTTTTTTCTGCATGGTTGAATCAATAGTGGTGATTGCCGAATAGCCTTCCGTATAGGCTTTGAGGCCAAATTTTTCGATCACGTCCTGGCGTACCATTTCCGCAATATAGGCGGCATCGAGTTCGGATATAGAGCCGTGGTATGTGGCGTGGTCTTCCTCTGATAGGGCCGCCTGATACTGCTCAGTGGTGATGTTTTTTAATAGCAGCATACGGCCGAGTATCCAGTTGCGCCGCTGCAGTGCACGCTGTGGATTGGCGATGGGGTTGTAGGTTGACGGTGCTTTCGGCAGGCCGGCTATCATCGCGGTCTCCGCCAGTGTCAAATCTTGGAGTCGCTTGCCATAGTAGACATGAGCCGCGGCCCCGACCCCATAGGCACGATTACCCATATATATTTTATTGGTATAGAGAGAGAGTATCTCCTGCTTAGTCAAACCCTCTTCAATTTTGAAGGCGAGCAGTATCTCATTAAATTTCCGCGTGAATTCCTGGCGATTGTTGAGAAAGAAATTACGTGCAACCTGCATAGTAATAGTGCTGCCCCCGCTGCGTATCTGACCGGTAGTAACCAGTTCCACGGCGGCTCGCAGCAGGCCGGATATAACGATGCCTCGGTGCTCAAAAAAACTATCATCCTCGGCGGCAAGGAAGGCATCGATCATCGGTTGGGGGATTTCGTTAAATAATACCGGTGAACGCTTCTTTTCACCGAACTCAGCGATAACTTTTAAATCTTGTGAATAGATTCGCAGTGGAATTTGTAACTCGATCTCCTTTAGTTCCTCGACTGATGGGAGTTTTGGGCTAAGGTAGAGGTACAAACAGGAGGCCACCACTAGGAAGCCGCCTGTGCCAAGGAGAGCGAGCAGAGCCAATGGCTTAATCAGTTTTCGCATATTTGTCGCATCAGCAGAGATACCATTTTCAGGCACCGAAAAATTTCAGCGTCTATTATAGTGTGTAGGGAATGTGAAGTGCATCATTTGCAAGGTTAGCATCCGTTGTTAACGTGAGCTGCGACTAAAAACTGTTGCTGAGAGTAGCCACAATAAAGGACTTAGATTAAAAAATGGAATTTTTCGATTTTTTCTCCAATCCCTCAAAGCCGATGATAGGACTGGATATTTCTTCATCTGCGGTAAAGCTTATTGAATTGAGCAAGACTGGAGATGCTTATAAAGTCGAGGCATATCGAGTGCTTCCTTTACCCCCCAATACCGTTGTGGAAAAAAACATAGCTGATCTCGATGCGTTGTCGAAGACTATTGCCTCGGTGGTTAAGCGCTCTGGGAGTCAATTAAAAGATACCGCAGCAGCAGTATCGGCATCCTCGGTCATCACCAAAGAGATTGAGTTACCCGCAGGCCTCTCTGATCTGCAGATGGAAACACAAATAGAAGTGGAGGCCGATCAATACATACCTTACCCGATGGAAGAGGTGGCGTTTGATTTCGATGTAATAGGTGAAGTAGAAAATAATCCAGATCTGGTCAGGGTGCTACTCGCGGCCTGCCGTCAGGAAAATGTAGAACATCGCCGGCAGGCACTGGAAATGGCTGGTCTGCATCCGAAGGTCATCGATGTAGAGAGTTTTGCGGTAGAGCGCGCGTATAAATTGATGGAGGATCAGCTCGATCAAATAGGTGATCAGGTGGTCGCCATAGCGGATATTGGAGCGACTGTTTTTACCTTTACCGTACTCGTTGATGGCAAGATCATCTATGACCGCGAGCAGTTGTTTGGCGGCAAGCAACTTACCGAAGAGATTCAACGGCGCTACGGACTGTCGTGGGAAGAGGCTGGCGAGGCCAAGCGCAAAGGGGGCTTGCCTGAAGATTATGCAACTGAAGTGTTAGCGCCGTTTAAAGAATCACTTATTCAGCACATTGCCCGTTCCCTGCAGTTCTTTTATTCCTCAAGCCACTTTAATTATGTCGACCAACTCTTTTTAGCTGGAGGCGTCTCGGTTATTGAGGGACTTGTCGATGAGGTGGAGCATGTCATTGGTTTGCCCACCGCCGTAGCTAATCCCTTTGCCAATATGGAGCTTCACAAGTCGATCAATGCCTCCGCGCTTGCCAACGACGCTCCGGCCATGTTGCTTGCTGTAGGGCTTGCAATGAGGAGTTTCGAATAGATGACCCATATTAACCTGCTGCCGTGGCGAGAAGAGGCTCGCGAGTTACAGCGCAAGGCTTTTCTCGGCAAGTTATTAGCCTCAGCCGTTATTGGCGCTGTATTAGTGTTTCTGTGGATATTGATCGCTCAGAATCAGTTGGATAACCAGAACTCTCGCAATAGCTACCTGAAATCAAATATTGCCGAGATGGATAAAAAGGTATCCGAAATCAGCGAGCTAAAGCGTAAAAAAAAGGAGATGTTGTCGAGAATGAAAGTTATTCAAGACCTTCAGGGTAATCGATCAGAAATTGTCAAAATGTTTGACGAACTGGTCCGCGCTGTGCCCGATGGCGTCTATCTGGACTCTCTGGAGCGCAAGGGCGCAAGCATCACAATATCTGGGTTTTCAGAGTCCAACAGCCGAATTTCTAACCTAATGAGAAATTTAGATAACTCGTATAAATATGAGAATTCGAATTTAACTAAGGTAAAGCACGATGGGCGACTTGGGGAGCAGGGAAGTGTGTTTGATTTACAGGTCGAAATAGAGAGTCCTGTTGCCGATAAGCATGAGGGCACTGGCGACTAAAACTTAGCTTTTCAGTTTCCGGCGTAATAAGAGAATCAATAGCAGGGATGTTATGACATTTAAAGAGAGTTTGAGCGAACTAAAAGATATCGACTTCGCCGATCTGGATATCCATCAGATCGGAGTCTGGCCTGCAGCCCTAAAAACCATTTTGATAGTATTGACGTTTTTAGTGATTCTTGGGCTGGGCTATTTTTTAAAGGTCAAAGAGATCAGTCAGTTAACAAGACATGCCGCAGTGCAAGAGGCGGAGTTGATGCAGCAGTATCAAAGCAAAGCATTCTTGGCGGCAAATCTGGATGCCTATCGGCAGCAAATGATTGCGCTGGACGACACATTCGGCGCATTACTAAAGCAGCTTCCCAAGGACACAGAAGTACCTGGATTGCTCGAGGATATCACCGAAGTTGGCTATGGCAGTGGCTTGGTTATGACGTCGATTTCTCTGCAGCCTGAGAAGATTTCGGAGTTTTACGTTGAGCTCCCAATCAGAATCGATGTGAGTGGCGACTACCATGATTTTGCATCCTTCGTCAGTGGGGTCGCGTCGCTACCGAGAATTGTTACTCTTCATGATTACTCCATTGATCAATCTGACAGTGATCGACTGGCCATGGTGATAGAGGCAAAAACCTATCGTTATAAAGCGGAGGCGGAACAATGAGTGACCGCCTTACAATAATCACCATTTTTTGTATGTCATTTATCGGAGGCTGTGCCAGCGACCGCCAGCACAGCGATCTGGATATCCAGATGAGCGATGCTCGCAATAAGCCGCGGGGTATTATAGAACCGCTCCCCACCTATCCCTCGGCAGAGCTATTTCACTATACATCCCTGGCGCTACGCAGTCCGTTTGAACCACCAGTAATTGTTATCGGTGATGAAAAAGTGTCCGGCAGTGCAGTGCCAGCACCAAACCAATCAAGAGGCAAAGAGCCTCTGGAATTGTTTAGCTATGCGTCATTATCAATGGTAGGAACCCTGGCTAAAGACAGCAGGATATGGGCACTTGTAGACGATGGTGAGGGTCGCGTTCACCGCGTCCAAGCTGGCAATTATCTGGGTAGAAACTTCGGCATAATTACGCATATTGACACCCATGATATTGAAATTATGGAAACCGTTCCTGATGGTAAGGGCGGATGGATTAACCGGCCGCGCACAATGGCTATGGAAGAGTCAGTCACTCGCAAGGAAAAGGAAAAATGATGAGTCGAATCAAGCGCAACATGTATTTTGTATTAGCCTTATTACCTTGCTTTTCTTGGGCAGCAAATCAGATCACAGATATTGAATTTATGTCTCTGCAAGGAGAAGAGTTTGAGATCAGGTTACAGTTCTCTGATGAACCGCCGCAAGCGAATGCTTATGAAATAAGTAATCCAGCACGATTAATTGTCGACTTTCCAAACGTGGAGAGCAACTTGGCACAAAAGAAATATGCCTTGGGTTTTGACAATGCCAGTGATGCGGTTGTTGTCTCCGATGGCAGCCGCACTCGTCTGATTGTAAATCTGACAGATTCTGTCCCCTTTGAAATCGACTCTAACAGCAAGATCGTCAGTGTGCGAGTAGGTCAGAGCGATGTCGGTCAGTCACAGGCTGATTCAGTGAATAGTGGGATTTTACCAAAACAGCATAAGTCCGATCGCTCGGTTGCGGAGGAAACATCGGAGGCGCGTTTAGGGATTACGGATATCGACTTTCGTCGTGGTGCCGATGGCTCGGGTACGATTATTATTGATCTCAGCCAGCCGTCAGTAAACGTGGATATTGATCGTAGCATTCATGCAATTCGACTGTCTTTTTACCAAACTGAACTGCCAGAGCGTCTCGATAGGCGCCTCGATGTCATCGATTTCGCGACGCCGGTGCAGACCATTGATAGCAAGCAGGACGGTTCTACAGCAAGTATTACGATTGACGCATTAGGACAGTACGACTATCTGGCCTATCAGGCCGACGGTCAGTATATCGTCAATATCAAGCCCTTAACTGACACTGAAGTTGAAGAGCAAACGAAAAAGTTTGCCTTCAGTGGAGATCGCTTAAACCTAAACTTTCAAAATATTGAGGTGCGCTCTGTACTGCAGATTATCGCCGAGTTTACCTCTCTCAATTTGGTGGCAAGTGACACGGTGACTGGGAGTATAACGCTGCGGCTCGATAATGTGCCGTGGGACCAAGCGCTGGAAATTATCCTCAAGGCCAAAGGTTTGGATAAACGACAGGAGGGGAACGTGCTGATGGTTGCGCCAGCGGCTGAAATTGCCGAGCAGGAGCGCCTGCAAGTTGAGGCGAATAAGCAGCTCCAGGAATTGGCGCCTCTGGAGACCGCTTTTGTTAGGATCAAGTATGCCGATGCTGCGGAAATTTTTGAACTCTTTACCGCCAGCCGCACCGATGAGGGCCAGTCTAGTGGCGGAGCTCGCGACGGCAATGCCACCACCAGCATATTGTCGGAACGTGGCAACGCCATTGTCGATGAGCGCACCAACACTATTATACTGACCGACACTGAAGACAAGATTAACGCCTTTAAACGTCTGATCAATGAAATCGATGTGCCCATTAAGCAGGTGTTAATTGAAGCGCGCATTGTGATTGCTAATACTGACTTTAAAAAAGAACTCGGGGTAACCTGGGGCTTGGCTGGTATCGATAAGCTGGCTGGTGATACCGAGAGCCGTGCATTTGGTGATCGAACATTGGGTTTCTCTGGTCGCAGATCCGGATTCACGCCCGGCGCGGGAGTAAAGGAGAGTTTTACCTATTCCGCCGACGAAATAGAAACAGATGATGGTATCGATGGACTGCCCGGGACACCTGACGATGTAACGACCTACACCAGAAACTATGACTTCGGACTGGGTGATAGTCTGGCAGTGGATCTGGGTGTTGCCAATCCAACAGGCTCATTTAGTTTGGGTTATCTAACCGATAACTTCCTGATTGATCTTGAGTTGAGTGCACTCGAGTCAGATGGATTTGGCGAAATAGTCTCGCAGCCAAAGGTGCTCACCGGAGATAAGCAGCAGGCGGTGATAAAGTCGGGTACTGAAATAGCTTATCAAAAGGCTACCTCGAGCGGCGCAACTAGCATAGAATTCAAAGAAGCGGTGTTGCAGTTAGAGGTTACTCCTCAAATTACACCGGACAATAGAATTATTATGGATTTGCTCGTTTCACAAGACTCCGTAGGTGCATTTACGCCCACTGGTGAGCCATCGATTGATATCACTCAAATTGAGACTCAGGCGTTGGTTGGCAATGGCCAGACGCTGGTATTAGGGGGTATCTTTCAGACAGAAGAAGTCAATGGTACTGACAAGGTGCCTGTGCTTGGCGATATACCCTTTTTAGGGAAACTGTTTCGAAATGACCTGCGAAATGTTGAGAAACGTGAAATACTCATTTTCATAACGCCAAAAATAATTGACGACAATTTGCTGGATCGATGACACCTCAATATATTTTCCTTGTCGGCCCCATGGGAGCCGGTAAAACGACTATTGGTAAACACCTGGCAGACTTGTTGGGCCTGCCCTTTATTGATGTAGACACTGAGATCGAAGCGCGTGCTGGCGCCAATATTCCATGGATATTTGATATGGAAGGTGAGCAGGGGTTTCGCGATAGAGAGAGCAAAGTCCTGACTGCTCTGGTGTCAGACAAACAACCCAAAGTAATCGCCACTGGTGGCGGTATCGTGTTGAGCGCCGACAATCGGGCGATATTGAAGCGCAGTGGTTTGGTCGTTTATTTATCTGCAACTCTTGAACAATTGGTCGAGCGCACCAGGCGAGACAAAACCAGGCCGCTGCTGCAGGTTGATGATCGTGAGAGTGTGATAAAACAGTTGATTGAAAAGCGCAGTCCCCTCTACAACCAGGTCGCTGATCTGGTGTTCCCCTCAGGGTCGACACAGCCCCTAAGATTGGCAAAAAAACTGGCTGAAGCTGTTTCGGCGCTATGTTAAGCTCTACCCGCTGTTCCCCGTAGCCACCCTGTGGCCGCCTATTTACCACCTTCATTCAGAGTGATGCATGACCTCAGAGTTAACACAAGTTCAGGTTTCGTTGGGTGATCGTTCCTACCCAATCTTTATTGGCGCTGGAACATTTCAACAGGTTGATATCGCATCTCATATTAGTGGCACAAAAGTCCTTATCGTTACCAATGAAACCGTTGCACCGCTCTATCTGGAAATGCTTAAGCATCAGCTTTCTGAAAAGCAGGTTGATACCGTGGTTCTCGCCGATGGTGAACAATACAAAAATCTCGATACCCTCAACCTTATCTTTGACCAGCTAATCGGTAGTCATCACGATAGAAAAACCACGCTCATCGCGCTCGGTGGTGGGGTGGTAGGCGATATGACCGGTTTTGCAGCCGCCAGTTATCAACGCGGTGTGCCCTTTATTCAGATTCCAACCACGCTATTGGCGCAGGTGGATTCGTCAGTTGGCGGCAAGACGGCGGTAAATCATGCCATGGGTAAAAATATGATAGGCGCTTTCTATCAGCCCCAAGCCGTGATCATTGATACAAATACACTGGCCACACTTCCTGATCGAGAGTTTCATGCGGGTCTCGCTGAAGTGATTAAGTACGGCTTGATTGTTGATGCCGACTTTTTCCAATGGCTGGAAAGTAATATCGATAATTTGTTACAGCGCAACGAGCAGGCGTTGGCTTATGCCATCGAACTATCTTGTAAAAGCAAAGCGCGAGTGGTTGCCGAAGATGAAACAGAGCAGGGGATTAGAGCGATTTTGAACTTAGGTCATACCTTTGGTCATGCTATTGAAACCTTTCAGGGCTACAAACAGTGGATTCATGGTGAAGCCGTTGCCGCGGGGATGGTAATGGCGGCAGCGCTATCAGTTACTGTTGGCGACCTTGCCGTCGAAGATTTGCACAGAATCAAGCACCTTTTACACCGTTGTTCCCTGCCAATAGCGCCCCCTCTAGATATGGCTGTTGACGATTTTATGACATTGATGGTCCGCGACAAAAAAGTCCTTGATGGGCAATTGCGTCTTGTACTGCTAAAACGGCTTGGTGAAGCCTGTGTCACAGACCAGTTTTCAATTGATCATCTCAATCGTGTACTCATCGACGCCTGCTCGCCCCTCTAAACAGATTTGCTGTCGGTATTACATAAAGCCTAATCATTTAATCATCTGCGCATCATAGCCATCTGATCATCGGCTATGATGCGTAAATGGAATTGTCGAAGATGCTGGCAAAGTGTAGAATGCCGGTCGTTTTTGTCTGTTTAGATACCCCAAGACTACCATCGCTTTGCTCTTTAGTGCTCCTTTAACGGCACATCTTGGCACTCATATAGTGCTTCAAAAGAGTTTAATTTGTAATTTTACTAGAGTTTAATTATGGCTCAGAGCTTATGTCGGCTTGACGATTTTAAAGATAATTGTGGTTTTGGCTTAATTGCCCATATCAAGGGCGAAACCAGTCATAGGCTACTCTTGAATGCAATCCAGGCACTGACCTGCATGACGCATCGCGGTGGTGTTGCTGCGGATGGGAAGACTGGCGATGGCTGTGGACTGCTGATGCAAAAGCCCGACAGTTTTTTGCGCACCGTGGTGCGGGAGACTTTGCAAATAGAGCTTCCTGAACTCTATGCGGTCGGTGCAGTGATGCTCAACACTGACGACAATAAGCGCAGTACAGCGAAAAATATTCTTGAACAAGAGCTCTCTGCACAAGGTCTAGACGTTCTCGGCTGGCGTGAAGTTCCGACCGACGATAATTGTCTGGGACCCATTGCTATCGAATCACTGCCCGCGTTTGAGCAGGTTTTTGTCGGCCCAGGTGACATTACTGATGAAAAACACTTTGGTGCACGTCTGTTTATGGGTCGTCGCAAGGCTGAAAATCGACTGGGTGATGATAACCGCTTCCATATCGCCAGCCTCGGGATCAATATTCTCAGTTACAAAGGCCTGATGATGCCGGTTGATCTTCCCGGCTTCTATCTGGATCTCGCCGATCAGCGTTTGGAAACGGCGATCTGTGTGTTCCACCAGCGTTTTTCGACCAACACCATGCCGCAATGGCCATTGGCGCAGCCGTTTAGAATGTTGGCTCACAATGGCGAGATCAACACGATTATGGGCAATCGCAATTGGTCGGTTGCGCGCACACCAAAATACCGCTCCGACCTACTGCCAGACCTTATCGAAGCTGCACCATTGGTCAATCGCACCGGCTCGGACTCATCTAGCCTCGACAATATGCTCGAAATGCTGGTAACCGGTGGTATGGACCTACATCTGGCGGTTCGTACTCTGGTGCCGCCTGCCTGGCAAAATGTTGAAGATCGCAATCCCAACCATCGCGCTCTATACGACTATCTTTCGATGCACCAGGAACCCTGGGATGGTCCCGCCGGGCTGGTTATTACCGATGGCCGCTTTGCTGTCTGTACATTGGATCGCAACGGCCTGCGCCCGTCGCGCTGGGTAATTACCAAAGACGACTTAATCACTGTTGCTTCGGAAGTGGGCGTTTACGACTACCGCACAGAAGATGTGGTCGCCAAGGGTCGTCTTGGGCCTGGGGATATTCTTTCTATTGATACTCAGGAAGGAAAAATTCTTTTCCGCGACGAGATCGAAGATCAGCTTGCCGCCCGCCATCCTTACAAAAAGTGGCTCAAAGAGGGCCGCTATGCGATTGAGTCTAGTTTTGATATGGACAGTATCGAACTCGAAGGCACCCTCAGTCGCGATGAAATAAAATGTTATATGAAGATGTTTCAGGTCTCCTTTGAAGAGCGAGACCAGGTGTTGCGCCCATTGGCAGAAGGGGGCCAGGAGGCTACGGGTTCAATGGGGGATGATATCCCGATGGCGGTACTGTCGAAAAAACATCGCAACCTATTTGATTATTTCCGCCAACAATTTGCTCAGGTAACGAATCCACCGATTGATCCGCTGCGCGAAGCCATTGTCATGTCTCTAGGGGTGGAACTTGGTAGAGAAGCGAGTATCTTCGATGAAAATCCTTATCTAGGCATGCGAATTGGATTGTCCGGACCCGTGCTTTCACCGCGCAAGTACTATGCGTTAAAGGGTAATGAGTTCGATCAATTTCCAGTTGCCAAGTTTGCGCTTAACTACAGTGCTGCGGAAGAGAACTTGCAGCAAGCTATTCAGCGCGTCTGTGCTGAAGTGGCAGACGCAGTCCGTGACGGCGCGGTAATCTGCATTCTCTCTGATCACAATATCAGCCCAGAAAAGCAACCGATCCATATTTTGCTTGCCGTGGGTGCGGTGCACAATTACCTGATTGAGCAAGGCCTGCGCTGTGATGCCAATATAGTCGCTAGTACCGGCTATGCACGCGATTCTCATCAAATCGCGGCACTGATTGGTTGCGGTGCGTCATTGGTCTACCCCTATCTTAGCTATCATGTGCTGTGTGACCTTATTAACAGTGGTGAGTTGCTGGTGGATGTGGATACCGCATTCAAGCAGTACCGCAAAGGCATCAATAAAGGTCTATTAAAAATACTCTCGAAAATGGGTATTTCAACCATCGCTTCCTACCGAGGCGCGCTGTTGTTTGAAGCTATCGGTCTCAGCAGCGAAGTGGTCGATCTCTGTTTCCCCGGACTGGTCAGCCGACTTGAAGGCGCCACGTTTAGTGATATTGAAACGGATCAGAGTGAGCTCAACAAGCTGGCATGGAAGCTGCGCAAGCCAATCGAACCCGGCGGTCTACTGAAATATGTTCACGGCCAGGAATACCATGCCTATAATCCAGACGTAGTACAGACCATGCACAGGGCAGTTCAGACAGGGGATTACTCTGCCTGGGGTGAGTATGCTGATCTAGTCAATAACCGACCCGTTGCGACACTGCGTGACTTATTAAAATTAAGTGATAGCTGCACACCGATCGATGTTGAGTCAGTTGAGTCGGTGAGTGACATCGTCAAGCGCTTTGACTCTGCCGGTATGTCTTTGGGCGCACTCTCGCCTGAAGCACACGAGTCTCTGGCGGAAGCCATGAACATGCTAGGTGGACGCTCTAACTCGGGCGAGGGTGGTGAAGATCCTGCGCGCTATGGCACGATTAAATCATCGAAAATTAAGCAGATCGCCTCCGGACGTTTTGGTGTTACACCAGCCTATCTGACCAGTGCCGAAGTACTCCAGATCAAAGTCGCACAGGGCGCCAAGCCCGGTGAAGGTGGACAGTTACCTGGGGGCAAGGTCAATGAGTTGATTGCTCGGTTGCGCTACTCTGTGCCAGGCGTGACCTTGATATCACCGCCGCCACATCATGATATTTATTCGATTGAAGATTTGGCACAGTTGATTTTTGATCTAAAGCAGGTCAATCCAGATGCGCTGGTCTCGGTGAAATTGGTATCGCGTCCAGGAGTGGGAACCATTGCTGCCGGTGTGGCCAAGGCCTATGCGGACTTGATCACCATATCGGGTTACGACGGCGGCACGGCTGCTAGTCCGATCAGTTCGATCCGTTACGCTGGGTCCCCTTGGGAGCTGGGTCTGACCGAAACGCATCAGACTCTGCGTGCCAATGATTTGCGCAACAAGGTTCGTGTGCAGACCGATGGTGGCTTGAAAACCGGTTTAGATGTGGTTAAGGCGGCTATTCTTGGTGCCGAGAGTTTTGGCTTTGGTACCGGACCGATGGTTGCATTAGGTTGTAAATACTTGCGTATCTGTCACCTCAATAACTGTGCCACTGGGGTTGCAACTCAGGATGATCGTCTGCGCAATGACCACTATCGCGGAACGGTTGCCATGGCGACCAACTTCTTTAAATTTATTGCGATGGAAACCCGTGAATGGCTGGCAGCATTGGGCATTAGCTCTATCGAGGAGCTGATCGGTCGAGTTGATCTGCTGGAGGTCTTGCCCGGCGAGACCAGCAAACAACAACATCTACAGCTTTCCCCGCTGCTTGAAGTGCGTCCAGAGCTAGAGGGCAAGCCACAGTCCTGTTCACAACCGAAAAACAACCCTCTCGATAAGGGTCTGCTGGCGGAGAAAATGGTTGAGCAGGCGCTGCCGTTTATCGAGAGTCAGAGTGGTGGCACCTTTGATTTCAATGTTAGTAACTGCGATCGCTCAATCGGTGCTCGTCTGTCTGGCGAGATAGCCAAACGCTTCGGCAACACAGGCATGGCAAAGTCACCGATACGCCTGAACTTGAAAGGTGTCGCGGGTCAGTCTCTCGGGGTCTGGAACGCTGGAGGCCTAGAAATATATCTCGAAGGCGATGCCAATGATTATGTCGGTAAGGGCATGGCTGGTGGCAAGATTGTGTTGCGGCCGCCGAGCAACAGCAGCTTTGCGTCCAATGAGACGCCGATTATGGGCAATACCTGCCTATATGGTGCCACAGCTGGCCGGCTTCACGCCGCCGGTAATGTCGGCGAGCGCTTTGCCGTGCGCAACTCGGGTGCCGTGGCGGTCGTCGAGGGCGCTGGCGACCACTGTTGTGAATATATGACCGGCGGCATCGTCACTGTGCTGGGGCCAACGGGTTACAATTTCGGCGCTGGCATGACGGGTGGTTTTGCTTATGTTCTTGATATGAGCCGTGAATTTGTCGATCGCTACAATATGGAATTGGTTGATATTCAGCGCATCACATCTGAGGCGACGGAATCGCACCGAGTGTTCCTCAAAAATATGATCCGCGAGCATGTCAATGAGACGGGTAGCGTCTGGGGACAAGAGCTTATTAATGATTTTTCTGATTACGCATCGCGGTTTTGGTTGGTTAAGCCAAAAGCGGCAAGCTTGAGCAGCCTATTGGCTCAGGCCCATGCAAATCCGCAATAGTGTTGCTTAGAAAACAGAGACAAGACTTATGATACAAAGATTAAACAATCAATTTCAATTTCTCGATATGAAGCGTGTCGATCCGCCAAAGCGCGATATGAAACGTCGGGTTGGCGAGTTTGTTGAAATTTATGATCCGTTCAATGCCGGCAGTGCCGCCGATCAATCACATCGGTGTCTGTCTTGTGGCAACCCTTATTGCGAGTGGAAATGTCCAGTTCACAACTACATTCCCAACTGGTTACAGCTGGTTGCAGAAGGCAATGTAATCGAAGCTGCGGAACTGAGCCACCAGACCAACTCGCTGCCTGAAGTCTGTGGCCGCGTCTGCCCGCAAGACCGTCTCTGCGAAGGCGCCTGTACATTAAATGATGGTTTTGGCGCCGTGACGATCGGTTCGGTCGAAAAATATATTACTGATACTGCCTTTGCTATGGGCTGGCGTCCAGATATGTCTGATGTCGTCTGGACTGATAAAAAAGTCGCGGTAATCGGGGCTGGACCCGCCGGTATCGGCTGTGCGGATATTTTGATTCGCAACGGCGTCAAGCCGGTAGTATTTGATCGCTACCCAGAGATCGGTGGACTGCTAACCTTTGGCATCCCTGAATTTAAGCTGGAGAAATCGGTTATTCGCACTCGCCGCGAAATCCTCGAGGGCATGGGTGTTGAGTTCCGCTTAAATATCGAAATCGGCAAAGATGTTTTGATTGATGAGCTGCTCAGTGAATACGACGCTGTCTTTATGGGCATGGGCACGTACACCACAATGAAAGGTGGGTTCCCCGGCGAAAACCTTGATGGCGTGCATGAGGCGCTGTCGTTCCTGGTGTCCAACGTCAACCGCAATCTAGGCTTTGAGAAATCTGCTGACGACTTTATTGGCCTCAAGGGCAAGCGTGTAGTGGTTCTCGGCGGTGGTGATACGGCGATGGACTGCAACCGTACCTCGATTCGTCAGGGTGCCACCAGCGTCACCTGTGCCTATCGTCGCGATGAAGAAAACATGCCGGGCTCTCGACGCGAAGTGAAAAATGCCCGTGAAGAGGGTGTTGTATTCAAGTTTAATAGGCAGCCAGTCGAAATTATTGGCGACGCAGAGGGTCGTGTCGAAGGTGTTAAAGTAGTCTCGACGTCACTCGGCGCGCCCGATCAAAACGGTCGCCGCCGACCAGAGGTGATACCGGGCAGTGAGGAAGTTTTACCTGCCGATGCCGTCTTGATTGCCTTTGGTTTTAAGCCAAGTCCTCCTGAGTGGTTGACGGGTATTGAAGTGAATACCTCCGACTGGGGAGCAGTACTCGCCGCGGAAGAGCAGACATTCCCATTCCAGACCACTAACGCAAAGATATTTGCCGGTGGCGACATGGTGCGTGGTTCTGACTTGGTTGTCACCGCAGTCTGGGAAGGTCGTGAGGCCGCCAAAGGTATTTTGGATTATCTCGACGTTTAATTTGTAGTTTCAACTACAGTGGACTCACCCTTATTTTCCTGGAAATTGCATGTCTGATTTAAAAAATGATCGCTTTTTAAAAGCGCTTATGCGCCAACCGGTTGACCGCACACCTGTGTGGATGATGCGACAAGCAGGTCGGTATCTGCCAGAGTACCGAGCCGTGAGGTCTCAGGCTGGCGACTTTATGAGCCTGTGTAAAAATACCGAACTTGCCTGTGAAGTGACTCTGCAGCCTCTAGAGCGCTACGAGATGGACGCGGCAATTCTGTTTTCGGATATTTTAACTATCCCCGACGCGATGGGACTGGGGCTCTATTTTGAAACTGGAGAGGGTCCCAAGTTTCACAAGCCGGTAAGAACAGAGGCTGATATTGAGCGCCTCGACGTCGTCAATACTGCCACTGATCTGTCCTATGTTACTGATGCTGTCAGTATGATTCGTCGTGAACTAAATGGCCGCGTACCGTTGATTGGCTTTTCCGGTAGTCCTTGGACATTAGCGACTTATATGATCGAAGGCCAGAGCAGTCGCGACTTTGCGCGAGCCAAAACCATGCTCTATACGCAGCCCGAGTTGATGCATCAACTGCTGGAGAAATTGGCGCTGTCAGTAATTGATTATCTCAATGCCCAGATCCGTGCCGGTGCCCAGGCAGTGCAGATATTTGATACCTGGGGTGGCGCACTGAGTCACGCTGCTTACGCAGAATTCTCCCTCGCCTATATGCAGAAAATTGTCGCTGGATTAATTAGCCACCACGATGGCCGCGATGTGCCCGTCATTCTTTTTACCAAGGGTGGCGGCCTCTGGCTTGAGGCCATGGCCGATACAGGTTGTCATGCTCTAGGCCTTGATTGGACTATGGATATCGCCGCGGCCAAAAGCCGAGTCGGCGATAGAGTCGCACTGCAGGGCAATATGGATCCCGCTGTTCTGAGAGCGAATCCGGCAGTTATTGAAAGTCAGGTCGATGCGATTCTCAAAGGATTTGCGGGTGGCCCCGGGCATATATTTAATCTCGGTCACGGTATCACCCCTGACATCCATCCAGATCATGTGAAAGTGTTTATTGATGCGGTTCACAAGTTTTCCGTAAACTACTAATTTGCTCGACCTCTTCTTAGTCTATATTTACTAAAATCCATACCGGCACACGCTTTTAGTTTGCTGAAAGCGTTACATTTCGGAGTGGTTCGATTTTGTATTATTAGCGCTGAAAGAGATCTGGCAACGGTATGTCACTGCAGCAACTTAAAGTCTTTATTCATGAACTTGAAGTGGGAATGTTTGTTTCCGCGCTAGACAAACCATGGGCGGAGACGCCGTTTCCGATACAGGGCTTTATGATCAAAAGCGTCGCTGACGCGTCTCGAGTCAAAGCCTATTGTGACTATGTCTATATTGATATCGCCAAAGGTATATCACCACTGGATTTAAAAAATCCAGCCGCCGGAAGCCGACAATTCAAACATGATCTTCGAACACAAGCCCAGGGCGGCGCCTCAGCAGTCCGTGGCTTGGCTGACACCGATCGGTTTTCTGTGCCGCGAAGCTTTACTGTCAAGCCAGATATTTATACTAAAACGGTAGAACTGTCCAAAGAGATTCCCTCAGCACGCAGGGTTATGAACAATCTGATTGGATGCTTGAGTGTTGCCACCCGGCAAATTGTTAAAGGAGGACAATTTAATCTCACGCAGCTGCAGCAATCTGTTGACGATATGGTCGACAGCGTTGTGCGCTGCCCGGATGCCTTTACCTGGTTGCTGCAACTGCGCATTAAGGACTCACACACACATGATCACAGTATCCGTTCAGCCCTCTGGGCTACGCAGTTTGCCCGTCACTCCGGCCTTGAACTCGAACAGTTAAAGGACCTCTGTCTTGCCGCCCTGCTCAAGGATGTCGGCAAGATTGGGATGGATCGTGCGTTATTGCGCAAACCCGATAGAGATACCGAGGAAGAGGCTGAATACCGCAGTTTTGTCAGTGCCAGCATAGAAAAATTGAAGCAATCTGGCTTTGACAACAGACGTGTGCTTAATATCATTAAGTTCCATTGTGAACGGTTTGATGGCAGTGGATTTCCTAAAGGTTGCAGCGGCCAGCGAATTCCGTTTTTGGCCGCTGTTATCGGTATCGCCTCTGAATTCGATTGTCTGTGCAACCCTCGAGAGACCTCAGCGACGCTGACTCCCTCAAAGGCGACGGGCAGGCTCTACCAGCATCGCGGTCACGCGTTTGCTGAGGATTTGGTGGTCGAATTTATTCAGTCGGTGGGGCTTTACCCTGCAGGAACCCTGGTCGAGTTAACCACGGGTGACCGCGGCATGGTAATTGAACAAAACCCCAAATTGAGGTTAGCCCCCAGACTGGCTGTGTTTGAATCGACCGATGGCGTGCTCAATACCGACAATTACATCTTTGTCGACCTAAAAAATGAAGAGCGAGCCCGTGTGCAGCTGCAGAAATTTGGTCAACGCCGTACTTACGATGTCGCCAAGTTAGGCATCGTTAAAGATATTGAGCCGGATAGTCTCGGCATAGATGAACGCATACTCAATCGATTGATAACCAAATCGTTCAGCACGCCTAATGCCAGTGGATTACTGACGAAAAGCCAGCAGCGTGTCAAGCCGAGCGGCGGTTTTCTCACTGCACTCAAACAGCGCTTTTCAAATTAGCCATTAATCAGGCTTAGCGGAGGCTATTTACAGGTTGCGATCTTCTCACCCATCTGCACAGCAGCCTGAGGTAAAAATGATTCTTCCCAGTCAATTTTGTTGTTTTGAAACAGCAAAATAACGGTTGAACCAAACTTAAATCGGCCGATTTCTTCGCCTTTATCAAAGCTCAGATCACGCTCTGAAAAATCGCTGTCTCGCACTGTACCGCGACCAGGGGTTTCAAATCCGCCCCAGACAGTCTCGATACCCGCCACCAACATGGCCCCGACAAATACCAGCGCAAACTGTCCCAGTTCTGACTCAAACTCACAGACTAACCGTTCATTGCGGGCAAATAGTCCCGGCAGGGCCTGAGCGGTTTTGTCATTAACCGAAAAAAGATCTCCGGGAATATAGCGACTGCGTAATAATTTTCCGGCAATTGGCATATGCACACGGTGGTAGTCTTTTGGTGACAGATAGATCGTCGTGAAAGAGCCATCCTCATAAAGTTTGGCCTCGTCGGAATTGCCGAGCAGGCGGCTGGCAGAGTAATCAATGCCTTTTGCCTGAATAATACGCTGTTGGGTCATTGGGCCAGCCTGACTGACTTCACCATCTGCGGGTGAGACGAGAGAATCTGAGCTCTGATCAATCGGGCGAGCGCCATCTTTTAATGCGCGAGTAAAAAAGCTATTAAAATTTTCGTAGTCATCTAAGTCGCTACTGACGGCTTCATCGATATTAATATCGAAGGCGGCGATAGCGCGCCTGATTAATAAATTTTTCAGCCAGGGGGTTTTGGCTTCAGCGGCCTTGGCAATGAGCCTTGACAGGGCGTGCTGCGGAAGTAGTCGTTGCAGAGCGACAAAGAGTTCTGCTTGATGATTCATAATGTGTAACTCATATTGATCAATTAATCGGGTTGGTAACCGCGCTCCACGGGCATATCGTCGAGATTGCCCCATTCGGCCCATGAGCCATCATAGGCACTGATATTGTCATATCCCAAAATACGCGCAACCATATAAGTAAAGCCGGAACGATGGTGACTCTGACAGTGTGTCGTCACCTGTTTGTCTCTGCTAAGTCCCGCTCTGCCAAGTATCTGCTCGGCATCACTGCGGATACGCAAGTTGCGTTGCTGGTCCATGAGTGACGTCCACTCAATATTAATCGCCCCGGGAATATGCCCGCCGCGTGCCGAGCGTACCATCTCTCCGCTGTACTCGCCGGGACTTCGCGCATCCCAAACCGCAAAGTCTGATTTATTTAGCTGGCTGGCAATCTGATCTGCGCTCATCAATACGGCGGGATTGGCGATGCGCGCCAAGGTTTCAGATGCTATTGGTTGGTTGGTCAGGCTCTCGGTAACAAAGCCTTCCTTTATCCAGGCGATGATGCCGCCATTGAGGTATGACCAGTGCGGATACCCGAGCAGATCAAGCGTCCAGGCAAAGCGTCCAGCCCAGCCGCCACCTTCATCGTCATAAATAACCACATGGCTGTCGGCCTTGATTCCAAGGTAACGGATAATCGTTTGCAATTGTTCGATACTGGGCAGTTTCCCGGGATACGGCGCAGTGCCAGCCATCAAAGCGCCTGCCTGCAGGTGCACGGCACCGGGAACATGTTTCTGCCGATAAAGTGCCTCGCTGCAGAGATCAACAATAATTAGATTATCATTGTTTTGGATTGAGTCTAGCGTTGATTCTAGAATTGATGCCAATAGCGCCGGTTCTAACAGGCGGGGAATATCTGTGTTCATTATTGTTCGTCCTGACTGGCAAGAATATTACGATAATTCTGTAATCTCACCTCGAGGATTTTACCCTCTTTGGCTGCGGCAATCAGGGCACAGCCAAGCTCAACCTGATGTTTGCAGTCTCTAAACTTGCAGTGACCGAGAAAGGGTCTGAACTCGATAAAACCATCAATAATCTGCTCGTCACTTAGGTTGGTGACAGCAAATTCGCGGATGCCGGGTGAATCGATAAGGTTCCCACCATTTTCCAGATGAAACAGACGCGATGCAGTGGTGGTATGCATGCCCTTATCCGTGGTCGCCGAGAGTTCGCCAACCAGAATATTTGCCTGCGGTTGCAGCTGATTGATCAACGACGATTTGCCCACTCCGGACTGACCCACAAAAACCGAAGTGTGAGTTGCCATATAGTCTTTTAACTGATCGAGCCCGGCACCGGTCGCTGCAGAGACACAGAGCACCTCATAGCCGACGGTTTGGTAATCTTTTAGCAGTTGTTCAACCTCTGGATAGTCATTGTCGCTGAGCATATCGAACTTGTTAATCACCAATACAGGCTGAATATCTTGCGCTTCAGAGGCGATCAGATAGCGGTCAATAAGATTACTGTAGGGTGTGGGTTTTGCGGCAAAGACAATGGCGATGCGATCAACGTTGGCCGCCACTGGGCGCAGCTTGCCATAGGGATCGGGGCGCAGCAGTTCCGAGTTGCGTGGTTCTCGTGCTACCACCACGCCAACCGGCTCGGCATGACGCCAGACAACTCGATCGCCAGTTACCAATGGTTCCAGATTAGTGCGCAGATGGCAGCGGTAGATCTGCCCCTTGTAATTATCTTCGAGGCCTTCGACATCGACCTGAGCGCCAAAGTTGGTAATCACCGTTCCGTGTATCTCAGGGCCCAGCTGGGTAAGGTTTTCAAGTTCGTCATCGGAGACAGCTTTTTTCGCAATCGCTCGCTCGCGACGTCGCTCCTGAATCGATTGGATGCGACTTTTTTGTCGTTGACTGAGATTGCGTTTGGCCATTAATGCTCTCGCGGGTTGCCGGTTATACACCATGTGTGGCGTTATCGGCTGCAAGGATATAGCATATCTGGCCCGAGGAACATTTTGCTAACCCCACCTGGAAGATTTAGATGACCGCTGCAACTGCTAATGCCAACTCTGACCCGCTGAATTTAATCTGGATCGATCTGGAAATGACCGGCTTGAGCCCCGAAAACGACCGGATTATTGAAATCGCCACAGTGGTCACCGACAAAGACCTCAATGTTCTCGCCGAGGGGCCGATGATCGCCGTGCATCAGTCCGATGAGCTACTCGACGGCATGGACGAGTGGAATACACGCCAGCACGGGGGCTCCGGTCTCACCGAAAGGGTGCGTCAGAGTCTGGTGTCTGAAGCTGAGGCGGAAATAGCCACCATTGAGTTTTTGCGTCAATGGGTGCCAGCGGGTAGCTCGCCCATGTGTGGTAATTCGATCTGTCAGGACAGGCGCTTTTTGGCCAATTATATGACCGACCTACAGGCGTTTTTTCACTACCGAAATTTGGATGTCAGTACGCTCAAGGAATTGGTGCAGCGCTGGAAGCCGGAATTGGCCAATGGCTTTAAAAAGCGTGGTAGTCATTTGGCCATGGATGATATTTACGATTCGATTCGCGAGTTGGAATATTACCGCGAGGTGTTTATTAAGCTTTAAAAAACTTTACGCTGCTATTGCTGTTCTGCTGCTCTAGCGCCCAAATAACATGTTCGCGCACCAGAGCAGAGGGGTCGTCGACCCTTTTGTTGAGTGCGTCGATAATCCTCTGAGAGGTCGGCGCATTGCCAAGCCCCACTGAGAGATTGCGCAGCCAGCGCGGGTAACCAATGCGGCGAATCGGTGAGCCCTCGGTGTTGTGTAAAAACTCCTCTTCAGTCCATTCAAACAGCGTGACTAATTCCGAGTTGTCGAGATTGTGGCGCGGCGAAAAGTCACTTTCTTGAGTCTTTGAAGAGTAGCGATTCCAGGGGCAGGTAATCTGACAGTCATCGCAACCAAATACGCGATTGCCCATCAGCGGGCGCAACTCTTCCGGAATCGGTTCTTGGCTTTCGATGGTTAGATAGGAGATGCATCTGCGTGCATCCAGCACATAGGGTTCGGGAAAGGCATTGGTGGGGCAGACCTTTAAACAGGCGCGACAATTGCCACATTTATTGGTTTGCTCATTCTGATCAACCGGTAATTCCAGAGAAATATAAATCTCCCCAAGGAAAAACCAGGAGCCGGCTTTATCGTTTATTAGCAGCGTATTTTTACCGATCCAGCCGAGCCCAGCCTGTTCGGCGATGGGTTTTTCCATCACTGGGGCACTGTCCACAAAGGGTCGCTGGGTTAACTGCAGATGGTTGAGTCCGAGAAAATCTATTTCGGTTTCGATTTTTTTGCCTAATTTCGCCAGGCGCTTGCGGATCAGTTTGTGATAGTCACGACCCAGGGCATACCTTGATATATAAGCTTTATTGTCGTCCTTTAAGACAGCGATCATATTGCTGTCGGTGAGATAATCCATACGCACTGAGATCACCCGCAGGCTATTTTCTACCAGCTGATTTGGGGTGTAGCGTTTTTCGCCGTGCTCCCCCATCCATTGCATGGATCCCTGATAGCCTTTATCCAGCCAGTCCAAAAGATTTTTTGACGCTGAGCTGAGATCGGGCTCGGAAATAGCCACTTGCTGAAAGCCGAGCTCCAAGCCCCAGGCTTTAACTTTTTTCGCGAGATCCTTGAGCTTATCGGTTTCGGGCATGGCTTCAGGGCTAATCTGACATATAATCGCGTTAATCTTACTGGGAACTCGCGGTTATGTCGCACATTGTTATTCAAGACGCCTTATTCAAGACTGAATCTGTCCGCAAACTAGATCAACTCGCCACGGAGCAGTGTAATGCTGCAGCCGGTGAATCGCTCAATCAACAGGCCATTACCCTAATGAAACGGGCTGGTCGTGCAGCGTTTAATGAACTGCTAGAAGCCTTTGGCAAACCGTCACTGATCACCGTATTTTGCGGTTCAGGCAATAACGCCGGTGACGGCTACATAGTGGCGACACTGGCCGCCGAGAAAAGCCTCGCTGTGCGAGTGGTTGAGTTATCAGCCTCAGCTAAGCTGTCAGCCGATGCCGCTGTGGCGCGAGATTATGCGGTTAACGCGGGGGTCATATTTGCGCCTTTTGATGAGGCTATAGACCTGTCCGAAGGCGTCGTGGTTGACGCACTGTTGGGCATAGGCGCCACTGGCACCCTGCGTGAGCCCTATGGCGCAGCCATCGAAATGATTAATCAGGCAGCCTTACCGGTATTGGCTATCGATCTGCCCTCAGGGCTTTATGCAGATTCCGGTGCGGCGGCTGAAGCCGCTATTAGCGCCGATATCACCGTGACATTTATCGCTGCCAAACAGGGTATGTTTACAGGTCGCGGTCCGGCCCTCTGTGGTGAAGTTATCTATCACTCTCTCGATGTAGATGAAGAGATCTTTCAGCAGGTTGCCCCTTCAGCACAGCTGATGGATCTCAATGAGCTGATCGAGAATCTACCGACACGGGATGTGGATGCCTACAAAAATCAGTTTGGTCACAGCATGGTTATCGGTGGTGATCACGGTTTTGGTGGCGCTGCAATGATGGCTGCTGAAGCGGCGCTGCGCAGTGGTTCAGGTCTAGTCAGCATGGCGACTCGTCCAGCCCATGTGGCAGCGGCTCTGGCGCGTCAGCCGGAAGTTATGGTCAGCGGTATTGTCTCCGGTCAAGAATTGGAGCCACTACTGGATAAGCCTTCGGTATTAATTGTCGGTCCCGGTCTCGGTCGATCTCCCTGGTCTGAGCAATTACTGCAGAGAGCGGTCGCCACGGGTCTGCCAATGGTGGTCGATGCGGATGCACTCAATATTATTGCTGAGGGGCGAGTCGTTCGTCAGCCTGATGGCAGTCGCTGGGTTATGACACCCCATCCCGCCGAGGCTGCGCGCCTATTGAGTATTAGCATCGAACAGGTGCAGGCGGATCGTTTTGCAGCCGTGCGTCAATTGCAGGAAAAATACCATGCCGTCGTTCTGTTGAAAGGCGCGGGTACACTGATTGCTGCGCCAGATGAAGAGCTTATTATGGTTTGCCCCTACGGCAATCCTGGAATGGCGACCGGCGGTATGGGCGATATTCTCTCGGGGATTATCGGTGCGCTGTTAGCGCAGGGTCTTGAGCCGCGACTGGCTGCGCAACTTGGTTGCTGCCTGCACTCCGCGGCGGCAGATATGGCGGTGGAAGAGCAGGGGATGCGCGGGCTTACTGCAACAGATGTCCTGTGTTATCTGCGCAAGCTGTTAAACAGCGACGTCGTGTAAGCAGAGTGTGACGCTGTGGCTAATGGGCAAACTCAATTGATTCTGAAACTGGTTAGTGAAGAAACGATGATACAGTTTGGCGCGAGTATTGCCGCGGCGATCACGGCTGTGCTTGCCCAGCAACGCGCTACGGAAATGCCAGGTCAGGCCCTGTTAATCGCCTTGCAAGGCGATCTAGGTGTTGGCAAAACCACCCTCAGTCGAGGCATCTTGACCGGTTTAGGGCACATTGGATCGGTCAAGAGTCCAACCTATACTTTGGTTGAGCCTTATGATTTGTCGCTGGGCAAGGTTTGCCACTTCGACTTTTATCGGCTGATAGACGCAGAAGAGCTTGAGTATATGGGATTTCAGGATTATCTGGTGGAATCGCGACTGTGCTTGATAGAATGGCCTGAGCGCGGCGCCGGCTTTATGCCTGAAGCGGATCTGCTGATTGAAATTATCCAACAGGGCGACGGTCGGCGGCTCTCTCTGAGTGGCGTCTCCGAGCGGGCGGACGGGATTATTTCTCAACTCGATAGTGAAGGCAACGGAGTTTAGTGTGCAAATAACAAAGACAGCACGACTCGGATTTTTCACAAGTTTCCTTGCGCTGGTTTGGATTGCCCCCAGCTTTGCGGCCGATGTCGAGAGCGTGCGGCTCTGGCGCGCGCCGGATAATACCCGCTTGGTGTTCGATCTAAGCGGCGCTGTTAAGCACAATATATTTACCCTTGATAACCCTCATCGTATCGTGATTGATATCGAGAATGCCACGCAAAAAGCCAACTTTGACAGTCTTGATATTTCCTCAACGCCGATTAGTGCTGTTCGATCAGGGCTCAGGGGTAGCTCAGACCTGCGAGTGGTATTTGATCTCAAAGATCCCGTTAGTGTTAAGAGTTTTACCCTTAAGGCTTATGAGCAGTATGGCGACCGACTGGTAATTGATCTCTACGATGTGCAGAGCGTAGCGAATAAATCGACTGGTAAAACACTGCCAAAAGACAATCGTCGTATCGTGGTGGCAATTGATGCGGGCCACGGCGGAGAAGATCCCGGCGCGTTGGGTCCGAAAAAAGTGCGTGAAAAAGTCGTCGCGCTGCAGATCGCTAAGCGTCTCGAGCGTCTGTTTGACCAGAATATCGATTTCAGTGGTGAGCTGGTGCGTACAGGTGATTATTACCTAGCTCATCGCAAACGCACTGCAATAGCCCATGATAAACGAGCTGACTTTTTTATCTCCATTCATGCTGACGCATTTGATAATCCGAAAGCGAATGGCGCATCAGTCTATGCGCTGTCCACTCGGGGCGCCACGAGTGAAGCAGCGCGCTATTTGGCGGGTAAGGAAAACCGTGCCGATTTGATTGGTGGCGCAGGTTCGCTGAGTCTCGGTGACAAAGATGATGCCTTGGCTGAAGTATTGCTCGACCTGTCAATGACGGCAACCCTGAGCAGCAGCTTAGATGCCGGTGATTACGTATTGAAAAATATGGGGGGCGTAGCGCGCCTGCATAAAAAGAAGGTGGAACAGGCTGGATTTTTGGTGCTCAAGTCCCCAGACATTCCCTCGCTGTTAATTGAAACCGGATTTATTTCCAATCCCACTGAGGCCCGTCGCCTGAGTGATGGCGCCTATCAGCAAAAAATGGCTCAAGCGATTTATGTCGGTCTGGTTGATTACTTTAGCGACCACCCGCCAGCCGGCACCTCCATTGCGGCGAGCAAAAATGCTCGTGTGCGCAGCTATGTGATCGCCCGCGGTGACACGTTGTCGGATATAGCGCAGCGCTACAATACCTCGGTAAAACGTATTCTGAGCTATAATAAAATGCGTTCCAGTACGATTAAAGTCGGTCAGAAAATACTTATCCCAGCGGGGTAACACCGGGCCAATTAGTCACTCAATGAAGTGCCATTGCATTTTTTAACATGCCAATAGAAGGCCAATGCTTATGTCCATCATCAAAGTTCTCAGCCCGCAATTGGCCAATCAGATTGCTGCTGGTGAAGTGGTGGAGCGCCCGGCCTCAGTATTAAAAGAGCTCGTGGAAAACAGTCTCGATGCCGGTGCTCAGAGTATCGATATCGATATTGAGCAGGGCGGGGTTAAGTTAATCCGTATTCGTGATGACGGCTGCGGTATTGGCGAAGACGATCTGGCTCTGGCCCTGAGTCGTCACGCAACCAGTAAAATCGATGACCTGGAAGATCTCGAAGCTGTATCCACTCTTGGCTTTCGAGGCGAAGCGCTGGCCAGTATCGCCTCGGTATCACGCCTCAGTTTGACCTCTAACAGTGGTGCTGGCAGCGCCTGGCGAGCGGTTTCAGAGGGGCGCGATATGGAAGTGGAAGTCTCTCCCGCTTCGCATCCCCTTGGTACCAGCGTTGAAGTGCGCGACCTATTCTTTAATACGCCAGCGCGGCGCAAATTTCTGCGCACCGAAAAGACCGAATACAATCGCATTGACGACAGTATTAAAAAACTCGCGCTCAGCCGTTTTGATGTCGCCTTTAGTCTTCGTCACAATCAGCGCGCGCAGCTTAGCTTGCGACCGGCCAACACACAGCTAGAGCAGGAGAAGCGAGTAGCGGATATCTGTGGCACCACCTTTATGCAGCAGGCGCTGTATGTAGACAATAGTCGTCCCGGGCTGCGGCTATGGGGCTGGATTGGTCTGCCCACTTTCTCCCGCAGTCAGGCAGATCTGCAGCACTTTTTTGTCAATGGTCGCTGTATCCGCGACAAAGTGGTTTCTCATGCGGTGCGTCAGGCCTATCAGGATGTTCTCTACCACGGCCGCCATCCAGCCTTTGTGCTTTTTCTCGAAATTACGCCAGCGGATGTCGATGTTAATGTCCACCCGACTAAACATGAAGTGCGTTTTCGTGAAAGTGGTTCGATTCATAGTTTTATCTCCAGTACGTTAAAAAAGGCACTGGCTGAAGATCGCCCTCAGGATCATCTGCAATCCAATAGCAGCGCCGATGAGCTCGGTGCCAGTGGCCAGCAATCGCCAGGGATGGTCAATCAGCCGGCACCCGATTGGCAAGCGGCGCC
>JAFMBY010000096.1 GCA_017858135.1 Porticoccaceae bacterium | reverse complement strand
AGCGGCGCATTTTAATTGCCGGGCCAGCCGCCTAGAGACTTCCATCGGTTGACGATACCGCAGAATAGTTCTGCGGTTTTCACCGCATCATAGAGCGCGCTGTGGGCGTCCTGATTACTAAACTCCATTTCTGCCGCCTGACAGGCTTTCGCTAGCACCGTCTGACCGTAGGCGAGGCCGGCGAGGGTGGAGGTGTCGAAACAGGAGAACGGATGGAATGGATTGCGCTTGATCTGATTGCGGTTCACCGCGGCATTGACAAAGCCGAGATCAAAATGCGCATTGTGCGCCACCATCACTGAGCGTGTGCACCCGGTCGCGCTGATCTCCTGACGAATGGGGCGAAAGATATCGCGCAGTGCTTCACCTTCCTCCTCCGGCATACGATCCGGATCATAGATATCAATACCGGTAAATTCCAACGCCGCTTTTTCAACCACCGCACCTGGAAAAGGATCGATGTTTTTACTGTAGCTCTCTTTAATTTGAATATTGCCCTGAGCATCCATTTCCAGAATTACAGCCGCTATTTCCAGCAGGGCATCGGTGCGGGAATTAAAACCACCGGTTTCAACATCCACTACAACCGGCAAAAAACCTCGAAAGCGCTGACCAATAGCGTTGCTCGACTCTTGATTATCAGTCTCGGGGATTATCGGCGACATATCCATTATTGGTCCATTTTCCAGTTGAGAGTGGTACCAGCGCCGAGAGGGACTAATCGGGAATCGTCAAACGGAATGGTTGCGGGCAGCTGCCAGGGTTTTCTCAGCAGAGTAATGCTATCGGTATTTCTCGGCAGACCATAGAAGTCGGCACCATAGTGACTGGCAAAGCCCTCGAGCTTGTCCAGTGCATTGGCTTCTTCAAAAGCCTGAGCATAGAGTTCAATCGCTGCGTGATGACTAAAGCAGCCAGCACAGCCACAGGCACTTTCTTTTTTGTCCTGCGCGTGGGGTGCAGAATCGGTGCCGAGGAAAAATTTCGGGCTGCCACTGGTCGCCGCTTTTATCAGCGCCTGCTGATGAATATCGCGTTTCAAAATGGGCAGACAAAACAGATGCGGTCTGATGCCGCCCACCAGCATATGGTTGCGATTGTAGAGCAGGTGTTGGGGGGTGATGGTGGCGGCAACATTATCACCCGCTGAGGTAACGAATTCTGCTGCTTGCTGGGTAGTAATATGCTCAAAAACAATTTTTAGGTTTGGATAATGTTGCGCGAGACCGCGCAGATGACGCTCAATAAACACTTCTTCACGATCAAAAATATCAATATCCGCAGTGGTCACTTCACCGTGTAGTTGCAGTACCATGCCCACTTCTTGCATGGTCTCGAGTACTTGCTGAATATTGTTGAGACTGGTGACCCCGGAATCCGAATTGGTCGTGGCACCTGCTGGATAATACTTGCAGCCATGGATAAAACCGCACTCTTTAGCGGCGCGAATTTCATCGCTGCTAGTGTTATCGGTCAGATAGAGAACCATCAGTGGTTGCCAGTCTGAACCGACTGGACGCTGTGCCAAGATACGTTCTCTGTAGGCGGCAACCTGAGCGACCGTTGTTGCCGGCGGCAGCAGGTTTGGCATGATAATACCGCGGCCAAAGCCTCGCGCTGCAGCGGGCACCGTTGATGCCAGCATGCTATTGTCACGCAGATGCAGGTGCCAGTCGTCTGGTTTTATAAGAGTAATATGATCCATTGAAGCCGTATCCGCCGTTGTCTCTGAATGCTACCGGAAACAGTGGTGTCATGACAGTTTTTGTGGAAAAGTGTCGATAAAAATTACCAATAAGAAATCAACGGCCAATGAATATCACCTTACTCACCAATCGCGATCTCGCAAGCCACATTGCTCTTAGCCGACTGATCGATGGCTTGGCCGGGCACAAGCTGTCAATTTTTATGTCGGAAAAAGTCGGCTCTGATCAGGTATTACCGCAACCTCTGCTGGATCTGGCGGCGTTTGAACGGCAACTGCTCAGCGACGGTCGTGCGAGTTTTGATCAGTTGGCCGCCACAGCCGGTTGCACTGTGCAGGGATTTACCGATCTCAATAATCGAGTCAACAGTGCCGAGGGTATTGCGCGGATTGCCGCCACTGAGCCCGAGCTGATTATTTCCCTGCGCTTTGGGCTGATTATTCGCGACCCGATTATTGCCCTGCCCAAGCACGGCATAATCAATTTGCACTCGGGCGTGCTGCCAGACTATCGCGGCGTGATGGCTACCTTCCGAGCAATGCAGCATGGCGACGCCGAGATTGGCTCGACACTGCACTATATTCAAGACGGCGGCATTGATAATGGCGATATTATTTCTATTTGCGCCATTCCTCTAGACCGACAAAAGTCCTACCTATTCAATGTGATCAACCTCTATGGCGGTGCTTGCCAACAGATACTCAATGCTGTCAATAATCTGACCTTAGGGCAACGACTTGATACGCGCCCACAGCAGGGATCGCCACATTATTACAGCTTTCCGACTCTCGCGGAGCTGACTACTTTCCTTGAGCAAGGTGGCAAGCTCTATGATCACGCCGAGATTACTGCTCTCAACCAATACTAAAAAGGACAGTGTTAGGGTAAAATCGACCGCCCCGATACCTCCAGCAAAGGATTACCCTCGTGTCATCAGTTAATAAAGTTGTTTTAGCCTATTCCGGCGGACTAGATACCTCCGTTATCGTCAAATGGTTGCAAGAAGAATATAACTGCGAAGTCGTCACTTTTACCGCCGATATCGGCCAGGGCGAAGAGGTTGAACCAGCCCGTGCGAAAGCCGAAGCCCTGGGTGTAAAAGAAATTTATATCGATGATCTGCGCGAAGAATATGCCCGCGATTTTGTCTTTCCGATGTTCCGTGCCAATACAATTTATGAGGGCGAATATCTGCTCGGCACCTCAATTGCACGTCCATTGATCGCTAAGCGACTGATTGAAATTGCCAATGAAACCGGCGCCGATACGATTTCCCACGGTGCCACGGGAAAGGGCAATGACCAGGTGCGTTTTGAATTGGGTGCCTACGCCTTAAAGCCGGGTATCAAAGTGATTGCACCCTGGCGGGAGTGGGATCTGAACTCCCGCGACAAGCTGATGGAATACTGCGAAAAGCATAATATTCCGGTGGAAATGAAGCGTGGTAAAAAGTCACCGTTCTCTATGGACGCCAACCTGCTGCATATCTCCTATGAAGGCGGTAATCTGGAAGATCCCTGGTCAGAGGCTGAAGACGATATGTGGCGCTGGACCGTCTCTCCTGAAGAGGCCCCAGATCAGGCCACCTACATGACCATTAGTTACCAGAAAGGCGATATTGTCGCCATTGATGGCGAAGCCATGTCGCCAGCGACGGTTATTGAGTACCTTAACAAAGTGGCTGGTGCCAATGGTGTCGGTCGCCTCGACATTGTTGAAAATCGCTATGTCGGCATGAAGTCACGCGGTTGTTATGAAACACCCGCAGGCACGGTGATGATGAAAGCGCACCGCGCCATCGAATCATTGACCCTCGATCGTGAAGTGGCGCATATGAAAGATGAGTTGATGCCGCGCTATGCCAAGTTAATTTACAACGGCTACTGGTGGGCACCTGAGCGCTTGATGTTGCAGACCGCTATCGATCAAAGTCAGGATGTAGTCAACGGTGACGTGCGCATTAAACTCTACAAAGGCAGTGTCAGTGTGGTCGGTCGCCAGTCTGCGACAGACAGCTTGTTTGACGCGAATATCGCTACCTTTGACGATGATGGTGGCGCCTATAACCAAGCCGATGCCGAGGGCTTTATTAAACTCAATGCGCTGCGTTTGCGCATTGCCGCTAACCGCGGTCGCACTATGTAGTTGCTCGATTATTTCCGCAGATGGACATCCATCTGCGGAAATGGGATTTCAATACTTGCGGCTCTCAGGTTATTGTAAATAGCAGTTAAGTATTGTGATTTAACCATGCCCGGACGTTTAACCCATTCACCTTCCGCCCAGACTGCTAAAATACATTCAACCCCTGATGCACCAAGTTCTGTGACCAGCACATCAGGCATAATATTTTCTCGATGCAACGTGATTGGCACTTCCTCAGCCGCTTTCAAGCCCGCTTGACGCACCATCTCAAGATCACTGCCATAGGCGACACTGAAATGAATCGAAAAGCGCCGGATATCATCATTCAGCGTCCAGTTATTGACCTGACTGCTAATAAAGTCTGCATTGGGGACCAGGATGTCGGCATTATCGAGCGTGCGCAGCAATGTGCTGCGAATATTAATCTCACGAACTTCGCCCAGCAGTCCATCAGACAGCTCGACAAAATCACCAATACGCAGTGACTTCTCGAACAGAATAATAATGCCGCAGACAAAATTGTTAACAATCGACTGCAAGCCAAATCCAATGCCGACACCCAGTGCGCCAGCGACCAGCATCAAATTGTTAAAGCTGACGCCAAGCGCAGATAATGCGAGCATTAAGCCGACACCATAGACAATATATTTGAGAATCCGCTGAACGATATAGATATTCTGATCGTGGGCACCGCTGCGTTTAGCCGCCGCTGCCGACGCTCTCGATAAGACCCGCTGCAGAATCGCACTAACGACTAAAATCCCGATCGCCGAAGCGACCCCTGCGATGCGCAGGGTATAGTCACCCAAGACCAAAAGCGGAACCGATAACCAGTTTTGTAATGCGTCTATCACAGCCATTTATTCCTCTTAAAGATCACCACCAACAGCGTCGCGATCATTGCCATAAAACCGACCAGAAAAAAGTACCCATTGGGGTGGTGTAGTTCCGGCATATAGTCGAAGTTCATGCCGTACAAGCCAGCCAAAAACCCCAGCGGCACAAAGATAGCCGTCACCACCGTTAAGATGCGCATGGTCTCATTGAGCTTATGTGATGTCAGCGAAATATGGCCATCGATCAAGTCGCCGGCCAAATCGTAATACAGAGCAGACAATGTATTGAGTCGCTCAAACTTTTCGTAGACATCCGTCACGGAGTGAACGGCATCGATGTCATTGCCATGCTCTTGTTTAAGGTGCATCAGCAATTCCGAATAGACTCGATCATGGTAGCTATGCAGCCGCTTCAGTTTGCGTAGCCAAGTCTTACAGCTGATCAGATCACGCAGTACATCATCGCCCTGAGTCGATAGTAGAGTGTCCTCGTACTCGGAAAGAATAGGCTCAAAATCTAATAATAAGTCAAGATAAGCCAGGCCCATGTTATTCGTGATCGAGGCAAATAGCACCATCGAGCCTCGAGACATGGTGCCTAATAGCTGGCTCGTCTCCAGCCAGCTACTGATGGCAGGGGAGGCCTTTTCATGACGAGTAATTAAAAAATTGGTACCGACAAAGCAGGCGACCTGAAGAGTATCGAAGACCAGACCATCATGGTCGCCAATAAGCTCGCGCAATAAAATAAAAGACTGATCGCTAAAGTGTTCGGTCTTGGGGGGATGACGTTTGCGTCGAGCATCTTGAATCGTTAGGGGGTGACAGCCAAACTGATCGAAGATACCTTGTTCAGAGTCGATGGGCTCTTGCTGGATATCGATCCAAAGCAAGCAACCTTCCGCTAACGGCAGCTGTATCAGCTCCGAGCCACCGCGGCTAATTTGCGCACCATCGTATAGACAGACATTGATCATTGCTAACCCTTCTCTAATAGAACTGGTACTTGTATGAAACAGTACCGGCAAAAAATCTGTTCTTGAAGCGCCTTAGTATATGGCAGATTGGCGAAAATATAATAGCTTAACTTTGGTCAATTAAGCCCTCAGCCGCCGCCTTCTGAGCACTCAATTTTCGACTAAGCTAAGAAAGATGAACTTGAAAATCGAGTCATCGGTCGAGTTCCACTCGAAGCATTGCAATGGTTGAATAACGCAGAATGGATCGAATATGGATTTTCAGGACTACTATAAAATACTCTCGGTCGCCCCTGACGCCGACAGCAAAACAATCAAAACTGCCTACCGAAAGCTGGCGCGAAAATATCACCCAGATGTCAGCGCACAGTCCGAGGCGGAAGAAAAGTTTAAACAGATCTCCGAAGCCTATGACGTCTTAAAAGATCCACAAAAGCGCGCGCAATACGACGAACTACGAGAGTATGGTGCGCAGTCTCATGACGGCTCCAGACGCCAGTATTCCCAATCGTCTTCGAAACAGAGCGACTTCTCAGACTTCTTCTCCTCTATTTTTGGTGATCCAAGGCGAGCAGGTCATGGAGGCTTCTCGCAAGAGGGCTTCTCGCACAAGGGCTTTTCTCAGGACGGTTTTGCTAACAAAGGCCAAGATATCGAAACCGATTTGCCAATTTTTCTCGAAGATACGCTGACCAACACCTCGAAAACTATTTCCTACAGCCTCCCCCAGCGTCATGCTCGGGGCGGTGTCAGAAACATCAATAAAACTCTCAATGTCAAAATCCCCGCTGGTGTTGCCGATGGCGAACGCATCCGCCTCAAAGGACAGGGTGGCCAAGGCACTGGCGGCGCACCTCGCGGCGACCTGTACCTGCGTATTCGCATGGTGCCCCATCCTCTGTTTGATGTTGAAGCGCACAATTTGATTATCACCGTACCCCTTGCGCCCTGGGAAGCTGCTCTGGGAACCAGTCTTGAAGTGCCAACCCTGTCGGGCAAAATTAAATTGACCATCCCCGCGAACAGTCAGACCGGTCAGCGGCTGCGGATTAAAGGCAAGGGGCTGGTGCGAAAAGACGGCCGAGGTGATCTCTACGCGTTGCTAAAAGTGGTTATGCCAGCGTCAGTGAGCGAAGAGACTAAAAAACACTGGCAGAAATTAGCCGCCAGCGCCGCCTTTGATCCGAGAATGGAATGGAGAAAATAAGCATGGACCTTAACGCACAGTATTTCAGTTTCGAAGAACTCTGTAATGCCACACAGACACCCTCGCAGACCATTATTGAAATCATTAATTATGGCATCGTCGAGCCAGAGGGATCGGGTCCCGAAACCTGGTTGTTTAATACCCAGATGATCAGCGTGACCAAAAAAGCCTGCCGCCTGCACAGAGATCTTGAAATCGATTGGTCAGGTATTGCGCTCGCCATCAGTCTGCTAGAAGAACTCGACCAGTTGCGCGATGAAAACCAGCGCCTGCGCAATCGGCTTAAGCGCTTTTTCGACGAATGATAGGACAACCGCAATAAACTTAAAAAGAGGGTCCAAAAAACCATTCGCCAGCGTTCAATAGTGCGCTAAGCTACTGCATTAATCGGTCAGCTAGACAGCCACTAATGAGTTACTTATGAGTATCACCCTCGCTCACATTCAGGAAGCCCACGCGCGCATTCAGCCGCATATCCATCAAACGCCAATGATGCACAGCCAGCAGATCAACAAGCTGCTTGGCTGCGAGCTCTATTTTAAAGCAGAAAATCTGCAAAAAGTCGGCGCCTTTAAAGCTCGCGGCGGTTGTAATGCGGTCTTTTCGATGGACGATGAGAGCTTAAATAAAGGGGTGATAACCCACTCCTCAGGCAATCATGGTGCCGCATTGGCTTGGGCCGCCGCACTGCGCGGTGCAACCTGCACCGTGGTCATGCCGGAAAATGCCCCGCAGGTGAAAAAGCAAGCCGTACGAGGCTATGGTGCCAAGGTGATTGAATGTATCCCCACCATGGCGGACCGTGAAGCCGCCGTCGCAGCAGAGATACAGGCGACCAGCAGCACCTTGGTCCACCCCTATGACAATGACGCAATTATTGCCGGGCAGGGCACCGCCGCACTGGAAACGCTCGAGCAGATGGATAACCTGCCAGATATTATTCTCGCCCCGGTCGGTGGCGGTGGCTTATTGTCAGGCACCGCGATAGTTGCCCATGCCATCGCCAAAAAGGCGGGTACAACCATTGCCGTGATCGGCGCAGAACCGCAGGGTGCCAGTGATGCCTGGCAGGGATTTACCAGTGGTCAACGAGTTGAACAGCAGACGCCCGACACCATCGCCGATGGTCTCAGATCAACGCTGGGGATGCGTAACTTCACGATTATCCGCGAGCAAGTAAACGCTATTGTGCTCGCCTCAGAGCCGGCGATTGTCGAGGCCATGCGACTAGTATGGATGCGTCTAAAGATTATTATCGAACCCTCATCAGCCGTCTGTGTTGCCGCCGTAATGGAAAATCCAGAGATGTTTTATGGCAAACGCGTGGCGGTTATTCTCAGCGGTGGCAATGTCGATCTCGACGCTTTGCCATGGTGAG
>JAFMBY010000095.1 GCA_017858135.1 Porticoccaceae bacterium | reverse complement strand
AAACAAATTGGCTAACCAATAAGTGCCTTTTACAGCAGCCTGCTCACTTAAGTCCACGCCACAACCCTCGGATAAAATATCGTGACCCTTGTCACCTTGTAGCTCGAACGCCACTAAACTGTCGCTCAGATCGGTGATCACATAGATTAAAGATAGACCTTCAATAAGCTTACTGCGCAGTGTTTTTGCATTAGCGCAGTGCAACACCACTAACCATTCATTGAGGCCGGTGCAAAAGACAATCGGATTATCGCCCTCAGGTTGGGTTGGCTGCTGAGGCGAGATTGGTATGCTGACCTTTAATATATTCTCAATGACTTGCAGGTCCGCTTGGATATCCGGACGGCATTGCACTTTTAGTTTTATCAGGTTCGGTATTTCGATCAAGGATTGGTCATTTTGATCGTCGTTATCTGGGTATACTAGTGCCGCTGACTGGCTCCATTTAGACATGTAAGCGCCCTCCCTCTTGATCAAAAAATAATGGTGCTACAATTTTCGCTGGGCTGGTTTTACCACGGTGAAAGATATTGATGCCCTCCCCTATCCTTGCCCGCCCAGACTTGACCAGGCCCAGCGCAATCCAGCGATTTAAGTTGGGGCTATAAAAAGCCGAGGTGACATAGCCCTGACTCTCAGCCGGTGCTGAGTGCATCTCGCTATTAATAATATGAGAGCCCATGGTCAATTCTTGCTGACCATTGACGGGTTCTATGCCGACGTACTGAAAACGGTCTTGGCGCTGTTGTTCGGCTAATAACAGGGATCGCTTACCAATGAAATCGGCCTGTTTATTTTTAATGGGCCCGCTCCAACCAATATCGTCGGGTATGGTTCTGCCGTCGGTGTCAGCACCCACATGCAGGTAGCCTTTTTCACTGCGCAGTATCATCAGCGATTCGACACCATAGGGAGTGATCTCAAAGGCCCTGCCCGCTGTCATTAGATTTTGCCACAGTGCTGCACCATAGCTGGATGGCACATTGATTTCATAACCCATTTCGCCGGTAAAGCTGGCGCGCATAATGCGTACTGGCACATCTTCTGCGTCGCTGTTGCTATTACTAAACAGCCCCTCACGAAAGCTCATATGAGGGAAGTCTTCATTGCTCAGGTCAATATCAGAATCCAGCTGCTCAAGCACCTTGCGAGCATTGGGGCCCGAAATTGTGGCGTTGGCCCACTGTGTGGTCACGGAGCGGATCAATACATTGAGATCTGGCCACTCGCACTGCTGCCACTCTTCCATCCAGGCCAGAATGTGCTCGGCGTTACCGCTGGTGGTGTGCACCAGAAAATCGCTTTCGTTAAGTCGTACAAAAATGCCGTCGTCAATAACAATGCCCTTTTCATCGAGCATCATCCCGTAGCGGGCTTTACCTGGTTTTAAGCTGTGAACATTGTTGATATATAAACGATTTAAAAACTCGGCGGCATCGGGGCCGCGCACTTCGATTTTGCCAAGCGGTGAGCCGTCATAAATACCGACTGAGTTTCGCACAGCCAGCGCTTCGCGCTGCATGGCAGCATGAAGTGTTTCTTGTGCTTGTGGGTAGGCTGCGGGGCGCTGCCAGTGTCCATAGTCCCAAAATTCGGCGCCTGCCTGTTTCAATAGCTGGTGCATGGGGGTCTGCCGAGTGGGGGCATAAAGTGCACCACGCCGTCGTCCAGCAATGGTGCCCAGTGTCACAGGCATATAGAAGGGTCTGAAGGTGGTTGTGCCGACATCGGCAATGGCTTTTCCGGTACGCTCAGCCAATGCCGTGAGCGCGTTGATATTACTGGTTTTACCCTGATCCACTGACATGCCGGTGGTGGTATAGCGCTTTAGATGCTCCACTGAGACATAGTCTTCCTGCACTGCAATATCAATATCTTGCAGAGTGACATCGTGCTGGAAATCCAGCCATTGTTTTGCTGGCTTAAAGGTAGGAATGAACCGTTTCACTTCATAGCGTCCGGCCAGAGCACGCCCGACCACGCGCACATTGTCCGGATATTGGTCAGGCACGAAGGCGGCCAGTTTTTCATCGTAACGCAACTTGCCGCGAGCTTGGCTAAACAGGTGCACGGCGGGCTGCCAGCCTCCGGACATGGCCAGACAGTCACAGGCTATTAGTCCCTTTTTACCTAACTGGGTTAGCGCTTTGCCGGTGCTGCAGTCGGCCACCTGCACGGCGCGAATACGTTTGCGACCCACGGTATTTAGCGGTATTGCATTAAATAGAACCCTGATGCCCAAGGCCTCAGCTTGCTGGCTACTGTCACTAGTGCACTGTGGGCGGGAATCAATAATCGCTGCAATCTTAATACCTGCCGCATGCAGATCAAAGGCTGTCTGGTAGGCGCTGTCATTGTTGGTGACAATGGCAACATTGCGCCCGCAGGCGACGCCATAATGGTTGAGGTATTGAACAACGGCAGAGGCCAACATAATGCCCGGGCGGTCATTGTTGGGAAACACCACCGGCTGCTCAATAGCGCCGGTGGCCAATACCACTTCAGTGGCGCGAATTTTCCACAGGCGCTCTCTCGGGCCGCTGTGGTCGAGATGGTGTGGGCACACTTTTTCAACGACCGAGACCATATTGTGATCAAAAAAACCGACCGCTGTGGCACTGTTGAGCAAAGTGACATTGGCCATGCCATGCAGCTCACGAAGGGTTTTCTGCAGTTGTGTAATATCATCTTGGTCACTGCTGGCAAGCAAACTGCCGCCCCAGTCAGCGGATTGCTCTACCACCATGACTCGCTGACCACTCTTGGCCATATTGTGCGCAGCTTCGAGGCCAGCCCAGCCACCACCACAGATTAAATAGTCGCAATGGGCATAACGGTGGCTGTATGTATCGGGGTCGTCTTCAGTGGGCAACGTGCCGAGACCGGCAGCACGGCGAACAAAATGTTCATACCAGTGCCAGTTGGGCCAGATAAAGGTTTTGTTGTAAAACCCAGCGGGCCAGAGACTGGAGCAAAAGTCTAACAGAGCCCCGACATCCCATTTAACACTGGGCCAGCAATTTTGGCTTTCGGCGACCAACCCCTCGTAAAGGGGCTGAGTGGTGGCACGTGCATTTGGTTCTTCGCGACCGCCCTGCCCGAGCTTGACCAGTCCATTGGGCTCTTCTGGCCCCGCACTTAAAATACCGCGTGGGCGATGAAACTTCATGCCACGACCGATCAGATGCACATCGTTGGCGAGCAGTGCTGATGCTAGCGTATCGCCTTCATAGCCCTGATAAAGGCTGCCATTAAAAGTGAAGTTAAGTTGCTTCTGGCGATTGATATGCCCACCTTTGTGCAGGCGCGAAGATTGTTTGGCGGCGTTCAAAGTAGTGCTTCCTTGCGATCAAAAACAGGTTTAGGGTCACCCATGGGGTAGACCGAATAAATTTCATGGCTCAGGGTGTCACGCGCTACATTGATCCATTGGCGACAGCCAAAGCGGTGCTGCCAGCGCTCGTAATGGGTTCCTTTCGGGTTTTCACGGAGAAACTGGTAGTCAGACCAGTCGCGATCGCTGATGCTCTCGGGCCTAACGGGTCGAATAATGTGTGACTCGCCGCCAAAGCTGAATTCCGTTTCATTGCGGGGGCCACACCAGGGGCAGGTTATTTGTAACATTATTGTTTATCCTCACCAGAATAGTGTTCAATATCCTCACTATATTGGCGCCGATGCTTGTCCAGCAAATCTAGTGAGGCCTTATCAATAGCGTCGCGGAGACTGTAGATAAGCTCGTCGCTTGCGAGGGTTCCGAAGCTTGCACTAAAGCTAGAAAGCAGCTGTTCTGCTTTTTTTATAGTGGCCTGATAAGTCCTTTTGGATGAATCGCTCAAAAAAAACGAATCAGGCAAACTCAGCGAACCCAATTCACTCTGTTGGCTTTGCTGATTGTCAGTATTACTGGTTTGAAGATTATCTTGATTCATCTGACTAATGACCTCCTTTTCAACTGAATTCCCGCAACAATAGAAATAACCTGTCAGTGGGCCACGCCAGACGCCGCGCTCTCATCAATAAGCGCGCCGCGCTCGAATCGCTGAAGATCGAAGGCATTGATTAATGGGTGCACCGTTTTATGCGCGATGGTATAGGCCATGGTGTCGCCACCAGCGGGAATCGCCTTAAAGCCGCCGGTACCCCAGCCGCAATTGATATACAGATTATCGATGGGCGTTTTACCCAAAATCGGACTGGTATCCGGCGATATATCAACCACACCTGCCCACTGCCGCATTAGCTTTAAGCGGCTAAAGCGGGGAAATAGCTCTAGCAAGGCCGCGACATTGTCTTCGATAGTGCGCATGCCGCCGCGCTGAGCGTAGGAATTGTAAACATCGGCGCCGCCGCCAAGGACAATCTCGCCGCGATCGGATTGGCTGACATACATATGAATCGTCGGTGAAATCACTGCGGTATCGAGTACGGGTTTAATCGGCTCAGTGACCATGGCCTGTAGGGACATGCTGGTAATCGGCAGTTTCAGGTCGGCCATGCGCGCCACTTCGCTACTGTGGCCAGCAACAGCAACTCCAACACTGCCAGCGCTAATGGCACCCTTTGATGTTTGCACGCCGGTGACACGGCCACCACTGATATCGAAGCCGGTCAGGGCACAGTTTTCAATAATATCGACACCGGCATTATAAGCGCCTCTCGCCAACCCCCAGGCCACTGCGTCATGACGAGCAATACCGCCGCGCGGCTGCACAAAACCGCCGAGCACAGGGTAGCGGGCATTGAGGTTAATCAGCGGCACTCGTTTCTTGATCTCTGCCGGTGACAGTTCGCGGGCATCAATACCGTTTAGACTGATGGCATTGACATTGCGGCGCATGATTTCCATCTCATGCTCGCTGTGTGCCAGACTTAAATGGCCGCGCTGGCTGAGCATTAAGTTAAAATTGAGTTCGCGGCTAAGACTTTCATAGAGCTTGAGAGAGTGATCATAAAAGGCGGCACTTTCTGGGTAAAAATAATTTGAGCGCACCACCTGAGTATTGCGCCCAGTATTGCCGCCGCCGACCCAGCCTTTTTCTAAGACTGCCACATTGCCAACGCCATATTTTGTCGCCAGATAATAGGCCGTTGCCAGACCATGGCCACCGCCACCGATTATCACCACGTCGTAGTGTTTTTGGGGGGTGGCCCTGCGCCAAGCTGGAGCCCAGTTTTTGTGGCCGCCCAGTGCTTTTTTGGCGAGATTAAAAAATGAATAATGCGACATATAGTGGTGACAGCCTTTGAGGTTAGCTTGAGCGTTGGCGGTTTGAATGGGTGCTGATTTGAAAATAACGCTATCAGCTTTTAGTTGCTTTTAGGACGCAGGCTAGCTGGAATTCCTCAGCCTCTTAATCGGATCTTGTGGAATTCAATTTGCCGATAACCGACGACTGTTAAAAACGGTTAGTAGGCAACGCAGGTACTCTCGAATTCGCGAACATTTTTCATCGCGCCCATAATGTATTTCTCAACGGAGCTCACCGTGACGCCCATTTCTGCGGCAATCTCTTTATGGCTTTTGCCCTCGATCCTCTGCATTAGCAAAGCCTCTTTGCTGGGAGGGGAGAGACGGTTGACGGTCTTAAGGAGATTTTCAAGGGTGCGCTCGCCTTCAACTATTCGCGCCGGATTGGCTGTTTCCGTGCCTATATCGTAGTCATCATAGGAGACTGAATGTTTAGCCGCTTTAGTGTAGGAGCGGCGTGAGCGGTCGCGGATCATATTTAAGGCGATGGTAAACACGAAGGAGTCGAATGCTTTTATGCTCATCAGCTTTTCATAATTAAAAATCCGCAAGCAGACCTCTTGAACCATATCTTCAGCATCATCAGGGGAGCGCAACTTGGCTCGCAGGTAGATTAGGAGCTGGGGGCGATATTTGGTAATCACCCATTCCGAGAGTCGCTTTCGGCAATGCTCTGCATGCTGCTGACGAGATTCGGGCGTCGATTGCTTGCTATTTTCGTCGCTGGAAAAACTCTCATATTCCCTCAATGCTTCTTGGAACATAACCACCTCCTTGTCTGTCGCATCCTTTCAACCACCTACCCTGGCGACATTATTCTGCTAATAAAATACAGCCTTTATCACTGAACTTTTAATCAACGTTTTAATCAACGTCTTCAATCAACTCTATTTATCTTTGTATATTTTTAATACTAGACGACTTAGACAGCCCTGCAAGTTAATTTAACTATAGACACTTTTACACTTGTGTAAAGTTTTAAGGTGCTTAAAAATCGATAAAATAATACGACAGGCGAAAGGAAATGCGTACTGCGGTGGAGAGCTGGACAATGACAACAGAAATCATAGAACTACGGGTGCAACGCGGGATATCAAGACCTACTGAGTTAGAGAGAGAGCAAGATCTCACGACTGATCACTACTCCCTAAGACGCCAAGCACTAAAAGGAAAATTAACGCCCCATCAGGACCTTAAAATAGATCGGCGCGAGTTCACGCCGTGTTTCGCGAGTCTCATTTAAGCCGAGGGCAAGATAGCCGATTTGATGGAAATAGGCGACTCTGGATCGAACCAAGGCCTCATCATTGTGGTAACCAAGATCTTGAAAAATTTTATGCAAAATATCGATTCTATATTGATCCATCTTACGTACCGCACGGGCTACGGTAGCTGAGGTTCTAGCCCAGTCTCGCATGGCACCATCGAAGCTAGGGTCGTAACTCTTCTCTTCGACCCACATGGTATTAATATACTCGAGTTCGGCCTCGCCATTGTGGGATGTTTGATCAATCGCTTCTTCGTAAGCTCTGGAACTGTTTTTTTTCCAGTAGCTCAACAAATCGTCCAGCAACTCATCGCGATCAGTAAAATGCCAGTAAAATGCGGCCCGAGTGGCGCCTAGCGCTCTAGCAAGACGATCAACTTTGACCGCTTCGATGCCACTTTCTTTAAGCGCTTTTTTGGCCGCAAGAACCCAGGCGTCTTTTCCAAGCCGTCGCCCCCGCTGCGGCATCTCTTTCGTTTTTTTCGTCATAGTCGCTGAGAAGTCCTTTCTTAAGCAAAGCCAATATGTAGGAACTGCGCCATTCTTACTGATTTTCTCAACAAATGCCAACGACTCTCAGTTTCTCTATGAAATATCAACTCGGCAATCTAGGCACTGACTTTGTAGACTTGATCCTGAGGCATTTGTTGGCAGCAGCTCATGCCATGGCGCAATTGCTTTATTGCTGTAGTCATATGCTTTTCAACCATACCGACGGATATCCCTAATTGTGTTGCAACTTCCCGATAGGTTTTTCCTCTCAGCCGCTGCAACACGAACACTTCTTGACGCCGATCGGGAAGTTTTTCGATTTCTTGCCCCAGCAACTCTAATTCTTCCAGTGCAGCCACGATAAATTGTGGATTAACCTCGGTCGTTAACTGTACTTCAGAGATATCGATAAATTGCTTACTGGCAATTGTGTGACGATGCTTAGCCCTATCACGCACCAGATTGAGAGCGGTAGCATAAATAAAGGCGTTCAGTTCTTTGACTAAAAAGAGGTTTTTATAACTGATAAGCCGAACAAATACTTCCTGTACCATATCCTCGACATCCTGAGGCTGAAGGTAGCGACTTAGATAGATTTTCATTTTTGGGTGGAATTCCAGAATTAGAGCACGGAGCCTTTCGGCCCTCTCTTGCGACGACATAGTGTCACCCTCATCGGCAAAAACTTTATTCTCACTGTCCATTTTCACTACCCCTCCGCCGACAAATACTTAACTGCCTGCAAATTATTTGTTTGACACTAATGTATAAGTTTAAGCTAGCATACTTATACAGATATGCAACCTAATGAGGGGAATTTTTGACTGAGTACCGGTTAATACCGCGGCGATATATTAGATCAGCTTCGGGGACCATTCTTGAGCCCCATCGACTCGGCTAAGCTTGACAGGTGCTCTGCTCAGGGAAACACATTATTGGCTCAGGATGGCATGATTGGCATGCACCTCAGCCAAAGGTACTGCGTCGAGTAATGCGCCAGACATTGTGAATGCGCGGATTGCGTTCAAAATCCATATCCAATGTCTGTGGGGTAATATTCTCGACGTTAAACTGACGCGTGACCAATTCATCCATTTTAAATTTGCGGAAGTTATTGGAAAAAATTAATACGCCATCCGGCACCAATCTGGCCATCGCATTACGGATTAGATCACCGTGATCGCGCTGGACATCAAGCACCGTATCCATCTTTTTCGAATTTGAGAATGTCGGCGGGTCGAGGAAGATAACATCGAACTGCTCGCCATCGCCTTCCAGCCACTTCAGGCAATCGGCACGTAGCAAATGGTGATTTTTTGCACTGAGCTGATTGAGATCAAAATTGCGCTGCGCCCAATCC
>JAFMBY010000015.1 GCA_017858135.1 Porticoccaceae bacterium | reverse complement strand
TTCACCCCGCCTTCGGCGTCCAAAATGCTCACGCATTTAGTCAGCCACTCGGCCAAGTCCAAATTAATGCCTAACGGGATTTAGCTCAACTCAAAAACAACTATGCCGCCCTGAAAACAGCGGCGGCATAATAGCACATTGGGGCAAAAATCAAAGACTGTTATCGCTAGAATCTTCACTATGTGACGAATCGGCTCCACCTTTCTCCATTTGGATCCGCTGGTATATCTCTTCGCGGTGAACGGCGACTTCTTTTGGCGCATTAACGCCCAAGCGAACCTGATTACCCCTAACTCCCAAGACTGTTACCGTAACATCGTCACCGATAACCAGAGTCTCGCCCACTCTTCGAGTAAGTATTAACATTTAAAGCTCCTACACTGCTGTTCACCATTCATTGGTGATGTCTATTTCCTTAATCCGCCATTGTCACTGTCACGCGTTTAGTGCTTACGGCCAATCCCCGGTCATCGCTGCCAGAGTCTGGTTAGACCCCCTCCTCAAGCTGCAGCGAATTTATCAGTTTTTACGTGATAAGTCCAAGTTCAGACTGCTCGCCGGAGTTATTGTTCAAGCCCAAAGGCGCTATGCAGTGATCTAACGGCCAATTCTAAGTACCGCTCCTCAATTACGACAGTAATTTTGATCTCGGAGGTTGTGATTAGCTGAATATTAATACCTTCGGCGGCCAGCGCTTCAAACATTTTTGCCGCCACACCGGCGTGGGAACGCATGCCTACACCGACAATCGACACTTTGACAATTCGATCATCGGAGGCCACTTCCATAGCACCCAAGTCTGCTGCGATTTGTTCGAGGAGCTCGGACGCTTTGATCAAATCGTTGCGATGGACAGTAAAGGTAATGGTTGCAGAGTTGTCCTTGGCAACGTTTTGCACGATGACGTCGATCTCAATATTGGCTTCACTGATTGCCCCCAATACTTTGTAGGCAACACCAGGCTGATCTGGAATTCCACGTATGGTGAGTTTGGCTTCGTCGCGATTAAAGGCGATACCTGAAACTACTGGTTTTTCCATTTGGTCGTCATCCTCGAGAGCAATCAGCGTGCCTGGACCATCTTCAAAACTGGACATTACACGCAGTGGTACGTTGTATTTTCCGGCAAATTCGACTGAGCGAATCTGTAATATTTTTGAGCCTTGGCTGGCCATTTCAAGCATTTCTTCAAAGGTAATCTTGTCGAGCCGTCGCGCTTCAGCCACGACACGTGGGTCAGTGGTGTAGACGCCATCGACATCGGTGTATATCTGACATTCGTCGGCTTTAAGAGCCGCTGCCAGTGCCACCGCAGTGGTATCTGAACCGCCACGACCAAGAGTGGTAATATTTCCCGAGCCGTCAGCTCCCTGGAAGCCGGCGACAACCACGACTCTACCGGCATCGAGATCGGCATGAATGCGATGGCTATCAATCTCTTTGATACGCGCTTTACCGTGGGCCTCGTCGGTGAGAATACGCACCTGCCCGCCGGTGTACGAGCGTGCAGCTACCCCGACCGCTTCAAGCGCCATGCACAGCAACGCTATCGTGACCTGTTCACCGGTGGAAACCAAAACGTCCATCTCGCGAAGATTGGGCTGATCATGGATGGCCTTTGCCAGTTCAATCAAGCGATTTGTCTCACCACTCATCGCTGAAACGGCGACCACAATCTTGTCACCCGCTCGGTGTTTGGCGGCGACTTTTTCTGCAACGGCTTTTATGCGCTCAACGCTGCCAACTGAGGTGCCACCATATTTATGGACAATTAAACTCATCGTACCTGCATCATGTCAGATAATAGGGGCGCAGATTAAACAGCAATCGAGCGCAAATGTTAAGGGCTTCAGGGTGAAGGCTTCAAGACGCATTGCCGACCCACTCATAGACAGACTCTAAAGCAGCCGCCAAATTTTCGGTACTGCCGGCAGCCCCCTGAGCCATATCAGCTCGACCACCGCCTTTGCCGTCAACCTGAGCGGTGACAAATTTAAGCATATCACCCGCTTTAATCTTGTCTGTCAGATTCTGTGTGACGCCAGCCACTAGAGCCGCTTTATCGCCATCAACTGCAGCGAGCATAAAGACCCCGCGAGCTAACTTTGATCTGACCTGATCTGCGACACCGCGCAGGCTTTTTGCGTCAGCACCGTCAACGACGGTAGACAGTACACTGATCCCGCCAATATCACGCAACCCTGACATCAGGTCACTGCCTGAGGCATTGGCAAGTTTGCTTTTCAGTGCCTCGATCTCTTTCTGTAGTTTGCGATTATCCTCGACTACCTGGCGCACTTTGTCGGCCACGCCATGTCCCGATGCGCGGACAATGTTCGCTACGTCGCTGACGGTATCCTGCATGTCGTCACACAGCGCCACAGCAGCTTCGCCGGTGACCGCTTCAATACGTCTAACGCCGGCGGAGACACTGGATTCACCGCTGACTCGCAGCAGGCCAATATCGCCAGTACGAGAGACATGCGTACCGCCACACAGCTCTACGGAGAAGTCTCCGCCCATGCTCAGCACGCGGACTTGGTTGCCATACTTCTCGCCGAACAGTGCCATAGCACCTTTTGCGATCGCCTCGTCCATGCTCATTACCTCAGTTTGCACTGGGGTATTGCGTAGTATTTCACGATTTACTATATGTTCAATTTCGCGTACCTGTTGCGCACTCACTGCTTCACCATGAGAGAAATCGAAGCGCAGACGCTGACTGTCGACTAGCGAGCCTTTTTGATTAACATGCTCGCCGAGCACCTGTTGCAGCGCGGCATGTAACAGATGCGTAGCAGAGTGGTTGAGCGCTGTTGCTTGGCGTACAGAGCAATCGACAATCGCGGTGACTGACTGACCCACTTTCAACTCGCCGGATAGTACCTTGCCTATGTGTAGATGATGATCACCGGCTTTGCGGCAATCGGTGATTTCAATTTTGGCCGATGGCGTCTGTAGATAACCGCTATCGCCAACCTGACCGCCGGATTCAGCATAAAACGGCGTACTGCTAAGAATAACCGCGACCTCTGTATCCATTGTGGCGGTATCAGTTTCGTCACCATTGGCATACAGGGCGACAACGGCAGAACTGTTTTCAAGCGTTTCATAACCAACAAATTCGGTACTGCCTTCAACGCGAATCGTCTCACTGTAATCGAGACCAAACTGACTCGCCGAGCGCGCGCGACTGCGCTGCTCTTCCATGCATTTCTCATAGCCCTCCATATCCATGCTATAGCCACGTTCGCGCGCGATATCATTAGTTAGGTCGGTAGGGAAACCATAGGTGTCATAGAGCTGAAAGATCAACTCACCCGGAAGTTGCTCGCCCGACAGATTGGCCAGCGCAGTCTCAAGCACTCCCATACCGTTATCGAGAGTGCGAGCAAACTGCTCCTCTTCCTTTTTGATCGTGGCGGTAATGTCTTCCTGCATACTCAGCAACTCGGGATAGGCTTCACCCATCACGTCGCCGAGAGAGGCGACCAACTTGTGGAAAAAACTGCCTTTGGCGCCGAGGTTGTAGCCATGGCGCAAGGCGCGGCGAATAATCCGCCGCAAAACATAGCCGCGGCCTTCGTTTGACGGTGTCACACCATCGACCACCAAAAATGCGCATGAGCGAATATGGTCGGCAACAACTTTTAGAGAGTTTTCCGTCAGGTCGGTAACACCAATAATCTGCGCGGCGTCTTTAATCAGATGCTGAAACAGGTCAATATCGTAATTGTTATGCACGCCCTGCATCACCGCAGCGACTCGCTCAAGGCCCATACCAGTGTCAATTGAAGGCTTCGGCAGTGGCGTCATCTTACCGCTGGAATCGCGTTCAAACTGCATAAACACCAGATTCCAGATTTCGATATAGCGATCCAAATCGTCATCCGGACTGCCCGGAGGACCACCGGGAATATCATCACCATGATCCCAGAAAATCTCAGTACTTGGACCACATGGACCCGTGTCTCCCATCTGCCAGAAGTTATCTTCATCGAGACGAGACAGGCGGTTGGGGTCAATACCAATTTCATTTATCCAGATAGCGGCGGCTTCATCGTCGCTGATATGCACAGTTACCCAGAGACGCTCTTTGGGCAACTTGAGGACTTCGGTGAGAAATTCCCAGGCAAAGCCAATCGCCTCGCGCTTGAAATAATCGCCAAAACTAAAGTTGCCAAGCATTTCAAAGAAGGTATGGTGACGGGCGGTATAGCCGACATTCTCAAGGTCGTTATGCTTGCCACCAGCGCGCACGCAGCGCTGCGATGACACCGCGCGATTATAGTCACGCTTTTCAGCACCCAGAAACACGTCCTTGAACTGCACCATGCCCGCATTGGTGAACAGTAATGTGGGATCATTTCCAGGTACTAGGCTGCTACTCGGCACAATGCTGTGTTGCTTGCTGGCAAAGTAATTTAGGAATGCGTCACGAATATCGGCGCTTTTCATCATTGTTTAGTTCCAGTTATTGGCATCGCCGGTGCGGCTGTTGCCCTTACATAGTCGATTCAGAGAATTCTTGGGTACCACTGGGGTCGGCTAAAACATGCAGATGCAGATGAAATACCGTCTGACCTGCAGCGCGGCCATTATTAACTACCAAGCGAAATGCGTCTTGGACACCTGCCTGTCTGGCCACCTCGCCCGCGACCCACATTAAATGCCCAAGCAGTGCTTTATCACTGGCATTGGCGTCGGCCAACTTGGCGATCGGTTGACGCGGAATCACTAGCATATGAACCGGGGCCTGGGGCGCGATATCATTGATAACGATGCACTGCTCATCTTCATAGAGAATCTCTGCAGGAATTTCCCGATTAATAATTCGCGTAAATAATGTAGGAGTTGAGTCGACCATCAGCGGTATCCCAAAGCTAAAGCTGTGTTGTTATTTTCCCGAGTCACGTAGTTTTTCATCGGCGCTAAGTTGACGCGCCTCTGACTCGAGCATCACCGGAATACCATCGCGTATTGGATAAGCGAGACCACTGGCACGGCAGACTAATTCCTGCTTGGCTTTGTCATATTCGAGGGGCGCCTTGCTAACGGGGCAAACCAATATACTGAGAAGCTTTTTATCCACGATAAATGTCCATTTGAAAACCGCGCTAGTTTACGCAAAATGACGCCTGACCGCCATTACCTGAAGTAAATAAGCTATCTGAAAGAAGGACAAAACAGCGATAAGTTGCGCCGCCTACTGCGCAGGAAAGGATTCCAGTACCAGAGCAGGGTCTATACGCACATTGAGCCAGTTCATGCGCCAATCGAGATGTGGCCCAGTCGCCCGACCGGTCGCGCCAACTCGGGCGATTGGATCACCGCGCTGTACGCGACTCCCTTCAGCGACAAGTATATCGCTCAGGTGCAAAAAGCTTGAGGTGAGACCATGGCCATGGTCAACAATAAGGGTGCCCCCGGAATAAAACAGATCGCGATGAGCGAGACGCACTACCCCAGCCGCCGGCGCCATCACAATGCTGCCAGTGGGCGCGGCGTAATCAAGTCCGTAGTGAGGACTTTTCGGCACGCCATTGTACACCCGCTGGCTGCCATAAACGCCGGTGATCGGGCCCTCTAGGGGTTTTATAAAGCCCCCTAAAAAATCTGTTCTGTCGGTTACCGGACGCCGAGCCTTGTTGACTAGAGCAGAGTCTGACCTAATTCGTTGCAACTGTTCAGCTGGAGGTTCAACCGTGCGCTGCGGCACACCTTCAACCTTTTGAACATCGTAAGTGCGGGCAGCAATGGCATATTGGCTTTCAGTAGACACACCATTGGCGGCCGTTACCACAAAGGTTGAGACGGCAGGCGCGCTGCGACTAAAACCAACCAAAAACTGCCCATCAGCCGATACTTTAAGGCTCTCACCCTGATAGCGTATGGTTGCACCAGGTTGCACCTTGCCGAGCACAAGACCACCCTGCTGCCAACTGCCCCGCCACTCCAGAACGGCATCCGCTAACGAATTTGGAGCACACACCATAGCGCAGAGCAAAACAGCTGACAGGAAGTAAAAAGAACGTTGCATAACTTGGCTCTCAGAAAATCCACCAGAGCCAAGACGGATTTACTCTTTAATCGTCATTGTTTTCCGGCACTGGCTCTTCAAGTTCTATAAAAGGTTCAATACTGGCTATTCGACAACTATAGCCGGATCCCATTACGGCAAGCCGGTCAAATTTAGCGCACAACCGTGGGCCTGCATTGTATTGGATAAAACCACTTTTCTTGATCCCTGGGCAGGCACGCTGCAGTCGCAAAACAGCGGTCTTCTTCCCGTGCATCGACACTAGTGCAGTTTGGTCATCGACAAATCTGATCCGCTTCACTCGTCGCATGGTAATACAGCCTTTGCGTATTTTCCAAACCTTCGGGTCGACAGTATCATCAATTGCATTGACCTGATCACTCAATGACTCTTTCTTGGGGGCACCCTGATCAATGGCTGACGTGTCTTCTGAGACACTTGAGACGCTTACGCTTAATAGCATTAACACTAAGATTACATCATGTATGATTTTCATCTAGACCTCCCTGGTAAGATGGTAGTTGACCTAGCCAACAGAAATGATTGACGACTCATCTACTGAAGCACTAAAGTCCTTACATCGACAATATTATCTATGCATACTTAAATATGACTAAAACCGAGCAATTTACCCCACCTTTTATTTTAAAAAATCCGCATATTCAGAGTATTTTAAATAGTCTGGGACCACGAAAAATGCGCGCAAATCGATTGGCCAACCTCTTGGACAGCAAAGTTTTAACACTTACTGCAAAGGATGGAACGCGATTGCTAGGCGAATATGACCGCAGTCAAAAACCAAACAATAGCCTGATTGTTTTATTGCATGGATGGGAAGGGTCAAGCAAATCCGCTTATCAGGTCACCACGGCCAACTATCTGCTAAAGCAGGGTTTTGATGTGCTGCGCCTCAATCTGCGCGATCACGGCGACAGCCATCATCTAAACTACGAACTGTTTAATTCAACTATGACCAATGAAGTCGCTGAGGCTATCGCCTGCTTCTTTGACATGCACCCCTATGATAAGCGCTTTCTTGCAGGCTTCTCACTGGGTGCCAATTTTACCCTGCGCATTGCGGCGGATCATGGCCCAGCACTTAAGCTTGCGGCTGCGGTGGGCATTTGTCCACCGGTCGACCCGACCAATGCCATGCAGTCTCTGGACAATACGCTGTTTATCTATGAACGCTACTTCTTCTACCGATGGTCCAAGTCGCTGCGTAAAAAGCTCTCTCACTTTCCGGACCACGCTTTTGGGGATGTGTTAGATAATGCTCGGACCCTAGACGATATGAATGACTTTTTTATCAACAAACATACCCCGTTTGACGATGCCAATAGTTATTTCGAGGCCTACGCCCTCACCGGAGATCGACTGGCACAGCTTGAGATCCCGGCCTACTTGATTGCATCAGAGGATGACCCGATTATTCCGGCAGACGATTTGCAGCGAATCAATTGCCCCGAGCAGCTGACCATTGAGCTGCAACAATATGGTGGCCATTGCGGCTTTATTAAAAATCTATCCGCGCATAGCTGGGCAGAGAACCGCCTTGCGAACCTATTTCGCGACTATCTCTAATGGCCAATATTTAGCCAACAAAGCTAGCCAATAAAATTAGTCCAAAAAGTCTTGGTCGTCTAAGTGGCCATCTAAATGGTCTGCGAGAGCGTGCTTAATTTGATCGTAGTTAAAGCCGCGGTATTGTAAAAAACGCATGCGCTTGGCTTTTTCGCGCTGATCTGCCGGCTGCCGCTGGCCGAACTTGCGCTGTGCCACATCTCGAGCCAGCGCGTACCAATCAGCATCCGCGTCTTCTAATGCCTGCGCGACTAACTCGTCAGCAATGCCTTTCTGACGAATATCCTGGCGAATACGCGCCAAGCCATGGCCGCGATAGATTCGCGAGCGCACAAACGCTTCGGCAAAACGACTATCTGATTGCAGCCCCTCATCGGCCAGGCGCTGCAAGACTTCATCGATGGCACTGTGATGATCGAAGCGTTTGTTTAACTTATCCGCTAATTCTGCTCGCGAGTACTCGCGCCCAGTGAGCAGATCCATAGCTGAATTGCGGATCTTAGCCGGTGTGATATCTGCAGGTGCTTCTAACATAGCAGTGTATTGGCCATTTTATCTCTGAGTATTAATTGCACAAAAAGCGCCGAAAGGCGCTTTTTGCTTGCTCATAGTCACATTGAACTCTGTATCGGGGCCCGACAAGCTCAGGGTTATTCCTCAGTTGCCTTACCGGCTGACTCTTCAGCGACAGGGGCCGGGCCACCCATCTCCTTCTCGCGGATCAAGGCTTCAATCTCAGCTGCTACTTGGGGGTTTTCAGTCAGATAGATACCCACATTAGCCTTACCTTGACCGATCTTATTACCTTTATAGGCATACCAGGCACCGGATTTGTCGATTAGGCCATTTTTAACGCCGAGATCAACTAGCTCTCCGTTGCGATTGATACCGCGACCATAGAGAATCTGAAATTCAGTCTGCTTAAAAGGTGGTGCAACCTTATTTTTTACCACTTTAACGCGGGTTTCATTACCGACAATTTCGTCGCCGTCTTTAACCGCGCCGATACGACGGATATCTAAGCGAACTGAAGAGTAGAACTTCAGCGCATTTCCGCCAGTAGTGGTTTCTGGGTTGCCAAACATGACACCAATCTTCATCCGAATCTGGTTAATAAAGATCACCAGGCAGTTAGCATTTTTAATATTGCCCGTCAGTTTGCGCAATGCCTGAGACATCAGTCGAGCTTGCAGGCCAACATGGTGATCACCCATCTCTCCTTCAATTTCAGCTCGGGGAGTGAGTGCCGCAACCGAGTCGACCACCAGTACATCACAGGCTCCGGAGCGCACCAACATATCGGTGACTTCAAGAGCTTGTTCGCCGGTATCAGGCTGCGACACAATTAGATCGTCGACTTTAACGCCCAACTTTTCTGCATACTCTGGATCCAACGCATGTTCCGCATCAATAAAGGCACAGGTTCCACCAGCCTTCTGAGCTTCAGCGATGACTTGCAACGTCAAGGTGGTTTTACCTGATGACTCAGGGCCATAGATCTCAACAATACGCCCTTTTGGCAAGCCGCCAATGCCAAGCGCAATATCCAGTCCGAGGGAACCAGTAGAGATAGCGGGAACGGCTTGACGGGTACCCTCACCCATGCGCATCACTGTTCCCTTACCAAACTGACGTTCGATTTGACCCAGTGCGGCTTCTAGTGCTTTTGACTTGTTGGCATCCATAGTTGTGACCTCGAGATAAATTTTATTAGGGTACGTTGAGCGGACTGAAATCGACCATCAACTGTATGGTTATACAGTATTACATCCAGTAACCTGATGCAACAGTTCTTGCAGAGAAATTTTGATAGCCTGTTCACGAACCGCGGCGCGATCACCAGACAACAGATATTTTTTGGCCTTGACACCGTTAGGGCTGTACCAGGCGAACCAAACAGTACCCACCGGCTTTTCGTCAGTGCCGCCGCCAGGTCCCGCAATGCCACTAATGGCGACAGCATAATCTGCATTGGCCACTCGCGCCGCACCCTCCACCATTTGCCTCACCACTGCCTCTGACACCGCACCCTCGGAGACCAACAGTTCATTAGAGACGCCAAGCAGTTTGTGTTTGGCCGTGTTGGCATAGGTAACAAAGCCATATTCAAACCAGCTAGAACTGCCGGCAACGGCAGTGATCGCATGCGCGACGCCACCGCCAGTGCATGACTCAGCGGCGGTCACCTTGGCACCTTGTTGATGGAGAGCGTTGCCGAGTTTTTCGGCCAGCGTATCAGTCGATTGTGTCATGGGCAAAGTGTATCGCGCTTTGGTTTACCCAGACAGCTCTTTTGGATAGCTATCGACAGGCCCGATAAAATGACCAGGCGCCTCTTGTTGCGACTTGGACTGAATCCCACGCCGGCTAGGCGTGAGCAGAAAGCTGTTCTTCAATCACACTCGAATCAAATCGCTTCAATTGATCAATATAAAATGCCAGTAACGTCAGGTCATCTCGCAACTTTCCATTGCCCTTATACTGGTCAACCGCGTGCATTATTTTGCTGACCACAAATTGTGGATCTGATGTATCGAGGGACTCCATTAGCCGCATTAGACGCCTGCGACCAAAGGCAGTCGGCCTGGGCATTTCACTCATGACATCAGTTACGCCGTCAGTCAACATAACAAACATACCACTGGGGTTATCGACAATTTGAGTATTGAAGACGTAAGATCCCGGTGTGCGACGCGCACCAACCGATTTCCTATCGCCCTTCAGCTCAGTCACCAGACCATTATTAATGATAAACAGTGATGAATTGGCACCAGCAAATTCGAGCTTACCGGTCTCTCTATCGAGAATACAGACGGTGCCGTCAAAACCGGCGTCAGACTTACCTTCCTCATAGTCATTTTGGAATAACATATCTTTAATCAAACGATTCGATTCGGACAGATATTGACCTGCCGTCGTAATTGTTTGATTCTCTATAGCGCGGTCAAAAACTGCCCGTGCAATAAGCGAGGTGAATGCGCCGGGAACACCGTGTCCAGTGCAGTCGATAACAGCAATCACCGTTTTATTCTCGGTCGTCCTGACAACATAAATATCACCACCAACAACATCCCGCGGCTGCCAGGTTAAGTGAATTTTGAAATCGTCAGGAAATCGTTCAGCTCTCAGTAGCGCTTGCTGCAATATTGCCGCATAGTCGATCGAGCTTCTTATTTCTCTATTTGCCGCAGAGGCCTGCTCATAGGCGTTGCGCATCTCATTGGTTCGCGCATCCAGCAATGCAGCGACCTCCTTTGACATCCTAGAAAATGCCAGTGACATAAGCTCAACTGAAGCATCTTCTGAGCTATCAGCTGAACCACTGCTGGTCAATTGCTGCATCTGGGTGATATCCGACAGGATAAGCCTCTTTGCATCACCTTCAAGCTGAACAGCCAGATTACGCATACTCTCGATAATGATATTGTCACGCTCTCGCCGATTATTTTGCTGATAGTGCTTCAAATCATCCATTTCATCCAAATGAGATTTATAAGCCCCAATAGCACCCGAGAGTAAGTTAATTTCATCATTGTCGGCATTGAAGAATCGCTTTCGCTGATTGATCGAAACTGAGCGATCGCCGTTTACCATAGCCTGAATAACACTAATCGCCTTGCTAATACCATCAAAGGCATAGTTAGTCAGCGAAGTGATCGCCACTATCAAAAACAGCAAGAGAGTTAGCCCTATGATCAGCGAGTCCTGCATGTCCTGACGCTGCTGTATTAAAAAGTCACTTTGATCTCTCAGTACCATAAAGAGCGATTGATTACCCTTTTCATACTGACTGACTGGAAAGCCAAAAACAGAGGCTGACAATATCGTGTCCATATAACCAAAAGCCCCTTTTTCCGCTAAAATTTCGCGGTTTTTAGCAATGGCAATATGGACTTCTTGGGCAATGGGAGCGCTGTTAGGAATACCTGAATAATTGGTAACATTCGAGTAATTATCCAGAATCAGAGTCTGATCATTGAAATTTACTGCTACTTTAACGGCAAATTCTGACTCAAAAAACTCGACAGCCTGAAACAGGTTTTTGCCCAAAATTACGCTGCCAATGGTCGTACCATTTCGGAAAAAATTAACAGACATAACCTCAAAGATAGAGGGCTCTTTAACGCCCGTACGATCGGTCATGATGAGGATATCGCGGCTGACCGAAATCTCATGCTGGGCAAAAGATATCAGGTTATTGACCTGCCTATTAGCCGCGCTTGGGAGCCCTTTAACCGTCTCCTCAGCACAGGGATCCGCTCCGTACCCTTCAGCCGCAGTCATACAGTGCACTATTGACTGATCGGACGTGAAAAAGAGCGCGAAACTAAGAACGGCTGAATCAATTTCTTCGCCAAACCAATCCTCGAGCACGCGCTCAATACCCACCTCTCCCCCGGCGTCAATGGCCTCTACTAGAGGGTTATTAGAAGTACGCACACCTGCCTTGACGCCAGGCAAGGTAGCCTCACTTTTATCACCCCAAAGACTACTCTTACTATGATCGCCATTCTCAGGATGCCATGTGCCGACAGACGCCTTAAAGGCCTGCTCTGCTGCGACAATCCAAGCTTGCTGATAAACAATACCAGAATCGTCCAGATTAGTTTTTTCCTGATGAGCAAGCTGGTTAAAACTTAGCCATAAAAACGTTGCTGCAATGCCTAAGTTGCCCAATATTACTAGGGTCAGAATCTGACGTTTTATCGTCATGCGTAAAACTCCATCTTATTTTTATTGGCTCAATCAACTTTTCGGGAAGTTAAATCGACCTCTCTTACTGGGTCATAAATACATGCGCCTACCCTAAATTGAACTTATGTCGTAATATATACGTTTATGAATAGATTAGATTAACATTAGGTGCTTAAAAGTCAAAAAAAAGCGAGTAACAGTAAACACAATTAATCTATTCGACTGCGACAATCCACCTAAATCGAAATATGCTGCGCTCAAAAACAGGTCATATCTAAATGTCAAATAACGATATTATTTTCAAACACGAAAATCATGTTCTGACCGAAATACAAAATTTCTCCTCAGACCAGTCTTTAGCAAGCATGAGAGCAGGTTATAAAAATATAATCTCAGAGTATGAGCGATTACTTAAAACTACCAAACACCTAGTAAAGCTCAATGATCGCAGTGCCGACCGACTTTCAGAACTCGCATCTGAGACTCAAGAAAAGAATAACCAGCTCGAAAGACTCTCTAAACAGCTTTCTAAATACCTTTCACCGCAGGTATATGATTCAATTTTTAGAGGACACCAAAAATCTGGCATTGCCAGTGCACGAAAAAAACTAACCGTTTTTTTCTCTGATATTGTTGGCTTTACATCCATCACTGAATCTCTCGAGCCCGAGGACCTAACCGCCGCGCTCAATTATTACCTAACCGAAATGTCTGCCATTGCATTACAGTATGGTGCCACCATCGACAAATATATCGGTGATGCCATTATGATTTTTTTTGGTGACCCAACAAGTGATGGCGCAAAAGAAGATGCTACGCGCTGCGTGTCAATGGCTATTGCTATGCAAGAACGGCTGCAGGAGCTGTCTGGTGAATGGGCGACATTCGGACTTCATGAGCCACTTCGCATGCGTATTGGGATCAGCACAGGTTTTTGTACGGTAGGTAATTTCGGATCTGAAAATCGACTCGACTACACGGCGGTGGGGGCCTGCGTCAATATCGCATCGCGGCTTGAGTCAAAGGCTGACTCCGGAAAAATATTGCTCTCTCAGAATACTTATAATTTAGTGAAAGACGATGTGCCATGCGCTGAAGCAGGTAAATTAACCCTCAAAGGGGTTGGCAGCAGAGTCCGTGCATTTAAGGTGCTCGATCGAGGTGATGTCGGCCCCGTTATATCCATCAGGGCTGATCAGTCGTATCTCCGTGCACGACTCTCTGCTTTGTCTAAGGGAGAATTAGATCAATTCAAGAGATCTCTTAAAGAGGCGCTAGCCGATATCGAGGGCCACATTGAAAGGCTATAAAGTGAGTGCCAGCCGGCGGCTAGACAATTGAATTGGCTACGGAGCTAGATCAACCCAGCCTCGATAAATAAATAACTTTGCGCCATTGTGCTCTTCGAAGGAGAAATCAAATCTTGAGCTTCTGCGAGCAATCTCAATAAAGCCAAGCCCCGCCCCCACACTGCCTTGAGGTGGACCTGACTTTATTCGTTCTCTATAAGCTGCCTTAAGCTGAGACGCATCCATCGCTTTGAGTTCCGCCAGTACTTTGCAAACCCGTGCCTCGTCAGTTGTTTCTATTTCATTAATTGCTTCGAGTAAAAAGCCCGCATCCGTATTGCTGATAGAAACTGATCCGACACCACTCTGATCAACACGCGACCCGGAGTAACGAATAATATTTTGCGCCTGCTCAACAAAAATACTGAATACTTTATTTCTAATTGAAACGGCAGATTCTGAATCAGCGAGCTGATCTTTTACGACCTTAGTAATACTTGTCAGCACTTCCTCACTGAGAGGTCCAGCATAGCAAAAGAACGTGCCCCGAGAGATCATTAACTCATGAATCTTTACAGAATTTTTATTCACCAACCGCACCTATCCTTATTGACTGAAACTCATTAACACGTTTCTCTATGACTTTTAATCTACTGATTCCACAATAAATTTGAGGTGCTGTAAATCCTCTTGAAATTCTTCACCGGCCTCCAGCATCGTGTCATCATCTTCTCGATACCGCCAGACAACCTCCACTTGCTTGTGTTGTGCGGCTAATCCATCGAGCAAGTCAAACACATCAAAAAATAATTTGGCCGATGAACTATTGAAGTAATACATCTCAATATCAACCTTGTAGCTTTCTGATTGAGCCAAGGAGCTGGCTAGCTTCTCCATAAACGGCTTGGAAAATTCAGAAATATTCTCAGGGTAACACTCCCCTTTAATACTGCAGTTGTGCTCAGAAAAAATGATTTCAGGAGTGCGGCTAGTGGCGGCAATAATCATGGGTACCTCCGAAGGAAAAATTGACTAAATCGCACAAACCACCATCAGGTTAAGCACGATGGTTGCAACGTTGGCATAAGAGAATCGCATGCCTAGGGCACTCTCATAATTATTCACTTTTGGATATTACTACGAAATCTGAGGCCGTGTACAGAAGTGCCTCAAAACAATCAACAGCGGCTTAAGTTTATACTTTCAAACCTTTCGCTACGTTGACTCTTGCTTGGGGCACAGCTGTAAACTGCAGTTACTAGGATTCATTTCCGGGTCCCCACAGCGCGGGCTGCTGGCAGGCCTCGCGTGGCGAGGTAAATCCTCCGCCAATTCGCTTAACTACAAGCGCGCAAACTGGTTTTACGGTAATATTGGCCGCCTGACGTCGCATTCATCGTCCACATGCGACAACTAGGAACCTAAACAGCGGGTAGGCATAGATAGACGACGCTGGATCATGGACGATACGTCAACAAGGAAAGAGGTCAAATTAAGGCATTTATGAAATCTAGCAGCAGCGAACACACCCCTATGATGCAACAGTTTTTACGCATCAAAGCAGAGCACCCAAATGACATTTTGTTCTACCGTATGGGCGATTTTTACGAGCTGTTTTTTGATGATGCCAAGCGTGCCAGCCAGATTTTAGATATTACCCTCACTGCCCGAGGCAAGGCCAACGGTAATCCAATACCCATGTGCGGCGTGCCCTACCACTCCGCAGAAAGCTACCTGGCCAAACTCGTTAAACAGGGGTTTTCCGTTGCTATCTGCGAACAGGTGGGTGACCCGGCAACGAGCAAAGGACCGGTTGAGCGCCAGGTAATGCGCGTGCTAACCCCAGGCACAATAAGCGATGAAGCACTCCTCGATGCCCGCCGCGACAACCTGCTAGTCTCTATTGCCAGCAACGATCAGATTACCGGTGTCGCCTCTCTGGATATGGGCAGTGGACGCTTTCAACTGCTCGAGTTAGCAACGGCGGAAGATCTGCTCAGCGAGTTGCAACGGCTCAACCCTGTGGAAATATTGTTAGCAGAGACGCTGCCTGAGTATGATTTTTTTACCAACAGACCCGGCGTAAAACGGCGCTCTATCTGGGAGTTTGATCTCGACACTGCGCTGAGGTTACTCAACAAGCAGTTTGGCACCCGCGATCTGAGCGGCTTTGGTTGTGATCACCTGCCTGTGGCGATCCGTGCCGCAGGGTGTTTATTGCAATATGCCAGAGATACGCAACGCAGCGCCCTGCCGCATATCCGCAGTATTGGTTGCGAAAATCGCGATGAGACGGTTTCTCTGGACGCCTCCAGTCGGCGCAATCTAGAGCTCGACATCAATCTGACCGGCGGCCCAGAAAACACCTTATTGGACGTGCTCGATACCAGCGCGACCACGATGGCTAGCCGGCTCTTGCGGCGCTGGTTAAATCGTCCTCTTCAGAATTTAGCCACGTTGCAAGCCCGACAACAAAGTATCGCCGCTCTGCACAACAATTATCTCTATGAAACCTTGCACGGCTATTTTAAGCAGGTTGGCGATATGGAGCGCATCCTCACTCGCATAGCGCTGCGCTCGGCAAGGCCACGAGATCTCACGCGCCTGCATGAATCGCTAGCGGTGCTGCCGCAAGTGGCTAGCGCTCTCGCCAATCCACCCATCGATTACTTAGCCAATCTGGCCGCGGCGGCCAAACCTATGCCCGAATTAGTCGACCTGCTCGGGGCTGCGATAAAAGAAAACCCACCCGTAGTGATCCGCGAAGGTGGTGTGATAGCCGATGGCTATGACAGTGAACTCGATGAACTGCGCGCGTTAAATACCAATGCCGGAGAGTTCTTGCTGGCGATGGAAGAGCGCGAAAAAGCGCGCACCGGTATTGCCACCTTAAAAGTCGGCTACAACCGTGTGCATGGCTACTATATTGAGATCTCTCGCGGTCAGAGCGATAACGCGCCGGTCGACTATATTCGTCGTCAAACGCTAAAAAATGCCGAGCGTTTTATTACCCCAGAGCTGAAGGAATTTGAAGATAAGGCGCTGAGTGCCAAAAGCCGCTCACTGGCCAGAGAAAAATATCTCTACGACGACTTGCTTGAGCAACTTAATGATAGTCTCGCGCCGCTGCAAAACTGCGCCGCCGCGATTTCTGAACTGGATGTCCTGGCCACCCTCGCAGAGCGTGCTCACAGCCTTAATTTTTGTCAGCCCTCGCTATCACTCGAACCCGGCATTTCAATTCAGGGCGGCCGCCATCCAGTAGTCGAGAAGGTGTCCAGCGAGCCCTTCGTGGCCAATGATCTGGAAATGAACAGCGAACGCAAAATGCTAGTGATTACCGGCCCCAATATGGGCGGTAAATCTACCTATATGCGCCAGGCTGCGCTGATTGTCTTGCTCGCACAAATTGGCAGCTTCGTCCCCGCCGCGTCGGCAACCATTGGCCTGGTAGATCGTATCTTTACTCGCATTGGCTCATCAGACGATCTCGCCGGTGGCCGCTCGACATTTATGGTTGAGATGACCGAAACCGCCAACATCTTGCACAATGCCAGCAACCGCAGCCTAGTACTGATGGATGAAGTGGGCCGCGGCACCAGCACCTTTGATGGACTCTCACTGGCCTGGGCCTGCGCCTTCCATCTCGCCGAAAAAGTCCGAGCCTTTACACTCTTCGCCACCCATTATTTTGAGCTCACCTCGCTGCCGGAAAAAGTCGCCGGAGCCAAAAACATCCATCTCGGCGCAACTGAGTACAATGAAAACATCGTCTTCCTGCACAGTATTAAGGAAGGACCAGCCAACAAAAGCTATGGCATTCAGGTCGCAAAACTCGCCGGCATCCCCGCCGAAGTCATCAATCTTGCCCGTCAGGAGCTGGCCCTTCTTGAAGCGGGCAGTCATGCCGTGATAACGCCAGAAGCACTGCAATCAGCTGCCTCAGCACCCAGCCAGAGCGAGCTTTTTTTACCCTCAATCAACCCGCAATTGCAGCAGCGACTTGAGCAACTCAAGCCCGATGACCTCTCGCCGAGAGACGCCTTGGAGCTACTTTATGAGCTTAAAAAACTACTCTGATGCAATAAGGCATAAGTTAGGACTAAAAAAGCTTAGCCGGGCATTCACAGGACTGTTCTAGCTGTTATAATGCCGCCCGAATCGGACCCCGAATACTGACACGAGAGCCAACAGCATGACCTTTATCGTCGGAGACAACTGCATCAAGTGCAAATACACAGACTGTGTAGAGGTATGCCCTGTAGACTGTTTTTATGAAGGTCCAAATTTTTTAGTCATTCATCCAGACGAGTGCATCGACTGCGCCCTGTGTGAACCAGAGTGCCCCGCCGGCGCCATCTTTGCGGAAGACGAGATTCCTGAAGGCCAGGAGATCTTCCTCGAGCTCAATGCCGAACTCGCCGAAGTGTGGCCCAATATCACCGAACAGAAAGACCCCGCTCCCGACGCAGCAGAATGGGACGGCGTAGAAAACAAGCTTCAGTATTTAGAACGCTAGGCAACTAGCCTTAACACAGCAGCAGTACTCCGCGTAATTACGCACCCGTAGCTCAGCTGGATAGAGTAGGTGGCTTCGAACCACTTGGTCGGGGGTTCGAATCCCTCCGGGTGCACCAAATAAAAAACCCCCAGCTTTTGGCTGGGGGTTTTTTATTTGGTTCTCTCGGCGGATTTGATTCGGACCCCTGTTCGATCAAATGCGAAAGCATTTGAGACGCCGCAGGCGGTCCGCAGGACTTGCTAGCAGCCTTTAGGCCGCTAGCAATCAATCCCGACTCAACCCGCACACAACACGCCCTAAACCTAACGGCTTAGACTAATAGAAGCCAGCAACACATTCCAGTCGCCCATATCTTTGGTGCGCAGCGCTGCCATCTATGGCGCCAACAGCGCCGGTAAAAGTAACCTGATTGACGCCATTCGGGTATTTCAGCAAATTGTTCGCGAGTCCTCACGCAAAATAAGCATTAACGACAAACTGGAGCTAGTGCCCTTCCGTTTATCGACCAAAACTGAAAACCAGCCCACCGAATTTGAAATTAACTTTATTGTAAAGGGCGTGCGCTACCAATTTGGCTTTGTGGCTAACCAGGAAAGAATTCTGGAAGAATGGCTGCTAGCCTATCAGCGAAGCGACAAGGGATCTCTATCAAGAAACACCCGACCGTAATAAAAAACTTTTTTAGATCCCACTCTTCACGAAATACATACAAGATATAGACTTTATTACCGTCTATTCGATAAGCCGTTGCCTGCAACTCCGCAGGAATATGCCCAGATTCAGGGACCATCTCCAAACGACTGACCTTTTCAAATACTGTTTGAACCAACTTCTTCGCTGCATGAGGATTGCTTACCGCTGTGTACTCAGCAATTTTCGTCAAGTCCATCAAGAGCCGCACCCGTCCAAATTAGTCGAACCATTTATTCAGCTTATCCTGGGCTTAAGGCTGGTAACCAATTCAACTTTCATATTTAAACCTCCACAAAGTGATATTTGAGTGTCACCTTGTGGAGGGAGACGCAATTTCGTTGGTAGTGTTCAAAATTTGCAGCAATGGGTCAATAGATGGCCTTGGGAACTGAACTCAGCATCATAAACGTCAACACACAACACCTTCTTTCCGGGTCATGCAAGAAAAGACGCCACTCATCTGAGCATTCTAATGGTTGGTTAATACTAGAATAGTGGCTCTCTATGGCATCGCGAGTCTGCTCAGAGTGCAGGCGTTTTTTGTCCCTCTGAACCTTGTCATGATGAGAGTGGATTAGGCTTTCGATAAAATCACTGTGGCGAGTAAACAGTAAGAGTGCTTTTTCGGAGAGTTGCTCACGCGTTATGTCTGATTCCTCAAACAAACTGGATATCCAGGTTCGTTCATCACTCTCATTGTCGCTATCGTTGTCGCTCTCATTGTCACTGGAACTATCACCGCCCTCCTGCATGGCCAAATAATGATCCAGAGCAGCGGATACTTTATCTGGGTTGTAAATAGACTGGCGACCACCGCCGCGGGATAAAATAGTCGCCATTGCTTCATGATGAATAATTTTTTTATCCACAGAATAGTGTTCGATCCACCAAAGAGAGTAATGAATGCTGCGCAATACACTTGCGTCAGTTGAATGGCCAGAGGCTATGCTGGCGAGAAATGTCGCTGCACTTGCGGCATAGTCAGAAGCATTGGATCCAAGGACTGACCGCAACGGTGGTAAGCTCGATGAGGCGGGACGAAAAGTATCTAAATAGTTATCTTCTGACATAGATATATCCTCAAGAAAACTGAACATTGACATTAACTCAGACTACTTGACACTTGATAACAGCACCTACTCTTAGCGCCTCCTATTAGCGCTTCCTATTTATGTTTATGCCTCGTGGCTTTTTGCTGACCATTGATCAACGCCTAATGTCGATGTAGTTTCTGGCGAGAAGATAAAGCGCGATCAGACGCAAGGCAAAGCCGATGGCAGCGACGACCGTAAAGGCTGGAAATGACGACAATAAAAATATCTGTAGATCGGCCCAGATAATCGCAACAGGGACAATCAATGCAATGATAGATACCGTTCGCAGAAAACGATTGGTCATTAAAGCATAGAGATAGACTGCGGAGAGAACCGCTCCCAGTATCAGTCGTGCGCTGATCAACGACGCTACCTCATCTGAGGCGAGACCGGCGGCATTAAAAATTGTATTCATGTAGTCTTGAGGGTAGGCTTTCATCAGTACTGCCCGAATGACAATCATAACAACGACCAAAATACCACGAATAAGAATGCGCTTTCGTAGCCTCAGCCACTGCGAATTTTCGACCTCATCATGGACACGGAGAGCTCGTAGCTCTGCGTCTGAGACATTACTCATAGATCAACCCCACTCACCGTTTCTTTTCAGGTCATATAACACGTTGGTCATCATCGAGGGCCCAAAGTTCACTCAAGGGCCTCCTTAAGCCTTCACAGTTATCCATGCAGGCTAGAATAAAACCGCTTTAGTATACCCGTTAAAGGCAGTCTGGTTCCTATTGCGGCTGAATTGTGTCTTTTGCGCAATTTTACCAGTGAATCTTGCCACTGCAAGATGCTTGCAGCTACACTGCCCTGCCCGCATAGTTGATCGTTTTCAATGGCGATCTAGGCGATATTGTCGCCGAGGGAGAGCAACAGGTTAACGACTGCTGCGCGAAAATAATAAGGTAGAGAGAGCAATGAAAAATCTTTTATTAATAATGCTGTGCACACTATGCTGGTGTGGCGCTGTAGCCGAGGAAAACAAGTCGATGATTATTGATGTGCGAACCCTAGAAGAATGGAAGGCAGGCCATTTAGCCTCTGCACAGCATATAGAGCTGCAAAATATCGCCGCCAGTATTGAACAGCTGGTGCCCGACAAAGATCAGCAGCTCTATCTCTACTGCCGAAGCGGTAATCGCTCAGGTCAGGCTAAGACCATTATTGAACAGATGGGCTATGCAAATGTTGTCAACGCAGGTGGTATCGGCGATGCGAGCATTGTGCTTGATGAGGCTATCGTCGAGTAAGGCAGACGCACTGTCCACTGTATTATTCAAGCAGCTGTTCAAATTCTGCAATGGGCATGGGCTTGCCAAACAAATAGCCTTGAAATAAGGGGCAGCCGAGCTTTTCAAGAAATTTATGCTGAGCCTCAGACTCAACGCCTTCGGCGATTATCTTGATCCCTAAGCTGTTAGCCATGCCAATAATTGTTTGCACGATAATATCGTCGTTCTCTTTGAGGCCGATATTGCGCACAAAGGATTGGTCGATCTTAAGCTGGGATAGGGGCAGCTGGGTCAAATAAGATAGCGATGAGTAGCCTGTGCCAAAGTCATCTAACGCAAATTCCACACCAGCGTGTTTGAGCTGATTCATCTTTTCAATTGTTGCGCTGACATTATCTAATATCAGCGTTTCAGTCAGTTCCAACTTTAATGAATTCGGAGAGATATCGGCCTTGGCAATGGCTGTTAGAACGGTTTCAACAAAATCAGTTTGATGAAACTGACGCGGGCTTATATTGACCGCGATACTAAGCTCCGAGGTTGGCGAACTAGCCTGCCAGCGTTTTAACTGCGCGCAGGCGGTATTCAGCACCCAAAGCCCAATTGGTAGAATCAGGCCAGACTCTTCGGCTAATGGAATAAAGTCAGCTGGTGAGACTATCCCAAGCTGCGGGTGCTCCCAGCGAATGAGAGCCTCGGCGCCCACAGATTTGAGTTCAGCATCAACCTGAAGCTGGTAGTAGAGTTCAAATTCGTGATTCTGGATCGCACTGTGGAGGGCATTACTGACTCGCGCCTGCAGAGTAACATTCTCCTGCATCTCTGGGTCGAAAAAACATAATTTGTTACGACCCGACCTCTTCGCCTGATACATGGCGATATCGGCCTGCTTGAGTATCTCTTGTACAGGCGTATCATGATGGCTGACAAAGGTAGCGCCAATGCTGGCACTGCTATGGATTTCATGCTCACTCAGAGTGTAGGGATTATTTAAGGCTGCGAGTATTTTCTCTGCCATAACACTCGTTTTTGCCCTCGCCTCCTCTAGGTTAACACCCAAATCTTGCAGAATAACCACAAATTCATCCCCTCCGATGCGGGCAATTGTGTCTCGATTCCTAACGCAATTGCTTAGCCTCTGGGCCGTTTGCACTAACATTTTATCGCCTAATTGGTGACCTAGCGTGTCATTAATTTCTTTGAAGTTATCCAGGTCGACAAATAGAAGAGCCGCATTTTTTGTACTGCTGGCACAAGCCAGTAACGTTTCAGAGAGGTTGTCGAGTAATGCCCGGCGATTGGGCAGGCGGGTCAATGGATCAAAAAATACTAGTTTGTGGATGGCATCTGCATCTCTTTTAGTCGCGGTGATATCGGAGAAAGAGAACACGAAATTAGTGACCTTACTGTTAGCGTCGCGAATTGCTGTGATTGTAATAAACATTGGGAAAAGGTCTGTGTTTTTTCGCCTATCCCAGATCTCTCCTTCCCAGCTACCCACAGCCTCGATGGTCCGCCACATACCCCGATAAAACTGTTCGTTGTGGGCGCTTGACGACAGTAGGCTTGGCTCTAACCCAATCACATCTGCAAGTGTATAGCCGGTGATATCAATAAATTTCTGATTAACTCGGAGAATTTTTTGTTCTGCGTCCGTAATGATGATAGCGTCCTGACTATTGAACGTGATTGCAGATATTCGCAGTTCATCAATCGTCTTATTATGCTCAGTTAAGTCCCTGACAAAGCCATTTAAAAAATATTCGCCATATCGCTGTAAAACCATCACTGCAACTTCAACTGGCACTTTGCTGCCATCAGCTCGCAATGCACTTATTTCAAAACGGCGGTGATTTACTTTGCCAACGCCAGCCTTTAAAAGTTGCTGCATACGCTCTCTGATGATGCCATGGTGATGGGCAGGAATAATCAGCTCGACAATATCTCGATTGTGGGCATACTCAGTGGAATAGCCAAATATCCGCTCAGCCTCAGGGTTCCAATAAATCACCTTGCCATGCTGATCAAGATTAATAACACCATCCCATGCCATATCCAGGATCTGGCGCGACAACATCTCTAATTCATTGCGCATCACTATTTCTTGCTCGAGGGTAGCCACCCCCATCTCCACTTTTTCCTCAAGCTGAGTATTTTGACTCTGCAGTAAGCCTTCCGAGTTTTTCAACAACTGGAGGTTTCTGCGCAATATAATTTGCTCAACAGTGATGCGACTAAGAACGATCAGAGCATGCTTCTGTGCTTCCGATAATTGTCGCGGAGTATGGTCAATTACGCACAAAGCACCTAATGCATGACCATTTGGTGCTATCAGCGGGGCCCCTGCATAGAAGCGAATTTTTGGATCCTCGAGGACCAGCGGGTTATCGGCAAAGCGCCTGTCAAGCAAAGCATCCGGTACTTCCAATAGACCGTTCGGTTGCAGGATCCCATGGGCGCAAAAGGCGATATCTCTTGGTGTTTCATTTACGTTAAGTCCCAAGCATGACTTGAACCATTGGCGTTGCTCATCAATCAGAGAGATTAATCCTATGGGGACGCGGCAAATTTGTGCGGCGAGCTGAGTCAATTCGTCAAACTTGGCCTCAGAGGGAGTATCGAGAATATTGAGGTCTCGCAGAGTTTTTAAACGCTTAGCTTCATCAGGAGGCATCTCAACTGTCATGCTTATTCAGACCTTCAACGACTTATATCCAAGACTGTTAAACCATTAATAGTGCGAAGTTTAGGTTATTTTGTAATCTACGGTTTCACCCACCTCGCGCCACAATTTCTGCAGTATGTTGTCAATTTTCGACAACATACTGCAGAAATTGAGCAAGGAACTACAGTTATATAGACATTCACGTTACAAACCACGTTAACAACAGTGGAGAGAGAATAAAAGTCAGTTTTTAGTGACTTAGAATAAGAAAAGTCGAAAAAAGAGGGTAGATTTTTTGACTCAGGGCTACTCGATGCTACTCGATGCCAAAGGCATACTGCACCGGAGATGATGAGAGTCAAACCCGTCTGAGTCATTTCGACTCAGACGGTATTTGGATAATTAACCGCTGTCGGGTTAGATTCTGACGTAGGTGTGGGTAACAATAGCGCCGTCTAACTCAAATGTCTGAGTCAAATGGTTGTCATCTGTCAGCTGCATATTGAGTAGGTATTCGCTGCCACCATAGCCTTCAATTGAGCTGGTTATGCCAGTCTCCAGCGCCTCTCCAGAGTCAGTGACGTCGAACGACCCAAAAGCAAAATGCTTGACCGGCCGACTCTCGACAACCAGACTTTGGAAAAAGATATAGTGGCCACCGCCAATCAACTTCATTTCTAAGAAACCCGTCCAGTCGTCCTTGTCAGACGACCGCTTTTCCAGCTTCCACAGCCCATCAAAAATGGTCGTCTCAGTGGATAGAGTTTTCCACTGTTCAACCATATTGACACTGCGTTCACCATACTTCATGCCTTTTAAGCTCTGAGTAAAGCCCGCTTCTGTCGCTGTAATGGTCAGATCAAAACTGAGGTTCTCAATTGGACCGTCCTGGCTGGCGATCGGCGTTTCGACCAGCACCCCATCAACCCACTCGGTATAGCCCGCACCGGCGTCCACCTTGGCAGTCAGCTCATTGTAGAATGCAAACATAAACCGGTTTTGAGTGATGATTTTCATCTGATCGCGAAGATAACTGGACACTTCACCGTTTTCAGTCACATCCACGGAAATAAGTGCATAGGCACCATCGGCCAACCCTGGTGTTGAATCCACTGCGTCGTCAGTCGATTTTTGCACAGTTTGATTTTCACCATTGCATGCGACCAGAGCCGTCATAAGTCCAACAAGACCTGCATTTTTTAGTGTCATAAAGCTATCCCCCTCTATTTTCGTATCCCACTGCGACACGCTCATAGCACCGCGTTGAACCTTATATTACATCAGCTCCCGAGCCGGGTTGACGTAGCGGCATCCGCTTAAACTCACAAGTATCCCCGCTCAGCGTATTTTTCAGCATGACTGCCGCTGTAATAATAAAGCCGCTACACTATGCGCTACATTTCGCCATTAAAACCCGCCTTTTCAGCTAGAAAAAGCATAGAGAGAACATAGAGAGAGCATCATGACCAGCGCCACCACCGAACTAGAAGCGGCAACATTTCGCAAACTGTTAGAACATCTGGATAACAACAAAGATGTGCAGAATATAGACCTGATGATTCTGGCAGGATTCTGTCGCAACTGTCTCAGCAAATGGTACTTAGCGGCGGCAGCCGAACGCGGGCTCGACATGACTGACGATCACGCCCGCGAAGCGATCTATGGCATGCCCTACAGTCAGTGGAAGGCGCAACACCAGCCAGCGGCGACAGCAGAGCAGCTAAAGGCATTTGAACAGCGCCAGCAATAGACTCTTGTTTAAACTCTTCAGTAGACTATTCGTTGAGATGGAAGCCTGGTGTCGAAAGTGATAATGCCAGCTCGTCGGCGTTCATCTCCTCACCAATACCCTCAAAAAGCGGTGATGACAGGTAGCGTTCGCCGGTATCCGGTAGCATGCAAAGGATGACGCTGCCAGGCTTTGCGGTCTCGGCAATTTTAAGCGCCACCGCAAAGGAACAGCCACCCGAAATACCGGTAAAAATGCCCTCTTTTGTCGCCAGTAATCGCGATGCCTCAATACCCTCTTCGGCATCAATCGGCACCAGCTTATCAAAGCGTTTTGCGTCAATAGACTCTTGTAGCACTTTGGGAATAAAGTCTGGTGTCCAACCCTGAATTAAATGCGGCTGAAATGCTGGGTGGCTGCTGGCCGGTGATCCATCAGCGGTGCGCTCCTGCGACTGTCCGCTGTCAATCAGCTGGGCATTAATCGGCTCGCTGAGAACGATTTTTGTCTCTGGGCGCTTGTCACGTAAAACCTTGGCAACACCGGAAAAAGTGCCGCCGGTACCGTAGCCAGTCACCCAGTAATCCAAGGCGCTGTCACTAAAGTCATTGAGAATCTCCTGCGCCGTGGTATTCGCGTGAATTTTCGCATTGGCGTCGGTTTCAAACTGGCGCGCTAAAAACCAGCCATTAGCCGCCGCCAGCTCTACCGCCTTTTTATAGCAGCCCATCGCCTTTTCCGCTTTTGGCGTGAGAATTACTTTGGCCCCCAAGAAGCGCATCAGCTTGCGTCGCTCAATCGAGACACTGGTTGGCATGGTCGCAACAAAAGGGTAGCCTTTGGCCGCACACACCATCGCTAAACCGACGCCGGTATTACCACTGGTCGCCTCAACCACCGTCTGTCCCGGCTGCAGTTCGCCGCTGCGCTCAGCTTCTTCAATAATGCTGATGGCGAGGCGGTCTTTAACCGATCCAGCCGGATTAAAAAACTCTGCCTTAACATACAAATTAACCTGGGATGGCGCCAGAGTATTAACCCTAACGCATGGCGTATCGCCGATGGTATCCAAAATACTATTGTAAAGGCGGCCTCGCCCCCGGGTGAAACGCGCTGATGTATCGGTCATAGAAGTGCCTACCTGTTATTAGAATGCTCTAGAGCGTTAACAAAAACGGCACAATCATTGATCACACGCGGGGAGTTGTCAATTGGGCGCGACTACAAGTAGAAAAAACACCTCGACAAGCCGTTATTTAGTCCTCAAATCAACGTTTGTCGCGACTGATTCTTCGCTTCCTGCGAGCTCAGTCGAGACTTCCAGTCTCATCACATGCGGCAGCAACTTTATGCTCTGTGCATGTTGCTCTCTAAATAGCTCCTGCAATTCCTCATAGTTGCCATCAATGCCCTGTTTGATGATTTCTAACAATGGCATAGCTGGCTCAGCTTGAATTCGCGATTCACAGACGCGGATATAATTCAATCGATCGTTGATGTTTTTAATCCGTTCAACAATTTCGCGATTGCCAGCGCGTCTTGCGCAATATTCAAAGATTGCGCCGGATGAGGTGGCAATCGTATTGTCCGTGGGCCTCCTCGGGAGAGCGAGCAATTTATCCAGCCCTGCCAATTCGGGCATGCCAATGATGATCCCCGGAACCTTGCTGTCAATAAGTCGGCCCATCGACCATATTATTAAAAGATGATTTATTTCATAGAGATCACGAATATCCGTCTCGGACAGGGTTTTCATAAAGAACCCCATCTTTGGTACATTGATAATCAAACCCTCTGCAACCAACCGCAACAATGTCTCCCGAACCGGCGTAATGCTAACACGCAAGTTTTCAGCAAGGGTCTCAATATTGAGCCGCTCACCAGCGGGAAATTGATGGGAGATAACTAACAATTTTAAATTTTGATAAACTCGCGCGATGATATTCGAGTTATCGATTTTGCTGAGCATCCTGTCGCCCTCCTTGTAACTACTCCTTTTTACTACTCCATTTCAGAAGTACCTGTACTTTTGGCTAGTAGCAGGTTGTTCCAATCCCATCTGAGGACTCTATTGATTATCCCGGTCGACCCTGTCCGATTAAAAAATAGAGACGTAGACAAGATTTAGTTATTCGGAGTGTACATAAATTACAGTAATCTGCCATAACACAGTAACGCTATCTTTTCGCTGCGGTTACCTAAAATCCCTTTAACAGCGCCGTCTCCGGACTGGTTCAACTCAATATGACAGGGCAATATATCATCGATATATTTGATATATGTGTGGTCGCGCGATAGATTCGCTCAGGCAGTCGTGCCGAGGTGTATATATTGCCAATATTTGATTAATCCCGACCTAGACCGCCGATCTATACTGCAGATAACGTTTTCATTCACAATCACGTGCCACCTTGCTAACTCATATCAGCTTATCTACACCATTCTGCCCGATGCCAGGCGTAAGCATTTGCCGCTGCCACTTTGATCAGAAACGGTTATCGACAAATTCTTTTCAGCAGTATGGCGTACAGCGCCCGGCTCAAGCATCAGCCTGGTCAGCTAGACGCCAATCCGAGTTTTTAGCTGGTCGCTACTGCGCTATAAAAGCGTTAACCGCGACAGCTGAGATGGGCACACCTTTATCGAACCGTCAAATACCGCTCCGAGATGACCGCAGACCGGAATGGCCTGCGGGTTTTGTCGGGTCAATCAGCCACAGTGATAATCGAGCTATCGCCATTACCTCGAGCGACCGCCTGTTTTTGGGGCTCGGCATTGATTGCGAAACACAATTCAGCGATTCATTGGCTGCCGAGATCGCACCTTGGCTGCTGCACAGAGATGATCTCGACTGCCACCTGGGCATTCCGATTAATTATGGGCTATTGCTGACATTAATTTTTTCAGCCAAGGAAAGTCTATTTAAAGCTCTGGCTCTAAGACAAGACGATATTGCCGGGTACGACAGTTTTTCGGTTTCCAGGGTGACCGAAAAAACACTGTTGTTAAAGGCAGAATTCGCTCTTAACCCCCCCTATCAATCCATTAACGGGTTCGAGCTGGCTTACACAATTGAGCACCGACAGATCATTACCGCCGCACTATTACCATGCAATTCTTCAGCCTAAAGGTTTTCCTATAAGGTAACTGTTTTAGCTGACGTATCAAAATATATAGCTGAAATAGATCTGATATAGCTTTTGATCAACTCCGAAAACACGCCTTAATATACTGGCTCAGTTCGCAGTTAGCGTTAAAGGAGTTATTAAAGTGACCATCTCAAGGCAGCAAAAAACCACACAGCAACGCAATGAAGATATCGACTTTTGCATTGTTGTAAACGCCGAGGAACAGTACTCATTTTGGTTTCATGACAGGCCGCTGCCGACAGGGTGGGAAAGTATCGGTTTCGTTGGCAGCCAATCTGAGTGTCTCAGCGAAATCGAGAAAATATGGACTGATATGCGCCCGCTAAGTGTTCGCAAAGCTATTCAAACCGGTGTCACATAATAAGGAAATTTCATGCAGCGCGACATTCGCCAAACGACGACCTTTATCGAAGCTCAACGGCTCTACCTCGAGCAATCTATCTCGCCAGAAACCATACATGAGATTCAACAACTCAATGTCTCGTCCGATGATCGCACAGCACTGTTTACAGGAGTCTATCGTAATGAAGCAGGCTCGCCTGCCGTGCCGCATATTTTTCAACTCGACCTCAAGACCAGCCAAGTCAATCGGTTAACCACTAACGTATGTCATGAAAAACTGCCCGTATACTCACCAAACGGCGAGCATATCGCCTTCCTCTCTGATCGCGATGGCAGCGACAATTTTCAACTGTCAGTGCTCGATACGCGCAATAACACCACCATTCGTCCCCCGGCCGCCGCCGGCTGGGTGGAAAACATCAGTTGGTCGCCCAACAGTCTCGCTATCCTATTAACGGTCGCCGGTCACGGTGCCGATAAAGGCAGTGGACAGGGCGCGGTGCCGAGCCAGCAGTGTCGTGAAGAAGTCCCAGACTGGATACCAGACGTCAATACAGGAAATGAAGACTACCGCTGGCGACATCTTTGGATCTATGACATCGTGAGCAAAAATCTACGCAAAATCTCGACCCAAGATGTCAATGTCTGGGAAGCCGTTTGGTGCGGTGATCGCGGTATCGTCGCCATAACCTCTGAACAACCGGGCGAAGAAGCCTGGTACTCAGCAACGCTGCAGTATATTAATCCTCTGACAGGAACAACCCATACTCTGCATACACCGAGCAACCAAATTGCCTATCTTTGTGCCTCGCCCTCTGGCCAAACACTGGCGCTAGTATCCGCCATCAGCAGTGACCGCGGCGTTGTCGCTGGCGATTTGCTACTCATTGACATTAATACCCAACTTGCCCGACCTATCGACAGTCACAATGTGGATATAAGCTGTATTCAATGGCTCTCAGAGAGTCGGCTAATAATGGCTGGACATCGCGGCTTTGAGACACTGGTTCTGCACCATCAACTGAGTGATGGGTTTTGTGCTGAGACGACAACTGAAGTGTGGCAAAGTAGTGAGATTAGTGGCTCGGGGCATTACACAAAAGTCTCTGGTCTCAGCGGTGGTGATTGCCTGCTGATCGCCGAAGGGTTCAAGCGGGCACCTGAGATCGGTCGTATCAGCAATGGACGATACCACCGCGTCAAAAGCTTTTACCAGAGTATTCAGCAGCAGACTGAGGTGATCGACACGATCAAAAAAATCACTTGGCAAGCCTCCGATGGCCTCGAGATTCAAGGCTGGCTGCTGCGACCAAAATCGTCGCAACCCCATCCCACCGTGATGGATATGCACGGCGGTCCGGTATGGCAGTGGCGGCCCCACTGGTTGGGTCGGCGTCTGCATATACTGATGCTATTAAAGCGCGGCTATGCCATTTTTATGCCTAATCCGCGAGGCAGTTCAGGACGTGGGCAGGACTATTGCAGCCGAGTATTGGGTGATCTTGGCGGGGCCGACAGTCGCGATTGTCTGTCTGGCCTCGATCATCTCGTTGACGCGGGCTTCACCGATGCCTCGCGCATAGGCCTCATAGGTCACAGTTACGGCGGCTATATGGCAGCCTGGCTAATCGGCCAAGACCAACGTTTTGCCGCTGCAGTGGTCTCGGCGCCGATGATTAACTACATCAGTCAGCACCTGCTCTCCAATATCTCTCATTATGTGACGCTATTTTTGCAAGATCATTACAAAAACATTGGTGGCAAATACCTCCAGCGCAGTCCGATTACCTACGCCCATCAGGTTACCACCCCTACGCTTAGCCTGTGTGGCAGTCTCGACCGCTGCACACCTGCCGCCGAGGCGATACAGTTCCACCATGCGTTGCTAGAAAATAAGGTGAAGTCTGTCTTGGTAAACTATCCACTGGAGGGGCATGGCATCAAGGGAATTCCGGCCATGCTTGATTATGCGACGCGAATCGTGGCGTGGATCTCAGAGCACAACCCGGTAACGCCAACAAAAGCGATAGGCAGCGACAAAAAAACTGACAGCTGCCTTGCTCAGAGTTCTTAACGTGATTGTGTTACATATTAGTAAGCCGATGAGGCCTCTCCATCCAGGCTGTGAACTTCATGACCAACTAGTGCAGGCATAAACACACAGACCAGACGCAGGTCTTGTTCTTGTGCCACCAGATAATGAGCATCATTTTTATCCAGTGCATACATGGTTCCAGCCTCGATCTCATAGGACTGACCACTTGAGGCCTCTACCACAACGCCTTTCCCTGAAATACAGTAACAGGCCTCCATATGGTTTTTATACTCTAATAGCGACGTAGTATTGGCGCTGACAATGGTGTCGGTTAGGCTGTATCCCATAGCGTCTTTTTCCAGCAGAAATCGTCGACTGACGCCGTTTCCCCAATTCACTTCCCGCTCTGTATCGGTAATATCTTTTAGCTTGCGAATGATCATGTACTGCTCCTTTTAGAAATAAAAATACCTTTTAAGTAACCGAACAAAAAATGATGTTTCACGCTTTTTATTCGGACTCTAAGTCGCCGGTTGGCTCTCCTATCATATTGCTTTGAGCAATAATCTGCTGTGACTGAATGCAGTCAACAAGATCTCCTATGCTTACAATCCCACTTTCATAGATGGTTTGGTCAGAAATCTCGATATTGAAATAGGTTTCAACACGCACCAACAGACCAACAAATAACATTGAATCAAGCACCTCCTTTATCAGTGTGGCGCGGCTAATCTGTTCATCGTATTCATTACGGAGCAGTTCGCATATTTGTTGTCGAATAATCTCCAGCGTCGATTTTTCTATCCTACTCATGCAACTACCCTCCTTTTACGCCCATGTTCAGAGCGATTATCCGCAGCTGCCGCTGTCGCTCCATCATCAGCACCGGACTGATTAAGCGTATCCAGATACATCGCCTGTAATTTTCGACGATCGATCTTGCCACGTGCAGACTTGGGCAACTTTTCGACAATAAAAATCTGGTCCGGACACATGTAGGCGGGGAGTTTTTCTGTCAGTCTTCGATTTAGTTTTGCTTCATCTAGATTTTGGCAGCTGGCATAAGGCGTCACAAATACAATAATTGTCTTATCCACATAAACGCATGCCGCCTCCTCTACACCAGTATGGTTGCGAAGATTATTTTCAATCTCACCCAACTCGATGCGATAGCCACTGCGCTTAACCATCTGGTCTCGTCTACCGTGATAGATCAACAGGCCATTTTCTTCACTGACAAGATCCCCGGTAGCGTAATAAAACCGTTCTTTATCGAGCCCGCGGACGAAGCCAGTTTTACGAATCTTGCCATTTTTAACATAACCTGACATCAACGAATCGCCCGCCACAAAAAGCTCGCCGACTACGCTGTCTCGATCAAATACCAGTTTAATTTTCGCAAATGGACAGGGAACTCCGATGGGTAGAGGCTGATCACTGGCAAGATTTTCTGGCGTCACCAAATGACTGATACAGGAATTAATTTCCGTCGCCCCATACCAATTATAAAGCTTGGCTGATTTCACATGCTGCTGGAAAGCCACCAGATCAGCCTTGATGAACGGCTCGCCAGCAAAAATAATGACTCGCAAACAAGCAAGATTAAACGGACTTTTGCGTTGCGATTCAGCGATACGATTGAGCAGTGATGGTACTGAATACCAAACGCTAATACGCTGCTCTTGAATAAATCGAGAAAATGGATAGCCCGAGCCGTTAGGCCAGTCGGGTATAGCAATTAACGTTGCTCCAGCACTGAGGGTGGCAAATAGGTCAAAGGTTGACAAATCAAAACCCAACGATGCCTGATTAGCTACTCGATCATGGCTGCTTAATTCAGTGTAAGACACTGCCCAGTCGACAAATACACAGGCAGCGCGATGACTTATTGCTGCGCCTTTGGGCAACCCAGTGCTGCCAGATGTATAAAAAATATAGGCGATCTTCTCATCATCTAGCGTCGGCCGAGCGGCGCTGCATGCAGTCAAGTCTGTATTCATAAAATCGGCCCAATATAAGTAACGACAAGCTGGATAGACCGTGCGGGAATCCTCCTGTCCGACCAATATCACTAGCTTGACGGAGCATAATTTTGATTCAAACAGACTCCGATAGTCCGCCGCTCGACAAATAAAAATATCGGCGCCCGAGTCATTGAGAATGTAATTCACTCTGGCTGCTGGTGTTGATATATCAATCGGAATAAATGTTGCACCCTGCTCAACACTGCCAAAAATACTGACGTAAGCCTGAAGCGACTTTGGCAGCCATAGTGCAACCTTTAAACCCTGCGCCATCTGCAGCGCATTCAATCCGCAGGAAAAGCGACAGGCCATGTCGTAGAGTTCTGAATAGGAGAATGACTCGCCTGCGACTTGCAAGGCAGCGCTGTTTGGATATCGAATCCCTGATTGCTTTAGGTAGTTCTTTAAGTTGGCCACAAAAACCTCATTTCATTTTTCATCATGAAGTTGAAGTCTAAGAAACGGTCGCTTTCACACAATTAATATATGGACTTTATTGGTGAAACATCTTGCGACGATTTTTTGTCACGGGTTAAAAATATCTTATGGATAAAGTTTGTCCGCAAAAGCTGCCGTTCCTACTATCGCCATACCAGTAGCAATCTAGTCCGCAGAATAGTTGAGACAAACAATGAACAAACAGGCATCAGTGACAACCGCAGCGCCCCTGACAGCAACCCAAGTGGGACTTAAAATAGCGTCGGCCACATCAGGTCAACAGCGTCTCTGGTATCAGTGTGAACTACTCAAGCCCGCCTATACCTACAACGAACAGCTTGAAGTGATGGTTTTTGGCAAGCTGGACATAACAGTCCTCAAAGAGATTATCGAGACTCTTGTTCAACGCCATGAAGGCTTGCGCACCGTCTTTCGACTGTCTAAAAAAAATGAACTTCAGCAGGTTGTTATGCCAACCTTTTCGGTGTCGCTGCCGATCATTGCTGTCGGCGACGCAGCGACTGACAAACAACGCTTACAACAACTTATCAACAATTACTGCCTGCAGCAGGGTCAGGCGGTTTATGACCTTGCCATGGGTCCTCTATTCCGTGTTTGCGTACTTCAGTTACCCGCCAATCAGCAGTTATTTCTGTTTTCATTTCACCATATCATTATGGATGGTAGAGCGGCGGTTATCTTGTTGAAAGAGATCAACCAACTGTATAAAACCTACTGCAACAAACCCTCAGGTGAGACAGCACCACTATTTCAACTAAGCGATTATGCCGCCGTGGAAAAGGACTGGCTGCAGAGCACGACCTTGCAACGACAGCTCAAATACTGGACCAAGCAACTGCAGGATATGCCGCCCCTGTTGGATTTGCCGATTGATTATCCTCGCCAACCGCTGGTTACTAGCGCTGGCGCCTGGCAACCGCTAGCACTCTCTAAAAAGCTAACCAATAGTCTTGTGGCAACCAGCTGGAAGCAGCGTGTCTCTCCGTTTATCGTGGTGCTGGCCGCCTATCAAAGCCTGCTAATGCGCTACACCCGTCAGCACGATATTGTTGTCGGCACCATTACCGCCAATCGCACTAGTGCCAATACCAGTAGCCTGATCGGATTCGTCGCTGAGACGGCGCTGCTGCGCACACAGGTCGCACCTGAGATGCGTTTCGCCGAGCTTCTCAATAACCTCGAAACACTCTGCAGTGACGCGTTATACAAGCAGCCAGTGCCCTATGGCATGCTGGTTGACAGCTTGCGTGAAAGCGGCGCCTTAGCGGCAGACGCCAACCCCATTCAGGCGGCCCTGGTGTTTGATAGCGTCGGCTTGGAAGACAATGTGCTCGCCGGTCAACCATCGACTGCGGCGACTTCACGCTCTATGGGTGTCACGAAATTTGAGCTGACACTGTCGCTTGAAATTGTCGACGGTCAGCTAAAAGGTCACTTTGAATACAACACCGAGCTGTTTGCCGCAGCAACCATTAAACGTTTGGCAAAGCACTTTCAGATATTGCTAACCAGCGCTGTGAAAGACCCACAACAGCGCATTGGCGACCTTGCCCTAATTACCGAGCAAGAGCGAAAAACCCTGCTCAGGGACTGGAATAAAACCGAGACCCAATACCCCGCAAACCAGTGCATTCATCATCTGTTTCACCAAAGGGCCAATGCACACCCCAACACCACCGCACTGATTGATGGCGACCAACACCTCAGCTATCACCAACTTGATATGCTCAGCAATCAGCTGGCTCACTATCTGCGTGCTCAAGGCGTTGCGCTAGACACGCCAGTCGCACTCACTATGCATCGTAGCAGCGATATGATCATTGCTATTCTCGGCATCCTTAAAGCCGGTGGCTACTACGTACCCATTGATCCAAGCTACCCCGCGCAACGCATCAACTACCAGCTTAACAACAGTCACATTGGACTGTTGTTAAGCGACAGTGGACTAGACAACGACAGTATTGAAAATCCCAATATTGCTCGATTCTGTCTCGACACCGAGTGGCACAAAATCGAACACCACCCAGTCACCGCGCCCGAGGTTTATACCACGCCCCAGCAGCTTGCCTATGTCAACTATACCTCCGGCTCAACCGGATTGCCCAAAGGTGTTGGAATACCTCATCAGGGAGTCATTCGCCTGGTTAAAAACAATCACTATCAACAGCCGCATACCAGTGTCAGAACATTACATGCCTCATCGACTGCCTTTGACGCCGCGACGTTTGAAATCTGGAGTGCGCTGCTCAATGGCGGCACACTGGTCCTCTACCCAGAGCCCTCACTTTCGCCATTAGGTCTGGAACAGCTGATACGCGAACAGCATATTGACACGGTTTTTCTCACCACCTCTCTCTTTAATATGCTGATCGACGAACGTCCCGACGCTCTTAAAACTGTGCCTCTGGTGCTGACAGGGGGCGAAGCCCTATCTCTGGAGCATATCAAACGAGCCAGCAGGCGTTGCCCTGACACCCAGTTTGTCAATGTCTATGGGCCCACTGAAAACACCACCTTTACCACCTATCATGCAATCAATAAAAACAAGCTTAAGCCGAGCCGTGGCAGTTACTCAGGTTCTGTGCCAATAGGACGCCCGGTCAGCAACACCACAACCTATATTCTCGACACCCTCGGCAACCCGGTGCCTATCGGCGTCGTTGGCGAGCTGCATATAGGTGGCGATGGACTGGCGCGCAATTACTTAAATCGGCCAGCTCTCAGCGCAGAAAAATTTATCCCCGATCACTTTAGCCAAATACCAGGACAACGGCTGTATAAAAGTGGCGATCTAGTGCGCTATCAGGTCAATGGTGATATCGAATTCTGCGGACGGGTTGACGATCAGGTCAAAATCAGAGGCTATCGCATTGAGCTCGGCGAAGTCGAAACGGCCATCACAGGGCTGGCTCAGGTACGTGAGTCAGTCGTTCTCGCTCATAGTCGTGACAACAGTGGCAGCAATCACTTCCTAACTGCTTACGTCACTGGACACAACAGCACGCCCCTTGACACCCAAGCACTGCGCGACGCGCTGCAGTCAATACTCCCGCACTATATGGTTCCGGCTCTGTTTATTGCCCTTGAAAAGCTACCGCTCAACAACAGTGGCAAAGTCAATCGCGCCGCCCTGCCAGCGCCGGATATCAGCGCACTGCAAGCCAGCCAATACTGCGCGCCCGCAAACCCAGTCGAAGAAAAATTACTGGCAATCTGGGCCACTATCCTGGCGCTGCCAGCTAACCATATCAGTACTCAACATGACTTTTTCGATCTCGGTGGCAACTCTATCTCAGTGATGCGCATGATTTCCCTGTGCGATAAACAGGGTTTAGAGCTTGCTGCCAAGGAGGTGTTTGAGCAACGCACGATTGCCCGACTCAGCCAAAGCATAAAGGCAACCAGCGAGCCCGAGGTCAGCACCCTTCAATTACGCAATGAGATCGCACTGGACAGCAGCATCCAAGTGGGTAATCTGCCCTGGAGCCAAATGCGCAACCCCAGCGGCATTTTTTTAACCGGCTGCAGCGGCTTTGTCGGCGCATTTTTACTTAAAGAACTACTCTATCAAACGACCGCCCAAATCTACTGCTTGATCCGTGCCGAATCCGACGCTCAAGGTAGCGCGCGAATCGGTGAAAAGCTCAGGCAATACAACCTCCACTGCGAACAGTTCGGCCATCGCATCACAGCGATTCCGGGCGATTTATCCGAGCCGCGATTGGGTTTAAGTAACGCCGACTTCGATGCTCTGGCACAGGCTGTGGACAGCATTTTGCACAGCGGTGCATGGGTCAATCATGTCTACCCCTACGACATGTTAAAGGCCGCCAATGTCGATGGCACCCGCGAAGTGCTGCGACTCGCCACCACCCAAAAACTCAAATCTGTGCACCATATTTCGATACTCAATAGCGATCGACTCAGCGCCGACGATTTCGAAAGACTCACCGCAGGCAGCGACTATGGCTACGGATTGAGTAAATATGCCGCAGAAAAAATGATCCACCTCGCCAGTGATAAAGGCATCCCTGTATCGGTCTATCGGCTAGGTATGGTCAGTGGTGACCAATATGGCGCCTCTAACACCCACGACCGCATCTGCCTACTGATAAAAGGCTGTATCGAATTAAGCGCGATACCAGACAGCACCGGGCTGGCGCAGATTTGCTCACCGACCCTGACCCCAGTCGACTTTGTCGCCAAGGCCATAGTTACCCTGTGTAAACGCTCCAATCATCTCGACCAAGGTTTCGATATCGTCAGCCCACGTCTTATGGACTGGAGCGAGTTAATCGCCGCACTGGTGGAATTTGGCTATACGATCGATATTCTGCCGCTCAGCCAATGGCAGGCGAGACTGCATCATAAAGCCGCCAACAACCCGCAATCAAAAACCCTGGAAACATTGCACGGACTTTATACCAGTGAGCCTTCAAGCCCGCAGGAGGCCTGCTTCTCAGAAGAACTTAATATCGATGACGGCTATTTGCCAATGCTCGACACGCTGTTTAAAGCACATGTTCAGTGCGCAACGATCAATCGTGATGCGATTAAAAAGTATCTTGGTTATTTGGTTGAGAGGGGGTTTGTT
>JAFMBY010000094.1 GCA_017858135.1 Porticoccaceae bacterium | reverse complement strand
AAGCCAGAAAGAAGCCAGAAAGAAGATAGTGCCGTCAACAAATCACCCGCCACTGGCCAATTTTTCAGCAAGTGGCTATAATCCGCGGGTCACCAACTCAACACATTCTCTCGGCACTTTCACGGATCTAAAATCATGAGCTACAACGACATCCCAGCAGGCAAGGACCTGCCCAACGACATTAATGTGATTATCGAAATTCCTGCGAATCACGACCCGATCAAATATGAAGTAGATAAAGATAGCGACGCCATTTTTGTCGACCGCTTTGTAGCGACGCCAATGTTCTACCCTGCCAACTACGGTTATGTCCCGCAGACTCTATCCGAAGATGGTGACCCGCTAGATGTATTGGTTGTATCGCCTTACCCAGTAATGCCTGGATCAGTTATCCGCAGTCGTGTTGTCGGCGTGCTCAATATGAGTGATGAATCTGGCGTCGATGCTAAGCTCCTCGCCGTCCCACACAGCAAATTGACCAAGCTCTACGATCACGTAGAAGAGTACGGTGATTTGCCTGACCTGCTGATTAAACAGATCGTCCACTACTTTGAGAACTACAAGGCGCTGGAACCCGGCAAGTGGGTCAAGGTCGACGGCTGGGATAACGCTGAAGCGGCACGTGCTGAGATCATCGCATCTCGCGAGCGCTATCTGGCCGAGTAACTTCGTCTGTTAGTGTTCGACAAGAAATAAAAAAACCGGCCGTTAACGGCCGGTTTTTTTATCCTCGCCTAATTTTACGCTAGGCCCCATCGAGCTCTTCAAACAGCACGTCGCCATTTAGCCCATGTTTACGCAACACATCTCTAAGCCTTCGCAGAGCATCTACCTGAATCTGACGAACCCGCTCTCTGGTCAAGCCGATTTCCAGGCCAACTTGCTCTAGCGTTTCCTCTTGGTGGTGGAGCAATCCAAAGCGCCTGACTAACACTTCTCGCTGCTTTTCCGGAAGCTGAGAGAGCCATTTATTGATTGCCTCTGATAGATCTTCACCTTCGACCTGCCGCTCTGGACTAAATGCGCCCTCGGCTGAAATGGTCTCGACAAGACTCTTCTCATTCTCGGCAACCGGTATATCGATAGACGATATGCGGTCGCTGAGGCTGAGAATCTTGAGTACATCGGCGACAGGTTTATCGACCTCCTCGGCGATTTCCTCTGGTGTTGGGGCATGATCGAGCCGCTGCGCCAACTTTCGCGAGGCACGCACATAGACATTGAGTTCCTTGACTATATGTACTGGCAACCTAATAGTGCGAGTCTGATTCATCAGTGCACGTTCAATCGTCTGCCGGATCCACCAGGTTGCATAGGTGGAAAATCGGTATCCAAGTTCAGGATCAAACTTTTCTACCGCGCGCATCAGCCCAATATTACCCTCCTCGATTAAATCGAGAAGTTCGAGGCCACGATTGACATAGCGACGAGCAATTTTAACCACTAATCGCAGGTTGCTTTCAATCATTCGTTGTCGTGCTGATTCATCGCCCTTGAGGAATTTTCGAGCATAGAAGACTTCTTCGGCCGCCGTGAGCAACGGCGAATAACCAATCTCTTTAAGATAGAGGCTGGTGGCATCAATAACCTGATGACTGACTTCCGATGTGTCTCCATGACCGTCGGTTACTGCTGTTTGTTGCTTTATATTTAACGCTTCATCCATAACGTCGACATCCTTTTTATGTTACTCCATGTTCCAAGTCACCAATCCAGTGACCTATCCAGAACTGTACCTCTTCCTTTTTTACTTCTTCACTTCTTGCGTTGAGCTAACTCAACAAGGCTGACTATCTTGTTGCCAAGATGAACAACCCTCTATTTCAAATACGTTTGAGGATTAACCGGATACCCATCTTTGCGTATTTCAAAATACATAGTACCATTAGACCCCAATCTAGAAATAATCTCCATCTGTTTAACGGATTGCCCCTCTTTGACCATAATCTGATCATTATGTGCGTAGGCACTTAATAAAATTTCGCTGTGCTTAATAATAACCAGCTTACCATAGCCGCGTAAACCCGCTCCGGCATAAACTACGACTCCCGGGGCTGCAGAGCGCACCGCAGCTCGGCTGACGGACTTTATTTTAATTCCCTTGCGCAGTTCAGAAGGGTTGTATGACTCTACTATTTTCCCCTTTATCGGCCATTGCCACTGCCACTTGCCGGCATAAACCACCGGCGTTGAGGAGGGTTTAGGCTTATTTTCAGGGGTTTTTGTCACCTTCGGTTTGCTCGCAACCACGCTGGCACTGGCTGTTGAAGCTGCTATTTTAGGCTTTTCGGCAGGTTTGCTGATGGTTTTCGCGGCGCGGTTACTAATCTTACTGGTATCCAACGACAGCAATTGTCCACGGTTAATAACGAAAGGTTCCCGTATACCATTGGCACGGGCCAGTTTGCGAACGTCTAGGTCATAGCGCCAAGCAATGGAGTATAGCGTTTCACCCGCCTCCACCTGGTGCACTACAATACGCGTGCTAGGCGGCCCCGAGCGACTGCTAACAGGCGCTGAATTGGCGCTACAGCCAGTCAGCACCATAATGGTCAGAAGCGCTAAAATAGAGGCAATTGGGGCCAATTTGGGTGTCAAAATAGACTACCTACACAGAGTTATCTTGATATCTCGAGCCAACATATTCCAAACCTAGGACTAAAATCAAGCCCGCTAGCATAGCGGTGACGCTCAATAGGGTTTGCGCATCCATCCCAACCAGCTGCGTATATTGGCTTGGCCAAAGATTTTGCGCCGACAGCACAATAGTTTTACCGGAGTGACTAACCACGGACTCCAGCACCTGCTTCCAGGGCCAGATAATATTCAGGCTGCCAACCAGAAAGCCACACATCATGGCGATGACCGGCACTTCATAATGTGCCAACAACCAGGACAGCACTCGGCTAAACACCGCCAGCCCAATAATACCACCGAGACCAAAAACCATGAGAATATCCAGCTGCAACTCTGCAATGGCACCAATAAATACCGGATAGAGCCCCAACAACATAAGGATAAATGACCCAGAAATACCCGGCAAAATCATCGCACAGAGAGCAATAGAGCCGGCGAAAAACATGGTTGTCAGCGTCCCCTCAAGTTGCACTGACGGTGCCACCGAGACGCCCCAGGCAATCGCAATTCCGGTGACAAACAGCAGATACTCTCGCCAGTGGGCAAAGCGATACTGGCGCAACAGATAGATCACAGAGCCAACGATCAAACCGACAAAAAACGACCATAGCGGTAGCGGATGTTCGGCCAAAAGAAACTGCATAACCACTGCCAGAGAAAACAGACTAGTCAGAATGCCGCTCAACAAGACGACCAGGAAATTGCCATTAATATGCCGCCATGCGGCGGCTAGTCCTTGCGACTTCAATACCCTGAGGGCCTGAATATTCACCGACTTGATAGTGTCGATCAACTCGATGTAAATCCCGCTGACAAAAGCAATTGTCCCGCCCGATACGCCCGGCACGACGTCGGCCGCACCCATGGCGAGTCCCTTAAAAAAAAGTATCAGGTATTGACTAAAACGCCGCATAGATGCTCCAAAGAATCTTTCCCGTGACGGTTACCGACATTGAGGGCATTCGGCCTAGCGCGCGAGGCCACCGAGTAGTGGGACAAATTTAACCTGTTCGACAATTTCTTCATCAAACTCGGAAGAAGAGCCCACGCGGCGCAGCACACGCAGATCCTGAACTTCGCCAGCGCCCACTGGAATCACCAGTATTCCATCCGGCGCCAGTTGGTGTAACAAGTCGTCGGGAATCGCCTGTGGTGCTGCGGTGGTAATAATGCCGTTATAAGAGGCGTGCTTCTTCCAGCCAAAACTGCCATCGGAGAGTTCGGCTGTAATATTGCGCAGCCCGAGTTTGCGAAAACGCTCTTTAGCCTTTAATAGCAGTGGCTCTATGCGTTCAACTGAATACACCTGGTCGACCAATTGCGCCAAAATGGTCGCCTGAAAACCTGAGCCCGTGCCAATTTCTAGGACCTTTTTAAGTGGTCCTGCGGACAGTAAAATCTCAGTCATTCGCGCGACAATATAGGGCTGTGACAGGGTTTGTGAAAATCCTATTGGCAGTGCTGTGTCTTCGTAGGCGCGATGTGAGAGTGCTTCGTCGAGAAAGATATGTCGCGGTGTTACCCGAAACACGTCAAGAATGCGTTGATTGGTAATGCCCTGATCTTTTAACCGCTGAATCAACCGCTCCCGCGTGCGCTGAGATGTCATGCCGATGCCAGCCAATTCAATCGAGTTCACTAAAAATCCTCTATTCCTTTAGCTGCGCAGAGCCAGCTCAGTTCCGGTTAAAATCCCACCACAAAGTGTCGTGCAAATATATCACAGCGGCTCTATTCCGGGGCGGAATAATTCAGCGATCTCTCGCAGTACCACGGTCGCATAACTACCGCCGGCGAGCTCAAAAGATAGCGCTAACTGGTCGACAGCCTCTCGCTGCCAGTGCATTGCCCGAGGGTGTAACACCAATGCCCGACGCTCCTGCTTGAGGCCGGCATGTTCAAGGGCATAACACCAGGGCTGCCAATCGGCCAAAATCGCCTGCTCTAATGAGTCGAGCTCACCACTGGACGTTGATCGACCACGCCCCCACAAGGGTCCACTGGGTTCGCGCTCGCCAGCAAAGGGTTGTGACCAGCAGTTCTGTTGCAGACGCTCGGCAAGTACAAGATTATAAAGCCAGGATCGTGCCGCCGACAGATACATACCTGTGCCGCGGCGGTTACCTTTTAATTGATCTCGCTCTATTAGGCTTTGAGCCTGATGTAAATTGCCACAGTGATGGCCAAAACGCTGCTCACCAAAATAGTTGGGCACGCCAGTGGCGGCGATAGCATTCAGCCGGGCATCAATCTCCGGGTAATGCTCGTCGAGAGCGGCAAACTCTTTCAGTACCAGTCGAAAGGCGTTGCCTGCATGCATGCCACGGCGCAATTTTTTGTTGTTTCTCGCCATCGCCAGTATGTCGAAATCGCTGTGCTGCAACTGCTCTGAAGAGAGCTCTTTTCCGGGCAAATAGAGGCTATACCACTGCGTGGTCACGGCAAAGCGATCTTTCAATCCACAAAAGCTGACATCATTGCGCTTGATGCCAGCAAGCTGTGCGAGCAATCCGGCAACCCACTGCGTGTTTTGATCGCGCTTGCGAATATGCACAAATAGATGCTCGCCCTCACCACTGGGCTCAAAACCGAGTATTTCGTCAACCTGAAAATCTTCTGGTTGACTGCGGTAGGCGGCACGGCCAAAAGAATCTGGGAACAGGCGTGGTAAACGCTGAAAATCGAAGTGTTGAGAAGTAATAATCGTGAGTCCGAGAGAAATTATGTTTAAGCGCAGATATTACTAGCCGCTAGCCAAAAGCCTCTATCACGCAGTGATCAGCAGGACCACAGCATGACAGGCGATACCTTCCTTGCGCCCGGTAAATCCAAGCTCTTCGGTGGTTGTAGCTTTGATATTAATTTGGTCAATGCTGCAGTTGATATCCGCCGACAGATTGCGACGCATTTTGTCCAGATGCGGCAACATTTTCGGTTGCTGGGCGACGATGGTGATGTCAGCATTCGCCAGCGTATAGCCTTTGGCCACGATCATCTCGACAACCGCTAACAGCAACTGTCTACTGTCAGCACCGCGCCACTTGCGGTCCGTATCGGGGAAATGCTGCCCTATATCACCGAGAGCAGCGGCACCGAGCAGCGCATCTATAAGGGCATGAATTAATACATCGCCGTCAGAATGGGCGACAAAACTATACTCAAAGGGGATAGCCACACCACCGAGAATTAACTTGTCGCCGGGACCAAATCGGTGCACATCATAGCCATGTCCTATACGCATTGTTCAGTCTCCTGATAATTCATTATTGCCGCGGCGATAATAAGGTCTTCACGGTGAGTAATTTTTATATTGTCGCGGCGACCCTCAACAATCTTTCCCTGTTCACCCAGATACTCTATCGCTGATGCCTCATCAGTAGGCGTCTGACCGTCACTGAGCATGGTTTCAAGAGCTTTAACCAATAACCCGTAGCGAAACATCTGTGGCGTCTGTGCCGCTCGATAAAGGCTGCGGTCTGCAGTCACTTCCACAACATGATCGGCCGTGACTTTTTTCAGTGTATCGCTCACCGCAGTAGCAAGGATTCCGCCGACGTCATGATCTGCTAACTCGGCGATTAACTTATTGATATCAGCACCAGTAATACAGGGGCGCGCCATATCATGCACCAACACCCAGTCGCGATTATCGGCCTGCCCACGAATGGCCTGCAGCCCTTGCAGCACCGAGTGGACTCGCTCAGACCCACCGGCCACTAGCTCGACGCGTGAATCACTGGCGGCCGGTATCTCGCGCCAATAAACAGCCGTGGTATCACAGGGAACAATTATTTTTACAATGCATTGAATGCTCAACAGACGGCTGAGACTGTGCTGTGCAACCAGTTGATCGCCGAGACGTTGAAATTGTTTCGGCACCTCAGTACCAAATCGCTGCCCGCTTCCAGCAGCGGGAACAATTGCCCAGTAATTAGTCTTGGTCATTGCGGGTTGTCCTGTACTGCCGGACGCTGTGGCTTCTTGTCGATAACCAGGTAGAAGGTTTCACCCTGCTTGATCATACCGAGATCGGCGCGGGCTTTTTCTTCAATGGCATCGAGATTGGCTTTCAGGCTTTCGACATCAGTGGCGATCAACTGATTGCGCTCACGTAGCGCTTGATTTTCCGATTCCTGCTGCTGCAGCTGCCGGTTTAACTCGGCGCGGTGGGCGAGACTGCCCTCACCGACCCACAGTCGCCACTGCAGGCCAGCTAGAAGAACAACCAAGATAATGATTAACCAGCGCATGAAGGCATTCTATTCGCTTTTCGGATGTTTGCACATCAACCGCTGCTGTCTTTGTCGTAAAGATAGTAAGGCCAGTAGCGACGAACTCGTGACAGCAAAATCGTCGTGGATTACTGAGCTTTAAATTCTGCCCGACCGCGATACTGCGCCTGTTCACCCAATTCAGCTTCGATGCGCAGCAATCGATTGTACTTGGCAACTCGATCTGAGCGGCACAGCGAGCCGGTTTTAATCTGACCGGCTGCGGTAGCGACGGCAAGGTCGGCAATGGTGGTGTCTTCTGTCTCGCCAGAGCGATGAGAAATAACCGCGGTGTAACCCGCCTCTTTCGCCATAGCAATGGCGTCAAGGGTCTCTGAGAGAGTACCAATCTGATTGAATTTGATCAAAATAGAGTTGGCTACACCCATTTCAATACCACGGCTTAAGATGCTGGTATTGGTGACAAACAGGTCATCACCGACCAATTGAACACGGTCACCAAGCTTCTCGGTCTGGTACTTCCAGCCATCCCAGTCAGACTCATCGAGACCATCTTCAATGGAGATAATCGGATAGATATCACAGAGTTCTGCCAAATAGTCACTGAAACCCTCGGAGCTAAACACCACACCTTCGCCAGAAAGATTGTAGTAACCGTCCTTATAGAATTCCGAGGCCGCGCAGTCGAGCGCCAGTGTCACGTCTTCACCCAACACATAGCCGGCAGCTTCCGTCGCCTGCTTGATCACGGCCAGTGCTTCAGCATTGGAGGCCAGGTTCGGCGCAAAGCCACCCTCATCGCCAACCGCGGTGCTCAAGCCTTGACCGCCTAATACTTTTTTCAGTTGGTGGAAAATTTCGGTACCCACCTGCAATGCTTCAGCGAAGCTTTTCGCTGCCACTGGCTGAACCATAAATTCCTGAATATCAACGTTGTTGTCCGCGTGCTCACCACCGTTAAGAATATTCATCATGGGCACAGGCATGCTGTACTGACCAGGGGTGCCATTGATGTTGGCGATATGGGCATAGAGTGGAATACCCTGATCCATGGCGGCGGCTTTGGCAGCGGCCAGGGAAACGGCGAGGATAGCATTGGCGCCCAGTGTAGCCTTGTTTTCAGTGCCGTCAGCATCGATCATCAGCTGATCTAGCAAGCGCTGCTCAGCGACATCTTGGCCGACCAACAGTTGTTTAATAGTGGTATTGATATTGTTAACAGCGGTCAGCACCCCTTTGCCCAGATAGCGGCTACTGTCGCCATCTCGTAACTCAAGCGCTTCGCGAGACCCGGTGGAGGCACCAGACGGCGCATTGGCGGTCCCGACAATGCCATTCTCCAGAATTACATCAGCCTGTACAGTTGGATTGCCGCGGGAATCGAGAATTTCAAACGCTTGAATATCTACAATGTTGCTCATCTACTATTTGCTCCAGTATCTATGATGGTTATGCATAAGGGTCGTTACGCATGGTGATTTTTAACAATTTGGTTTGCACAGCTCATCGTCAAATATGCGATCTGTGCGCCTTGCAGAGGGCTCTATATGTCGCTGAGGGCTCTTTATACCGCTGAGGGCTCTCATTAACGCTGAAGGCTCCCTATAACGCTGAG
>JAFMBY010000014.1 GCA_017858135.1 Porticoccaceae bacterium | reverse complement strand
AACTGCCCAGAGCGGATAAACTGCCAAGAGCACACCGAGAGTAACGCTCGATTAGGCAGGTTGCATAGAAGCCACCCATTGAACTGCCAATCACAAACACCGGCTCTGGCAAGCGCGCCTCAACTATTTCGCTTAGCAGCGCCATAGCGCGATCTGCATAGGGCGGCAATTGGGGACAGATAAACTCTATTTCGGCGGCGTTTTCTGCAAACCACTGCTGGGTCTGCTGCGCTTTCGCGGACTCTGGCGAACTATTAAACCCATGTAAATACAGCAGCGCTGGCATAGACGGCCATTTGTTTTTTGTAGCCGCCATTATAGCCAAAGCCATGGCTTTATGGTCGATTGATTACACAGCAAAAAAACAATTTAAGCTCTAAAAAGAGCCTATAGAGGCAGGTTAATACCCTGCGCAGCTGCGGTCACTGCGCTGGGCAAAATCACTGAGAAACTTGACCCCGGTGTGCAAGCTGCCATCGCTATGCAAATCCAGCCAGCGATAACCTGGAGGCTGATCGGCGAGGGCAAAGTCATCGCTGTGCTGCTCAAACTGAACGCAACTGGAAGGGGTGGAATAGACCGGGATGGTTCCCCACATACTGTCATGGTGCTGATGCACATGTCCGGTGATAACCGCCTGTACCTGTCCATGGGCAACGAGCATTTCGTATAGGCTCTGGTGATTGTCGATCTGTTGTCGGTCGAGCCAAGCCGAGTTGACCGCCACCGGTGAGTGATGCATGGCGACTAGTACCGGCTTGCCAGCGAGTTTTTTTAGGCTCTGCGCGGCAAAGCTGAGTTCAGCGTCGGAAAAATGTCCTCCAGGCTGACCTGCCTTAGAGCTATCCAGCAATAGTATGCTCCAACTCTCAGCCTGATGGATTCGTGCGCGTGGGTACGCGCTTAGGTTAGTCTGCATAATCTCGACATTATCGTGGTTGCCGGGTAACCAGATTGCCTCGCGGGCCTTTTCGGTGAGGGTTTTATTAAGCAGCCTGTAGGCCTCTGGCTGACAATCACTGGCCAGATCGCCGGTGAGCAATAAGAGATTGTCCGCGCGACCCTGAGCCTCCGATGCCTGCAATACAGCCTCAAAACTCTTGAAGGTGGTGACACCCCCGAGGGTTTCCTGTTCGGTTGCACCCAAGTGCAAATCAGTGATTTGGGTAATATGCACTGTACTCATTGACGCTCTCGCACCGCCTTGCTGTCAAACTACTTAAAGGGAAACTTTCACTTTGCTCATGCCATGACTCAAGCCATGAGACAAAAGATCACTCAAAAACATGTTCCACTGCCATTTTTCATCCGGCGCCTGCATAGAGGATTTCTCAGCCAGCTCCCAGGGAATGGTTCTGTCACTGCACCATTCGACGACTTCGGCCATCTTCGCGTCGTGATAGATTCGCACTTTAATCTGAATCTCCGGCAACCACTCTGGCCTTGTGCCATCGGCGACGATACTTAAAAGATGGGTGTAACGTGTTATTTCCTCTACCCTGATTTGCATTCCGCTTTTAGACTCATGGGTGAAGTCGACGCGAATAGTCTGATCCAGCCGCGGCGGCTCTGGCATCAAGCGTAGCAGTCGCACATAGTTGAGCTCACACTCGCTGTGCAGGCGTTCCAAATTGTGCCGTTGGCGCCGACGTTCAGATACTGACAAAGTCGTTACTCGCTGGTCGTGGTGCAGTTAACGTTTTCACATTAGTCGCTCTATTTAGGCTGATATTCAAGACTCATGTCTCAGTCGATGGTTATTTAATTGTAGCCAAAATAGCGCGACTGACATCGCTGCACTGTTCAGAAGGCCTTGTGAAAATGCTTGCAGGGTCTCATCGTAGGACCAAACCTGAAAGAGAATATCCTCTCCCTCGCCATCATGGCCAAACACGCCTCCGCGCTCGCTGAGATCGACAAGGCCACAAAACAGGTGCATTTTTTCGTCTGTGCCACCTGCGCTCACCAAATAGTCGCAGATTGGCAGCAGTTTTTCCACTTCAAGGCCGGTTTCTTCCTGCAGCTCTCTGACAGCGACTTGCTCGGGCTCCTCGTTGGCGTTCATCATGCCGGCAACCAATTCGTACTGCCAGGGGCCATGCTGTTCGTTCAGGGCGCCGGGGCGGAACTGCTCGACTAGACCGACAAGCTGATGTCGCGGATCATAAAGTAATACGCCAACCGCATCGCCACGCTGAAATAGCTCCCGCTTAAGAGGCTTGCTCCAGCCGCCGCCGAACAGGCGATGCTGAACAATCATCTGGGTCATTTTAAAAAAGCCCTGAAAGACCGTCTCGGCTGATTTCAGGCGATAATCTGAATGGCCAAAGCGATGTTTCTTCATCATTATTTACCTGCCAACATTAATCATTTGTTTCTTTTACGCTGTATCAGCTGATCGAGTCAACCATTTGATGATTTAAAACGTCTAACCATCAGCCTTACCCAACGCACTAAAATCTAGCGCGTATTGACTAAAGACAGAGTATGCCTTCGAAGCAAACCTGCTAAACTATCGCCCCTGCACCTGGAGGTCATATGCAAACTGTTACAAACCGATTATTGATTGCTGCTATGGTTGCTTTTGCGCCCCAGCTAGCCGTCTCCGACTCACTGGTTGATATATACGAGAGCGCGCTGGAAAACGATCCAGTACTCAGAGCCGCGCGCGCCAGCTTTAACGCTGATCGGGAAATTAAGAATATTCGTCGCGCTGCACTGTTGCCGCAACTGTCTGCATCTGGCGAATACCGTGAGTCCGAAACCAACGAAAACTCACGCACTACCTTTAATATTGAAGGTCAGGTTTTATCATCAATCAGCGAAGGCACCATCGATAACAATGGTACCTCCTACAATGTCTCTCTCAGTCAGGCTATTTTCGATATGCCTTCCTGGTACCGCTTTCAGGGCGGCAAGGCACTGAGTAAAAGTGCCCGCGCGCAGTTTGCCGCAGATCAGCAATCCCTGATTATTCGTGTCAGCGATGCCTACTTTAATGTGCTGCGTGCCTTCGATAATATGCAGACGCGCAAGGCCGAAGAGCGGGCGATTCAACGTCAGTTGGAGCAGACTCGTGAGCGTTTTGAAGTTGGCCTGCTACCGGTTACCGATGTTCACGAAGCGCAGGCTGTCTACGATGACGCCGCGGTCAATAGCCTCGAAGCGAAAGGTACGTTAAATATTGCCTTTGAACAGCTGCAAGTGCTCACCGGACAAGATCACAATGTACTGGCTGGACTAGCGGAAAAATTTGTTGCCACCAATCCGCAACCGCTAAGTAATAACGAGTGGGTTGATTTTGCGATTGGCAACAATTACCAACTTAAGGTCGCCGAGTTAGGCAAAGATGCCGCTTATAACAACGCCAAGGCAGCCGCCGCAGCGCGTTTGCCCAAGGTCTCTGGTCGCGCAAGCTATTTTGACTCAGAATCGGACGGCATCAGATTTACCTCGCCTTTTGAGAATCAGCAAGACGGTAATTCATTTACTGTTTCTGTCACTATGCCGATCTGGCTCGGCGGATCACTGGATGCCCAGCGTCGCCAGGCCAAGCAGCAGGCGATTGCCTCGGATGAGGGTTATATTGCGACTAAACGCAACACGGTCCAGGCCGCTCGTTCGCTGCACCAGCTGGTGTTGACTAACACGGCACGGGTCAAAGCCCGCGCTCAGTCGATTACCTCTGCCGACAGTGCCCTGCAGGCCACTCAAGCTGGCTATGAAGTCGGAACACGCAACATTGTCGACGTACTAGTGGCACAACGTACTCTTTATCAAGCGCGTCGCAACTTCGCCAATGCGCGCTACGACTATATTTTATCGATGATGCGTTTGAAGGAAGTGGCTGGTCAGCTGTCTCCAGACGATATCTATCAGCTCAATGCCTCGCTCGACCCACAGTTGGTCATCAACAAAGCAGCTGATCAATAGGCTGCGAATCGATTATGATCCGTCTGGGTGTTTAGCGCCCAGGCTGCGATCAATCACCGTTAGTAATTTCTCCAGCGCACCGCGATTGGCCTCGGCGACCTGCTGTGCTTGCTGACCCATCTGCTGAGCCCGCTGTGGATTTTTGATCAGCTGTATCACAGTCTCTGCCAGCGCAGCTGGTGTCTCAACCAGTATCAGCCCGCCAGCCTCCGTTAGCAGTCGCGATACCTCAGTAAAATTAAACACAGATGACCCGCTCAACACTGGCTTGCCCCAAGCTGCCGGCTCAATCATATTGTGGCCGCCATTGGCGACCAAACTGCCGCCAACAAAGGCGATATCGCAGGCGCCATAAAAGGTCATCAGCTCGCCCATACTGTCTCCCAGTAATATATCTGCTTCGTCGACAGTATCATTGCTGCTGCGCCTTACCACAGTAAAGCCCGCGTCAACACACAAACCAGCCACCTGACCAAAACGCTCAGGATGTCGCGGCACCAAGACCAACAGCACATTATCGATATGCTGTTTGATTTGGCTAAACGCTTGCAGAATGAGCTCGTCTTCACCGCGATGTGTGCTCGCCGCAAGCAGCACTGGACGCTGCTCTTGGCTGTGCCACTGCTGTATCAGCTGTTGTGCATTGAGTTTGACCTGCACACTAAGATCGAGATCAAACTTGATATTACCACTGATATAGAGCCTTTCTGACGGCAGCCCAAGCGCCTCAAAGCGGGTGCCATCGTCACGGTGTTGGGCGGCAACTGCGGTCAGTTGCGAGAACATTGGCGTGCTGAGTTGGCGCACCCGACCATAGCCGCGAGCCGATTTTTCCGACAGACGCGCATTCGCGAGCACCACCGGGATCTGCCGCTGATAGCAGGCGGCAACGGTATTCGGCCACAGCTCGGTTTCCATAATAAGCAACATCTTCGGCGTCAGTCGATCGAGAAAACGTGCCACGGCACCGGGGGTGTCGTAGGGTGCGTAACAGTGGTCGACGGAGTCACCAAAGACTACACGGATGCGCTCAGAGCCAGTCGGCGTCATGCAGGTGACCAGCAGCCGGTGATCTGGATATGTCGCCTGCAACGCCTTGACCAGCGGCACCGCGGCAAGGGTTTCACCCACTGAGACGGCGTGCAACCAAATAATATCTTCGCTCGATTTCACTGCCCCAACAAAACCAAATCGCTCAGACCATCGCGCGGCATAGGCGGGGGCTTTTATTGCGCGATAGATCAAGCGCAATACAATTATTGGCATTAGAAGATAGAAAATGGCTGAATAGGTCAGCCTTGGCAGAATTGAACGCTTGATCATTTTGCGGAGAATAACACAGGACCGTTATACAGAGTGTGAATACATGCTTTTCGATAACAACAATAAAGTACCGAATCAACGTTAAAATAATCCCCTTTTACTGACAAAATAGGCTGCGCATAGGCTAAAATTGTCGCGTTGTTGCTACCCATAATAAGAAAGCCCTAAAAAGGTGCCGCATGCCATTCTTTAAAATTAATAGTGAAAACAAAATAATCATTACCAACTTTAAGGTTATGTTTACCTCGTTTAAAAGAACCGAGAATTTTACTAAGCTGAAGCGTTCAGAAGCCTCTTTGCGATTAAAACTGTGTCGGCCAACGGTCTATTTCACTGTTCGCGATCCCTACCAAAAAGCGATCTCTTTTTACAAAGATAAATTCCAAAAAATACCCATGAATGCTGACTTATCAAAGCCATTTAAATGGGAGAAACCACAGCGAATATTCTTCCCTTTAATGAACCTGTCGGTGACAGAAAATAGCGCTGAGGAGATAAAGCAGGCGCTGATAAATACCTCCTTTGAGTCGTTTATAGGCTTGCTGGCTAAGTGCTATCACCTAGACGAACATATCAATCCGCAACACTGGATATTTAATCACCCTAAATATTGTTTTCTCAAGAAACTCGGCGTGGATATAGAAAACGTTGCCATTTTTAGGATTGAAGATAGCGCCGACATGGCAGAATTTTCATCTCAAACAGGGTTTGATTTTTCCCAAAAAGCCAACAGTACCACTGGCATTAATAAAGACTATTCGATGTCTAGCAAGATGCTCGACACACTGCATTCGATATATGACAAAGACTTTGAATACTTCGGTTACGAAAAACGCTCAATCCACTAAAAACGATCGACCTACTCTCTCCAAAGAGACTCAACCCATGGCGTTGGCAGGATGTAGTGCCGCAAGTGGGCCAATAGCGAACGTTGTCTGTCACCGCGAAAACCTGCCTTGATATGTGCCATTGGGGCGCGTAATGGATCGCCGGCATGATAGCGGCCTTCAATCGCATCCATCGGATTTAGATCGCCGGGGAAGATCGCCAGTTTGCAGCTGCTCGGCAGTTTAGATGCCTTGAAATAATTAAACGGAAAGCTTCTACGGCACTGTTGCCGGAAATGTAATACCCAGGACTTCGGCCAGAATTTGACCCCGCCCGGGGCATTGCGAGTCACGTAGCGCTGTTCGTACTTATAGGTCTCAGCAATTTCCAGTGGCGCCTTAGAAAACCTCTCCAATAGCGGCAGCAATTTGCCAACCGGAAAGCGATAGACCGATGTCTGGCCCAATTTTTCCAACGGATTGCTCGGGTTTCTCGCGAGAATAACGTCGTCGGGGTCGCCATAGTCAAAGAAGTCATCGAGACTACCCGTCACCACTAAATCCAAATCGAGAAATAATACTGAGCCTGAAAGGTCGGCTAAATGTTCACTCCACAAACGGCTCTTCGGCCAGATACCCTTTCTGGTGACCGGCAGTTGAAAGTCTAATTCAGGTAATGGTGCCGCACTAACTTCATCACGGAAACCCTCACTGTTGTCAGTAAAGCAGGTAAAGGTGAAAGGTGGCGTGGTATTTCTGGCTACCATCCCGTAAAGACGATTAACATAGTCGGCACCATATTTAGTGCCCCAGTTAATGCAGATAAATTGCTTAATAGCGTTATCCAAAAAAATTCCGCGTTTAGTAATGGCAGTTTAAACTGCACTTATTAGAAGACTGACGACGGGTTTACAGCTGTGAGTATACACCGCGACTGGGCGTCTCCCAACACTTATTCCCCTCTACGTTTGGCAGGCTAATCGCGGTTTCGACGATAGGCGGCGTGAACGATTAATTAAGCGGCATCTAATATAATTCTTGTAAGCCATTGCAGAATGTAACGCTGCTCCTCAGGCTTAGCCAAATCTAAGCTCTGCACACATATAAAATAATAGTCATGCTCGCGCTCGGTATGATTAAGTAACCGAAAGAGCTTCTTTTGACTAACTGCATTAGCCTTTATATTTGAGGTCTTAAAGTGGTTATCCATTTTTGCCATGCCTTGCGCCAATACACAGTGCGCAAAAAGCGATACCGCCCATAGTTGCTGAGGATGTCGAAATTTGTATGAAATGGTCTTTTCAAAAATTTTAAAATTTGTCTGGAAAAGAGACTTTAGAATATGGCGATTTAAGATATGGGGGCAATGGGGTAAATCAAGATAGTCACACGCATTATCAATAACGGCGGCTGAGTTTTCCTGTAGCTGCCGATAGCTAACGCGAGATGAATCGCTGCGGCCTAAAAATTTACTTTTTAAACGATACCACCAACGTTCAACCTTGCGCATTTTCATCTGCCCTTTAAGCACATACCTGTGATCGGCGCGGAAAGCTTCTATTGGTGTTGGCCTGACAAACATCATGTCATCGTTGAGGTAGATAAAGTCGTCGCTTAAATCAGAAATATTCCATAGCATGGCTTCAATCGCGAGACTATTAAATACAGGGAGCGAATACTCATAGCCGCTGAAAAGCTCTTTATGATCAACAATTCGGATTCTTTTGCGCAACGTAGGATCCTTAATACGCGCGTAAAATGGCGGCTGCTGAGAGTCGGTAATGATATAAATATTGTCGATCCAGGGGGCGAAACGAATAATCGACATCACACAAAACTTAATCTCACCGCAATCAGCAAAACGCGTTGACGACGCTGAAATTGGCTTTTTCTCAAAACCAGCAAGAAAGGGGGCCATCCTGGCCTGATGAGCAGGATCGGAACCATCAACCCAGGTAATGACCGCATCCATTTAGAGTGCGCTTTTCAAGAGAACCATATAAGGACTAAACACGCTTACCGCCAGTGATCCTGAATCCAAGTCGCCGGTTTAAAGCGTCGATACCATTTGCCACTAACACCGGCAATCGCCTCATGGGGATCGGGCTTGCCGTGAAATACCAACACGCGAGTATCGGCGGGCATTTCTGTTTCTCGAGGAAAAAACAGCGAGAAGGGTTTAATACAATGACGCTTGAAACTCCGGCACCAGTGATCGGGCCAATAAACCAGGGCATTTTTTTTCATCAGCGCGGCGGAGAGATACTCCTGCTCATTGCGATGAATTTTTTTGATCTGATCAAAGGATTTCTCAAACTCGGCAAGCACTTCTGGATGGGCACCCACTTCAAAGCGGTAGACTGACGAATTACCGGTGCCGTCTTTTTTAATCCAGTCTTTAATGATCATCACCTCGCCTGGATAATCAAACAGGTCATCCAGACTGCCGGTAATAATCAGATCGAGATCGAGGCACAGTACTTTGCCTTGCAAATCATAAAGGGTTTCAGCAAACACGGCCAACTTGTTCCAGCCGCGCTCTGGGCCCCCTAGGTCAACCGAAAGCTCTGGCAGCGGGAAAACGTCGATATTCTCGTTTAGTCCTCGATCATCTTCAGTCAGGCAGACAAAGCGAAAGTTGCGCGTCATATTGCGAGCAACCATTGAATAGAGTGTATTGACGTATTCCGCAGGGTACTTGGTGCCCCACTTCATACACAACACATTGACGATTTCAGTCGATCCTTCCACGCTCTGACTCACTCTGTTTAGCTCCCTATTGATATTCGCAAGGCGTTCTATAGCAACTGGTCGCTTTATTCTGCGACCGGCGCCAGCCAATTGGAGTAAGCGGAATTTTTACCGCGCACCAGATCAAAGTAGGCAGCTTGAAGCTTTTCGGCTACAGGTCCGCGCTTACCACTGCCAATAATGCGTCCGTCATATTGGCATACTGGCACCACTTCAGCGGCCGTGCCGGTGAAGAAGGCTTCATCACAAATATAAACTTCATCGCGGGTAATGCGCTTTTCACGCACTTCGATGCCGTGATCTGTCGCGAGACGGAAAATCGTATCGCGGGTAATTCCATCCAGACAGGAGGTCAGATCTGGCGTGTAGATAACGCCGTTGCGCACCATAAAGAAGTTCTCACCACTGCCCTCGGCAACATAGCCCTCCGGGTCTAGCATCATCGCTTCATCGCAGCCGGAGTCGAGCGCCTCGCGCAGAGCCAGCATCGAGTTCATATAGTTGCCGCTCGCTTTCGCTTTACACATGGTAATGTTGACATGGTGGCGGGTGAACGATGACGTGCGTACCTTGATGCCTGCTTCAAGCGCCTCGGGAGACATATAAGAGGGCCATTCCCAACCGGCAATGCCAACATGAACCTTGAGGCCGGCCGCGCGCAATCCCATGCCTTCGGAACCCAAAAATACTAGCGGTCGAATATAGGCTTCTTTGAGATTATTCACTCGCACCACTTCGCGATGCGCAGCATTGATCTCTTGCTGACTGTAGGGCACCTCTAACTGAAGAATCTTGGCCGAGTTAAATAGTCGCTTGGTGTGATCTTCGAGGCGGAAGATACAGGTACCCGACGACTCAGTATGATAGGCGCGCACGCCTTCAAATACGCTCAACCCATAGTGTAGTGAGTGCGTTAGAAAATGAGTCTTGGCGTCGCGCCAATCAACTAGTTCTCCATCCATCCAAATAAAGCCATCGCGGTCTGCAAACGTCATCGACCTGTTCCTCTTATTAACTCATTAGTTATTAAATAATTGTTGCCACTGCGCTGCCACCCTCTTTCGACACTCAAGAAAATCTGAGTTAGCCACTTCTGCCAACTGATTTTGCAGCTGTAAACGGTGTCCTGCTGAGCGGTATCTCTTGTAGGCATCGATTAGCAGGCTAGATTGTTGCGCCGATAACAAACCACAGTGAGCCAGCGACTCAAGTATGCGGATGGTATCACTCCAGCGAGCAAGTTCGGGATGGTCGTGCGACCAAGCCAAGACTGCAAATTGAACCATAAATTCAATATCGACGATACCTCCGACCCCCTGCTTGAGAGAGTATTTGCCTTCTTTTGATGGCCTGCCAAGATGTTTGCGCATTTTCTCACGCATTTTCTCTACTTCAGCGCGCAAGAGTGGCTCATCTCTTGACTGCATAAGAACTGCTTGTCGCAGACGATTAAATTCTTCAGCAAGGGTCTTTTCTCCAGCAACCACCCGCGCACGCACTAGCGATTGGTGTTCCCAGGTCCAGGCATTTTCGCGCTGATACTTTTCAAATGCAGCCATTGAGGAGACCAGCATTCCCGAGTTGCCCGAGGGTCGCAGGCGCATATCAATTTCATAGGCAGCGCCAGACACAGTGACCGTCGACAGTAGATGAATAATGCGCTGACCAAGACGAACATAAAATAGATTGTTATCGATACTGCGCAGACCGCCGACGGTCTGTCCGGCAACGCCCCTATGTAGAAAGACCAAATCAAGGTCAGACTTATAACCCAACTCAATACCACCCAGCTTGCCGTAGCCAAGTACAATAAAATCTGGCGAAGTCGCATTACTGTCCTGAGGCTGGCCATATTGGTGACTGAGATAGTGCCAAGAAATCATCATCGTACAATCGATAACGACCTCGGCTATCCAGGTCAAATAGTCACTGACCTGCATCAACGGTATCACCTCGGTCACATCGCAGGCCGCGACACGCAGGGTGTTAGAGCGCACGAAATACCGAATTACTTCCATCTGCTGTTCGAGATCATCGTCTGCCACACGCAACATTTGCTGGCGCAGCTGGTCCTGAAGTAGCTCTTTGCTCGGCACAGTGTAAAGCGTGCGCGTGTCGAGTAATTCATCGAGTAGAGCCGGGTACGCGGTTAGCTGTTCGGCAATCCAGCTACTGCTCTGGCATAGCTGCACCAACTGTTGCAGTGCTGTTGGGTTTTCGGCTAACAACGCCAGATAGGCACTGCGACGCAGCACTGCCTGGATAAGGCCGACCACTCGACTAAGGGTGATACTGTTATCATCCGCTGCTGCGCAGGCTGCGATGACATTTGGCATCAGTTTGTCGAGGCGACTGCGCGGCCCCTGATCGAGACCTATGACAGCTCTACTTTGATACATGCCATAGAGCTGTTCTGCGACTACCTGAGCGTCGCTGTAACCCGCCTTTATCAACTGCTCGAGGATCTCGTTGAGCGCTAGCGGCTGACGCCATACCGCCACATCACTCTGCTCTAGACTCTGACGGTCCAAGCTCTCGCCTTGCTCGCCACCAGCCTGGATGTCATGGTCGGCAAACATGTCAGCAAAAACAGTTATCACGTAATCGCGATGATGCTGCAACTGCTGCTGAAAATCCTCCCAGTCTTCACAGCCGACAATTGCTGCGACTCTGTGCTGGCCGAGCTCATCTCGAGGTAGCTGCTGTGTCTGTTTATCGGCTATCCCCTGAAGTGCGTGCTCAGTATTGCGCAAAAAGGTGTAGGCCTGCCAGAGGTTGTCACAATCGCGCTGATCAATAATTTGATCGGCGGCCAGTTGTTGCAGCGCTTGGTGCAGCGAGGGCGTCTGCAGTGCGAGATTGCGGCCACCGCGAATAAGCTGAAAGGCCTGAGTAATAAACTCGACTTCACGAATACCACCGGGGCCGAGTTTGACGTCAGCCTGCATGCCTTTGCGTTTCAGTTCGCGATTGATTGCCCGCTTGAGGTCTCGCAGCGAATCGATAGCGCCAAAGTCGAGATATTTGCGATAGATGAACGGACGCAAAATGTCATCTAATCGCTGCACATCGGCTGGCTCACCAGCAACCGCCCGCGCCTTGATCATGGCATAGCGCTCCCACTCGCGACCCTGGGTTAAATAATACTCCTCCAGCGCATCAAAACTCGCAACCAGCGCGCCACTTTGACCATAGGGTCGCAGACGCATGTCTACTCTAAAGACAAAGCCATCCGCTGTTTGACGGTCGAGAGCTGCAATGAGCTTTTGTCCAAGGCGAGTAAAAAACTCTTGGTTGGATACGGTTTTTCTAAGTGGCGACGAGTCTGCTCGGCGAGTCTCGCCCTTTTCCGGGTAGACAAAAATCAGATCTATGTCGGATGAGATATTGAGCTCCTCGGCGCCCATTTTGCCCATCGCCAGCACCACCATTTTTTGCTCTATCTGATGCTCGTTGGATCCGCTAAAGGGGGTGCCCAGCTCTGCGCAGGTCATCGGATGCAGAATGTTCAGCGAGGCAGAAATGACTGCCTCAGCCATCCAGGTCATCTCTCTGGTGGTTTCCGACATCGACGCCTGCCGGGTAAAGTCGCGCCAGATAATACGTATCAGCTCGCGACGGCGAAATAAGCGCAGCTGATGCGCCAATTGCTCTTCGCTACAGGCTACATCACTACAAGCCGCTTCAGTGCAAGATGGCAGCCGCTGATCAATCGCCTGCTGAAAGTGTTGTCGGGAATAACTGCGCTGCAGATCACCGCTATCAACCAGCTGCTGGAAGAGCTCTGGATAAGCCTCGCACTGCTCACCAACAAACTCGCTGCTGCCCCAGATAAGCTGTAAATGCTCTGCAAATAGAGGGTATTTTGGGAAGCTAGCCAGTCGCTTAGACAGCCAGCCGGGGTCGTGGTGGGCGGCCTGAAAACTTTCAAGGTAGCGCTGATAGCTGGCGTTGATCAGCGGCGCAAACGTTTTCGGCATAAATCGATCTCGGTTAGTTAACGGCCTAGTTCAGGGGTAACCCGCAACACCTCCTCCATGGACGTCACGCCGGCAACCACTTTTTCTGCACCCGCCATGCGCAATGTTTTCATGCCCTGAGAAATTGCCGCTTGACGAATGTTCTGACTATCGGACTCGTTACTTATATAGGTGAGCAGCGCATTCGTCAACGGCATAATCTCATAGAGGCCTTCGCGGCCGCGATAGCCGGTATTGCGACACTCGAGACAACCAGACGGTTGAAACACCTTGGACGGCGGCGGCAGTGCCGATGAACCCACTAACTCATGCCAGGCCTCGGTGTCACATTCGACTTCGCTGCGACACTCGAGGCACAGAGTTCTTACCAGCCGTTGAGCCATGACGCCATTGAGCGTGGCCTTAATCAAATGTGCAGGCATCTTTAGGTCGAGCAAGCGGCTGATCGCGGTGGGGGCATCGTTGGTGTGCAGCGTCGATAACACCAAATGCCCAGTCAATGCCGCCTGCACGGCCATCTCGGCGGTGGCGCGATCGCGAATTTCGCCAACCATAATAATATCCGGATCCTGACGCATCAGCGTACGAATGCCCGCGGCAAAATCAAAATCGATGGCGGGCTGAATCTGACTCTGATTAAACGCGTCGACGACCATTTCAATCGGGTCTTCCACGGTACTGACATTAACTGAATCAGTCGCCAGCTGTTTGAGAGTGGAATAGAGTGTGGTGGTTTTGCCTGAGCCGGTGGGACCGGTGACCAACACAATGCCGTGGGCGCGTTTGATCATCGATTGCCAATCAGCATAGTCCTCGGCGACCAGACCGAGCTGGGAGAAACTGCGTAAAAGAACATCGGGATCAAAGATACGCATGACCAATTTTTCACCAAAGGCGGTGGGCATGGTGGAGAGCCGCAACTCGACTTCACAAGTATTGGGCGCTTTGGTTTTGATGCGCCCGTCCTGGGGGCGACGCTTTTCGGCGACATCCATGCGTCCAAGAATTTTCAGGCGGCTGATCATCGCCGTCATCACATTGTCAGGCAATTCATAGACCAGATGCAGAATACCGTCGATTCTAAACCGAACCTTAGCTTTGCCGCGGCGTGGCTCAAGATGAATATCACTGGCGCGCTGCTCAAAGGCGTACTGCAGCAGCCAGTCGACAATATTGACGATGTGTTGATCCTGGGCATCGGCATCTTTGAGCTTGCCGACTTCGAGCAACTGCTCAAAGTTAGCAATGCCTGCGCCTGTGGTAGCGGAGGATCCTGCGCCAAATACAGATTTCGCCAGCGAGTAGAATTCAAGGGTATATTTTTTGATCTCGGCGGGGTTGGCGACTACCGTGCGAATAGTCCGCCTTGAGGTCTGCTCAAGACTCGCAATCCAGCTGCGGTCAAAGGGCTGCATGGTGGCTACCAGCAGTTCGTCGCGAGTGACTTTGAGACACAGAATGCCGTAGCGTTTAGCGTAGGCAAAGGACATTATCGAGGTGACAGCGGGAACATTTATTTTTAATGGATCGATATGGGCGAGCTGCAACTGCGCTTTCTCCGCCAACCATTGCGTTAACAGGTCCACAGAGAGCGGTTTCAAGTCACTTTCCTGCACCAGCTGTTTTGCAGCAATAATTTCCAGCGGGTGCAGTAATGCTTCATCGCGACTGCGCCGCGCCGTCGCGATGTCGGCAGCGTCTGATTGATTGATCAGACCGTCGCTGACGAGATCTTTCAAAACGCCCGCCAGATCGAGGCTACTGCCCTGCGCCAATATCTGATTCATGATCAACTCCTGTTGTTATTCTCTCCGTGTCATCTACCAATTTTAGTCTGTAATCTCATTAGGGGTAGCGCAAATTAGTCAATCCGCTAAACTCAGTAGTCTCAACGGACCACTATCCAATAATGAGCCAGCTATGCAACTGACCGATTTACTCGCGCGCATTATTCACTGCAACTCAATCAGCAGTATTAATCCGTCGATCGACCAGGGTAACCGCGAGGTCATCGATCTGCTCGCTAACACCCTTGCGGATCTCGGCTTTACGACTGAGATCATGGATCTCGGCAATAACAAAGCTAACCTGATCGCTACCTACGGCAGTGGCCCCGGCGGTCTGGTGCTGGCCGGTCACACCGACACCGTACCCTGCGATGAAGCGCTCTGGGATAGCAATCCCTTTGAACTCTGCGAACGCGATAACCGCTGGTACGGTCTCGGCAGTTGCGATATGAAAGGCTTTTTCCCCCTGGCGATCGAAGCGTTCAAGTCACTGCCAATTAAGGATCTAAAGCAACCATTGATCATTCTCGCCACAGCCGATGAGGAGTCATCAATGGGCGGTGCCAAAGCACTGGTGGCAGCGGGAAAACCGATTGCACGCCGCGCGGTGATCGGTGAACCCACCAATATGCGCCCGGTAAAAATGCACAAGGGCATTATGATTGAGAAACTGACTATCACGGGCAAGTCCGGCCACTCCAGCAATCCAGCACTCGGTAACAATGCCATGGAGTCGATGCAGCGTATCCTCGGCCAGCTAATGGCGCTGCGCGATCGTATGAAAGAACAGAAACATCCGGGGTTTTTGATTGATTACCCGACCCTAAATCTCGGCTGTATTCAGGGTGGTGACAACGCCAACCGTATCTGTGGGCACTGTTTTTTGGCTTTTGAGATTCGCCCGCTGCCGGGCATGGATCTCAATCAACTGCAGACTGATCTGGAACGCCAGATTGCTGCCACCGCAGAGGCTGACAAAATGGCCTGGACACTGGACAAGCTGATCGTCCCGCCATTTTGCGGTGACGAGCAATCGGAATTAGTCGCGCTGTGTGAAAAGCTCACTGGCCATGCCGGTGAATCGGTCGCCTTTGCCACTGAGGCACCCTACTTGCAGCAGTTGGGTATGGATGTAGTGGTGCTGGGTCCCGGGGACATTGACGTGGCACATCAGCCAAATGAATTTTTGCCTCTCGATCGCGTGCAACCAACAATTAATTTTTTATCTCAACTTATTGGCCACTGTTGCTTATAATCCTGCCATGACTGCAAACAACTACGTACAATTTTTCCGTGAGACCTCACCGTATATTCATGCGCACAGAGGCAAAACCTTTGTTATCGCCATCAGTGGCGAGGCGGTCTTAGAGCAAAATTTTGACAGTATTGTTCACGATATTGCGCTGATGCAGAGTCTCGGCGTGCATATCGTTCTGGTGCACGGTGCACGTCCACAGATCGACCAACGTCTGCAACTGGCCGAATTGCCAACCAGTTTCCGCGAGCAGGTTCGTATCACCGATGCCGCCGCCATGCAGTGTGTCAAAGAGGCGGTCGGCTCTACGCGCTTCCAAATTGAGTCGGCGCTATCTATGGGGCTGCCCAATTCACCGATGCATGGTGCGCGAGTGCGCGTGATCGGCGGCAACTTTATTACCGCGAAACCTGTTGGCGTTCGCGATGGCGTTGACTTTCAGCGCGCTGGAGAAATTCGTCGTATCGACCGCAGCGCTATTCAAAGCCAGCTCGAGGGTGGCGCCTTAGTGCTGATGTCATCAATTGGGTTTTCGCCGACTGGCGAGGCTTTCAACCTCAATTATCATGATGTCGCGACGCAAACGGCGATTACTCTGAATGCGGAAAAGCTAATTCTGGTCACCGAGGCATCGGGAATATTAGATGCTGACAATAATCTGATTCGCAATCTGTCATTGCCCGACGTTGGCGATCTCAAAGCCACGCTTAAAAATGCCGGCAGCGAAGAGTCTGCGACTTATTGTTTACTCTCTGCCGCCTATCAAGCCTGTCGCAATAATGTCGATCGTGTGCATCTGGTGGGTTGCAGCGAAGACGGCTCATTGCTGCGTGAGCTGTTTACCCGCGAGGGCTGTGGCACGCTGATTATGCAGGATCACTCAGAGGTCATCAGAGCCGCCAGCATTGATGATGTCGGCGGCATTCTCGACCTGATCACGCCACTAGAACAGCAGGGTATTCTGGTAAAACGCTCGCGAGAGTTACTAGAGACAGAAATTTCACGCTTTATGGTGGTTGTGCATCCAGAGGGAATGCTGCTCGGTTGTGCCGCACTCTACCCAATCGTCGATAGTGATGCCGGAGAGCTCGCCTGCGTGGCAACCCACGCGGAATTTCACAACCAGGGAATTGCTTCGCGGTTGCTAAAGTGCATTGAAAAAGATGCCACTGAGAACGGTCTTAAGACCCTGTTTGTACTGACTACACAAACCGCACACTGGTTTAGAGAGCAGGGTTTTGTCGAGGCCACGGTCGATACGCTACCGGCGGAAAAACAGTCACTTTACAATTACCAACGTCAGTCGAGAATCTTCAGCAAACAACTTTAACGCTAAACTGACCCGGCCAGTTTTGACTGGACGGGCTTTCTGCTATTCTTGCGACCTTTCTTCATCAGCTAACGAGATACCAAATGCCCAAGTACAGATCACACACCACCACCCAGGGCCGTAATATGGCGGGTGCCAGAGCCCTTTGGCGCGCGACGGGGATGAAGGACGATGATTTTAATAAGCCGATGATCGCCATTGCCAACTCCTACACTCAGTTTGTGCCTGGCCATGTGCACCTAAAAGATATGGGTGACCTTGTCGCTGCGGAAATTGCAAAAGCCGGCGGTATTGCTCGCGAATTTCACACTATTGCGGTCGATGATGGCATCGCTATGGGCCATGATGGCATGCTTTATTCGCTACCCTCGCGAGATGTGATTGCTGACTCGGTTGAATATATGGTCAATGCGCACTGTGCCGATGCACTGGTGTGTATTTCCAACTGCGACAAGATTACCCCCGGTATGTTGATGGCGGCTATGCGTCTCAACATTCCAGTCGTTTTCGTCTCCGGCGGTCCCATGGAAGCCGGTAAAACCAAGCTCTCTGAGCACAAGCTCGACTTGGTTGACGCCATGGTGATTGCGGTTGACGACTCAGCCAGCGACGAAAAGGTTGCTGAATATGAACGTTCCGCTTGCCCTACCTGCGGCTCCTGCTCGGGTATGTTTACTGCCAATTCAATGAACTGCCTAACCGAAGCGCTGGGTCTATCGCTACCAGGCAATGGCACCGTTCTGGCGACCCACTCGGATCGCAAAGAATTATTTGAAGAAGCCGGCCGCACTATTGTTAAGTTGGCCCGTGCTCATTACGACGACGATGATTACTCCGTACTGCCTCGCTCCATTGCTAACTTCAAGGCCTTTGAAAACGCCATGACACTTGATATCTGCATGGGTGGTTCAACCAATACTATCCTGCACCTGCTGGCAGCGGTTCAGGAAGCCGGCATCGACTTTGATATGGCCGATATCGACCGACTCTCTCGTGTTGTGCCACAACTCTGTAAGGTGGCCCCGAGCACTCCGGAATACCATGTCGAAGATGTGCACCGTGCCGGTGGCATTATGGGTATTTTGGCCGAGCTTAACCGCGCGGGCTTAATCCATGGTGACTTGCCGACTGTTCACTCCAAAACGCTGCAAGAGGCACTGGACAAATGGGACATTGTCAGTGGCCATGTCAGCGAGGAAGTGAAGACTTTTTATAAAGCCGGTCCCGCAGGCATTCCAACGCAAACGGCGTTCAGTCAGAGTACGCGCTGGCCAACGCTGGATGCCGATCGTGAGAACGGCTGTATTCGCAATTTAGAGAATGCCTTTAGCTTGGAGGGGGGGCTGGCTGTGCTTAGTGGTAATCTAGCCCCGGATGGCTGCGTGGTTAAGACCTCTGGTGTCGACGAGTCGATTCATGTGTTTGAAGGCCCAGCCTTTATTACCGAAAGCCAGGACGAAGCGGTGGCAAAAATATTGAATGATGAAGTCAAAGCCGGTGATGTGGTGATCGTTCGCTACGAGGGACCGCGAGGCGGACCTGGTATGCAAGAGATGCTTTATCCCACTAGCTATATTAAATCCAAAGATCTGGGTAAGGCCTGCGCCTTGATTACCGACGGTCGTTTTTCCGGCGGCACCTCCGGGCTGTCGATTGGCCATGTTTCACCAGAGGCGGGTGCTGGCGGCAATATCGGCCTGGTGCGTCAAGGCGATACTATTCGCATCGACATCCCCAACCGCTCCATTGATGTGCTTATCTCCGATGCGGAACTGGCTGAGCGCCGAGTGGAACAGGATAGACTTGGCTGGCAGCCTGTGGAAGAGCGCCCTAGACAGGTCTCAGCGGCGCTCAAAGCCTACGCCAAGTTGGCTACCAGTGCCGACAAAGGGGCGGTGCGCGATCTCTCACAGCTTTGATAACTGTTAACTAAAACACGTCTGCACGCTTTAAATGGCCGACTAATAAAAAACCCCAGGGCTGTGAAGCACTGGGGTTTTTTGTAGGCTAACCGCCTGTAACTGCTCAACTAGCCTTTGCTACAGCTCGGAACAGTCGCTCCCACGTCGCGAAGCTTCTGTAACCGCGAGCCTTCGGTGTCGGCATAACGAATCCACTGCCTTGGGTAGCGCTTACTCTTTTCGTCTTTAGCGACCTTAATTGACTTTTTAAACGCATCAACGGCATCTTTGTAACAGTGCAAATTGACCAGCGCATTACCCATCACCAAGAAGTTAGAATCGGGGCGCTTCACGCCACCCTTTTTAACTGCACGGGAAGCTGCCTTGTACGCTTCCGCATCACGGCCTTGGTCAAGATAAATTCCCGCTAGACGCGCTTGCAGGTTACCTGTGTCGGATTTTTTCGACGCGCTCTCCAACGCTTTTACAGCATTATCGAGCTCTTTGGCTTGATACCAAGCGGTACCAAGCACTTCCAGATTTTTCGCAGTGCGGACAATAATACCGTCCTTCATGCCTTTCTCCATAATGATCGCAGCGCGGTAGGGTACCTCAGCACCGAGATACATATAGGCCATGCTCATGACCTGGCTCTCTTTGTCGAGCTGACCATTAAGATAGACGACTTCGGTGGCGACTAAACGATCCATCTCTTTTTCAGTCTCGCCATACATGCCGCCAAGCTGACGCCAGTAGGTCCACTTGGGGTAGTGCTTGACCAATTTCTCGAGAATACTAATAACCTTCTTGTAGTTCCCTTTCTCGTAATACAGCACACGTTGCAGGCCCCACCAGCCCTCTTTAGGGAGAATATCTTTGGCTTCAACGTCAGCGATGGCCTCTTCAACAAAACGCAATGAGTCCGCTTTACGCTCTAGCTGATAATAGATCTGTGCCAGCAACATCTTGGCGTCAGAACCAACAATCAGTGACTCCGCCATCCACGCTTCAAGCTGCAGTGCGGCGTTTTTATAGTCTTCCTGTACAGTATAAAGCTGCGCCAATGTGTAGCGAGTATCGAGCTTAAGTTCTGGTGGCGTGCCAATACCGTCTACAACCTGCTGGTAAGCGCGAATGGCACTGTTGTAGTCGTCCAGGGAATAGTAGACGTAGGCGGAAAACTTCCACACTTGAGTCTGTTCATAGTCACTGGCGCAGGTTTTACTATTGCCTTCAATTTCTTTCAGCATCGCCAGCGAGCCAGCCCAGTTCTCGGCTTCTAACTCAGGCTGTACTTTTTCCAGCGCCTTGGCACACTTGGCACCGACCGATTGGCGTTGGCGGGTTTTTACATTTTTGTATTTTGGCTCTTCTTTTTCTTCCGCTGCGATAGCTGACACGGCCACTGCAGATTGCGGCTCAACCACGGCTACCATTAACGGCAACATAAACGCGGCGCCGAATACAGCTAGAAATTTGGTGCTTCTAGACATCATTGACTCCTTACTTTGCCATTTGGAAGGTAAATTTATACAGCACACCAGGGACTTCTTGGCCGACACCGTCGACAACCCGGGGGTTATATTTCAACTTGGCAGCGGCCTTGAGTGCAGCGCGACCAAATCCCCAGCCCTCGGGAAACTCCTCGACCATAATCGGATCACGGGTTCCACCAGTGGTGGTGATAATCACTTCAATGACCGCGTAACCCTCTTTGCCACGGGTTTGCGCGCGACGAGGGTACTGCGGTTGAGGCACATAAACCGGAATGTAATCAGAGTCACGAGCGAACCCACCTGTACCGCCAATCTTCAGATTGGCATTGGCCGCAGGGGCTGCCATGCTGATGGCATTCTCAGGAACCTCAAACTCTATATTGTCTTCGGGGATTTCCGGTGGTGGAGTCTCCGGATCTTCAGGCTTCTCAACCTCGGTCTGTTTTGCATTCTCGGTCAACTGTCTCTCGACATGAAGGAAGTCGGCGATTTTAATCGTCTCTTTTTCATCCAGGTCTTTATTGCCTGAGTCGATCAATTTATACATCAAAATGATCAACGAAAAGGTAACCAGAACACCAAGTGCAGCAGAAATACCAACTCTGATAACGGCCATACTTATTAACTCAGTCTTGTTCTACCGAAATTGCCACCGGACGGATGCCAATGTCAGTTGCGACATCAGCTACCTTGGCGACTACTTCAATATTTGATTCATTGTCGGCCTGGATAACCATGCCGCCCTTTGGGTTTTCGTTGTACAGTCTTGTTAGATTGATTTTCAACGCAGTAGTTTCAACACGCTTCTTATCAATCCAAATTTCATTGTTCTCGCTAACCGCTACCAGAATGCCTACCTTTTTGTAGGACTGCGCCGTGTCTGCGTCAACTTTGTTGACCTCGACACCGGGCAATTTGATAAACGACGCTGTAACAATAAAAAAGATCAGCATAATAAAAACCACATCCAGCATTGGGGTGAGGTCAATCGTTTCACCCTGAGGTTGTGATCCACTTGTTCTATTGCGCATAGTTTTCTCTCACAGGAACCTTGTCTTTGACAGGCGCCAGTTAGTGATCCATGGTCAGATGATCTTCCAGCAGATGCTTCTCACGCTCTGCAGCGCGTTCGACATACGTCATGCCGAAGACACCGGACAACGCGGCGACCATTCCCGACATAGTCGGTACAGTTGCCTGAGAAACGCCACCTGCCATGGCTTTGGCGTCACCGCCGCCGGTAAATGCCATTACGTCAAATACCACGATCATTCCGGTTACCGTGCCCAGCAATCCAAACAGCGGGGCAAGGGCAACCAGAGTTTTAATCATCATGATGTTCTCATCGATCTTGACACTCACTTCAGAAATCAGCTTTTCTCTGATCTGATGAGCACGCTTGGATTTGCGCTCAGCGCGCGCCTCCCAAGCATCAAGGGCATATTGAACATCTTGACTGACGCTGGATTTGAGATACCACATGCGCTCAAAGAGGAGAGTCCACATCACAAACAGCAGGACGACGATGGCCCAAAGGACCATCCCACCTGAATCCATGAACTTTCCAACTTCTGCCATAGTATCAACAAAAAACATGTCAGCGACCCTCTACTGAACCAGCAACGATTCCGGCACTCTGCTCTTCAAGAATATGCAGAACACGCTGTGCTTTGCCATTGACCAAGGTGTGCATCAAGACGGTTGGAATAGCGACAACTAGACCCAATACAGTGGTGATCAATGCCTGAGAGATACCGCCGGCCATTGCCTTGGGATCTCCAGCACCAAACAATGTGATCATCTGGAAGGTAATAATCATACCTGTCACCGTACCCAACAGACCGAGCAGTGGCGCGACCATGGCGATGATCTTGAGCAGGCTGAGGCCGGACTCAATGGCGGGTCGCTCTTTCAGCACCGCCTCATGCAACTTCAATTCCAGTGACTCTGGATCCAGACCTGGGTTGGCATGCGCCACCGCGAGAACGCGACCCAATGGGTTGGTCAAGTCAGCCGTGCCCGGAGACCGGAGCTGTGCAGACACTTTGGAAGAGACACCCTGCAGGAAGACAAAGCGCCAAATGGCGAGCAGAATCGCGACAACGAATACACCGGTAATCACATAGCCGACGATGCCACCAAAGTGCCAGCGCTCAACCAGTGTTGGCGTATTGATCAGTGCACGCAACAAACCGCCACCCAGAGGTCCGGTAGGATCGAGACCAACTTTAGTGAAGCCGCTTACCGCTTCCTGAAGATCAGCAGCACTGCCCTGATGTCCAGAAGGCTGACGAGCGAGCTCGGAGACCAGACCATTTTCCGGGCTGTACTCGAGATACATGCCGTTAGCTAGCAGGTTATAGGTACCAACACGGACAACTTCCATTTCTTCTTGAGAGCCATCAGCGCGCAGCACGGTACGATTGAATTTAACCACGCGGCCACTTTCAATCATCTCACGCTGCTGCTCATACCAGAGCTTCTCAATGTCCATGATTGAAGGCAGGCGAGTATCGCTGCTCATCTTTTCAATCAATCCATCAAGAAATTCGGTACGACCAGGAATCTGTGCGCTGACGATGGACTGAGTCAGGTTGGCACGGATATCACCGGCGGCGCCTGTCAGGTGTCCAAACAGCTCTTTCAGAGAACCGAGACGCTTGTCACGCTGTTCACGCAGTGCAGCAAGCTTCAGATCATTGTCACGAATATCCTGCTCAAGACGATCAGAACGACGCTCTTCAGCAGTCTTAGTGTTCTTTGCCTTGGCAAGTTCCGCGGCCTGCTTGCGCTGATCACGTTTAAACTCGGTCTCACGATCGCGATAGTCTTGAGTCTCAGAAATCTTTGAACTCTGAATCATGTTCAGTAGCTCATCGAGTGTTTTTGCATCCTGTGCCAGCGCTGGCATGCTTAGCGAAGCAGCAGCGATAAAAGCGGCACAAACTTTAACGAATTTCAGTTTCATTGTGCTGTCTCCGGAACATTAATCGGCATTTCCATGACATCCTGCGGCGCCAGTTTCTTAGCGATGCGGATACCTTGGTCTACAGGGCGTCGGTAATCGGAAGCCAGTGTTTCCCAAGATCCGGTGGCTTTGTTCCAGGCACCTGTCTGTGATTTATCTTTTGTTTGATACATCAGGGCAACACGGCCGATGCGCAGCATATCGACTTCAACTTCAGCTCCATCACCATTGATATCAACGAGATCGCGATAAGTTTCGAGAGAGAGGCTGTACTCAGACTCAATATCATAGATTTCGAGAATCTGACGGAATTTTTCGGCAGCTGAGAACTTGGCACTGTCTAGGTTATCGAAAAGAGCTTCGATAGCCTCCTCGCGCTGTTCGCTCTTAAAGGGAACATCCAAGGCAACAAATTCGCGAAGCGCTTTGAGCATGTCTTCCATCAATGGCGAGATACCTCGCTCAATAACAGTAGCGTTCTCAATCGACTCAACGAGCTCTGCCATCATTTGCTTTTGGCTAGCAATCTGACGCTCGAGCTGAGAGTTGTAAACACGCAGACTTTCGATCTGCTTATTTACCTGTTTGAACTCTTGCAGCAGACCGTCGGTCTGATCGGCGATGCGATCGACTTTTGTCTGTGCTGTTTTGGCCGCCTGAACTTTATCGGCGCCGGCTTTTAGCACTTCACTTACCTCTGTAGCCTGAACTGCGTTAGCAGCTAAGCCACCGGCAAGAACGGCAAATAACGCCAATGCTTTTAGTGGTTGCTTTTTCATAGTTCCCTCAACTTGGGTCTATCGGATTGATGATCTTTTTAATGTCAAACAAGCAGCAATATAACGCACTTTTCATTTGACAAATTTTGTTCGAGCGTCTTTTTAACAGTCTCATGTTCAAGAATCAATGCGAGGAGAGAAATTGTCGGTGGTCAAGAACAGAAGAATTATTTTTGTTACCTAATGTAACAATTAGCTGCGCTTTCGATCGAGGACAAGAAAACGGTAGGGATGCGTGTCGGTCTGCTGGGGTAATTGCTCGCTAATCTGTTGCCATTGGTCAGGATCATAGGCTGGAAAAAAGGCGTCGCCCTCAACCTCAGCCTGCACTTCAGTCAAGTAGAGGCGGTCGGCAACAGGTAGTGCCAGACGATATATCTGCTCACCCCCGATGACCATAATCTCATTCAACTCCGCCTGAGCACAGGCCAAGCGTGCAAGGGTCATGGCTTGGAGCAAGGTTTGAGCGACCTCAACGCCCTCAGCGTGCCAGCCACTGTCGCGAGTGATGACGATATTAGTGCGCCCGGGAAGGGGTCGACCAATCGACTCAAAGGTCTTGCGCCCCATAATCAGGGGCTTGCCCATGGTGACCGATTTAAAGTATTTGAGATCTTCTGGCAAATGCCAAGGCAGCTGGTTATCAAGGCCAATCACGCCGTTACGGCTTACAGCGACTATTAAGGAAACGTTCATTAGACAGCCACCGGTGCGGAAATAGGACCATGACTCTGGTAATTGAGCAGCTCAAAGTCCTCATAGACAAAGTCAAACAGGTTTTCGACTTGGGGATTTATCGCCAATGTCGGCAGCGGATAGATCTCTCGGCCGAGCTGCTCTTCAACCTGATCCATATGGTTACTATAGAGGTGGGCGTCGCCAAAGGTGTGGACAAAATCGCCCGCTTGCAAACCGGTCACCTGGGCAATCATCAGCGTCAATATGGCGTAGGACGCAATATTAAAGGGCACCCCCAGAAACACGTCGGCGCTGCGCTGGTAGAGTTGGCAGGAGAGCCTGCCCTCACTAACATAAAACTGGAACAGACTGTGGCAGGGCGGCAATCCGGATTTCACCATTACCGGAATATCTTTCGGATTCCATGCCGAGACAATAAGCCGCCTTGAATCGGGGTTCGATTTGATATCTGCGACCACTTGCGCGAGCTGATCAACGCCTTCAAAGTTTCGCCATTGATGACCGTAGACCGGCCCCAGATCACCATACTGAAGGGCAAACTGCTCGTCGTCTTTTATGCGTTGAATAAATTCCTTCATGTTGGACTTCCACTGCGGCGAGTACATTGGATAGTCCGCTTCTTGACCGGTTTCCCGCAGCCAGCTCTGATAGGGCCAGTCATTCCAAATACCGACGCCATGCTCAACCAGATAGCGAATATTGGTATCGCCGCGAATAAACCACAGCAGCTCGTGGAGTATCGATTTGAGATGGACTTTTTTGGTTGTCACCAACGGAAAACCCTGGCTGAGATCAAAGCGCATCTGGTGGCCAAAAATACTTTGCGTGCCAGTGCCGGTGCGATCTTGCTTTTTTATTCCGTGATCACGAATGTGCCTGACCAAGTCTAAATACTGCTTCATTAAAAGTCCTTAAGCCTTGCGGCTGACAAAGCCACGCAGCGAGCTGCGCATAAACCAGATGCCCAAAAGAATCATTGGGATACAGAGTGTCTGGCCACGCGTCATCCAGCCCAACCACTCAAACACGCCTGACTGAACAGCCGATTGGCCGGCGAACTGAGGATCTGGCTGGCGGACAAACTCGACCGCAAAGCGGAACACGCCGTAGAGAATTAAAAACAGACCGGAAATCTCACCGAATAAGCGCGGCTTTCTGGCATACCAGTTAATAATCAGAAACAGTACCACGCCCTCGAGTAACGCTTCATACAGCTGCGACGGATGACGCGCCAGCTGCTCCGGATCGGCTGGAAACAGCATGCCCCAAGAGACATCAGTTGGACGCCCCCAGAGCTCCTGACCAATAAAATTGCCCAGACGACCAAAAAACAATCCCGCTGGCACCAGCGGCACGACAAAATCAGCCAGACTCAAAAAAGCGATTTTATGCTTTCGGGCGTACAACAGTAGCGCCAGGGCAACACCGATCAATCCGCCATGAAAGGACATGCCGCCTTCCCAGATGCGAAAGATCATACTCGGATCGGCAAGCCATTTATCGGCGCTGTAAAACAGCATATAACCAAAACGACCACCAAGAATAACGCCCCAAGCGCCGAACACAATCAGATCTTCCACCTGAGTTTTAGCAACCGGCGCCCAAGGGCGCTGACTGTTGCGCGAGGCCAATAGCCACGCACAAACAAAGGCCAACAGGTACATAATGCCGTACCAGTGAATTTTCAGCGGCCCAAGTGACAGTGCAACCGGGTCGATCTGCGGATAAATAAGCATTGTTTTTCTCGAGGATAAATGTTGCACAGATAATAACTTTTTATCTATCCAGCGGCTATGCGAGTAACCAATTAATGGATAAAAAGCTACACTGTCGGACATGTGTCTTTTATCAATCGCTTTTAAATACCAGGCTAACACCACTCTTGCCGTGTGCTCAAACCGCGATGAGTTCTATCAGCGGCCAACGCTGCCGCTACACTGGTGGCAGGATATGCCTGTGATTGCCGGCAGAGACCAAGAGGCTGGCGGCACATGGCTTGGCCTATCACGCAATGGCCGCTTCGCCGCGGTGACTAACTTCCGCGACCTCTCAAAACCAGGCTTTCGTGAGTTGAGACCAAATTCACGCGGCAATCTGGTCAGCGGCTTTCTCTGCTCGCCTACCTCGGCGCAGCACTGGGCCGAGGCCGTATTACCCGAGCTAGACCACTATGGTGGTTTTAATCTGCTGATTTATGATGGCGACGCACTCGTCTATTTAAACAATTTTGATAACCAGATTCGCAGCCTGCCGCCAGGCATTTACGGCTTGAGTAACCACTTGCTGGACAGCCCCTGGCCCAAAGTTGACTATGCGCGCCAACAGCTCGCCGAGACATTGGGCAAGCAGCGCAGCGATCAAGAGATGCTCTCTGATCTCCTGGGATTGCTTTCCCGACAGCAAACTTATGCCGATCATCTGCTCCCCGACACAGGCGTCCCCGCAGAATGGGAAAAACGCCTCTCGTCGCCGTTTATTGTCGCCGAGGACTATGGCACACGAGCCTCCACCGCGATTGTGCTATCAACGGCAGGCAACAGTATTGCCGAACAGACTTACATTAATGGGAGTGCGGAGCCGAGCAGAGCGTTTACTTTCTGAGCGTTGACGGTAAAACCGGAAACGCATCAATCTCTACCGGCCGATACAGTTTAGATAGCTCGGGTCGATTGAGAGCATCTGTCAGCAACAGCGACACAGAACCCGCATCAGACATTCGCAGTGCGCGCTTTGCCAGGCTCCGGGCCTCGACTTTAGATACCTGATTGAGCATGGATTTTACTTTTAACAAGCTATTAGCACTCATCGACAAATGATCGTAACCGAGCCCCAGCAATATCACAGCACTAAGTGGGTCGCCTGCCATCTCACCGCAGACGCTGACATTGCAATGAACCGAATCTGCCTGCTCAATAATACTCTTGAGTGCTCGCAAAACGGCCGGATGCAGCGAGTGATAAAGATTGGCAACACGCGGATTATTGCGATCGACAGCAAGTAAATACTGGGTCAGATCATTGGTGCCGACGGAGAGGAAATCCACCCGACGGCCTATCTCCTTGACCTGATAAACCGCCGCAGGCACCTCAATCATGGCACCCACCGCAGGCTTTTCGAGCTGGTATCCCTCCTCTTGCATAAGCTCTCGATAGGCCCTGTCGATAAGCTCCAGCGCACGATCTAGCTCTGGCACGCTGCTAATCATCGGCAACATAATACGTAAATTATTAAGCCCCTCACTGGCGCGCAACATGGCGCGGATTTGAGCCAGAAAAATCTCCGGGTGGTCAAGGGAAATGCGGATGCCGCGCCAGCCGAGGAAGGGATTTTCTTCTTCTATAGGAAAGTACGGTAGCGCTTTATCGCCGCCGATATCCAAGGTTCGCATGGTGACAGGGTTGGGCGCGAATGCCTTGAGTTGCTCGCGATAAATTTCCGTTTGCTCATCTTCCGTGGGGAAGCTAGAGCGCATAAAAAAGGGAATTTCTGTACGGTAGAGACCGACTCCTTCAGCGCTGCTTTTTAATGCCAGCGCAATATCCTGACGCAGGCCCGTGTTAATCCACAGCGCCAATGGGAACCCGTCGGGTGTCACACAGGGGATATCACGGAGCTTTTCAAGGTCTTTGGTGAGCAGCTTTTCTTCTCGCTGACGCTGCAAGTAAGCACGCCGGGTATTGCGGCTGGCGCGGCTGATCACATCACCACTGAAGCCATCAATAATTAACTCATGGCCCTCCATCTCCGCCCAGGGAAGGTCCACCGCTCCCATCACCGTTGGCACGCCTAGCGCGCGACCAACAATTGCCATATGTGAGTTACTCGATCCTTTGATCGACACAATGCCGACCAATCGGTTCACTGGAATATCGGCGAGCGCCGACGCGGACAGATCTTCACCAACCAAAACAATGCGTCGCGGCAACGGCTGAGTGTTTTTTTCATTGCGCTGTAGATAACCCAGAACACGGCGGCCGAGATCGTTGACATCTGCCGCTCGCTCACGCAAGTAAGGGTCGTCCATTTTGCGAAAAGCGCGCACATGTTTGAGGATTACCGAGCTCCAGGCGCTCTGCGCCGCCTGGCCGTCGACAATCGCTGCGATGACCTCACCGCCTAGAGAGTGATCGTCAAGCATGCGAATGTAGATATCGAATAAGGCAATCTCTTCTGAGCTGAGCTTCCCCTCAAGTCCCTTACTGAGGTTGCGCATATCGCCTTTGGCCGATTCCAGCGCCGTGCGAAAAATTTCAATTTCTGTGGGGATGTCACTGGCAAAACGCTCGGGAACAGATTTCAGCTCTGCGGTGGCAGCAACCAACACAACACGGCCAATGCCGACACCGGGCGAGCTGGGAATGCCGCGAAATATTGCTTCACGGCTCTTGCCCCGGCCCGCCGAAGCCAGTTGACGCAGTGCACCAGTAGCTTCCGCGTGAGCAATAGCGCCCGATAGCTGCGCACAGACCGTCACTACAAAGGCCTCTTCCTCACCCTCGAAACGTCTCCGCGTTTCCTGCTGCAATACCAGTACGCCGAGCACCTTGCGATGATGAATAATCGGCACACCCAAAAATGAGTGAAATGGTCGCTCGCCGGTTTCTTCGAAATAAGCAAAATTTGGATGCTTGTCGGCATCCTCTAAATTGAGTGGCTCCTCGCGCGCCGCGACCAGACCAACCAGCCCTTCGCGCATGGCCAATCGCACCTTGCCAATCGACTCCTCACGCAAGCCTTCAGTGGCCATCAGCACATAGCGCTGATCAGACTCATCAAACAGGTAGACCGAGCACACCCCCGCCTGCATGGCCGAACGCACTTCTTTGACAATGATTGTCAGCACCTCACCGAGACTGCGGGCGCTATTGACTTCCTGCACTATATTGCGCAACGACGCCAACATTATTAAAGGCCTTTAGAGGGTAGTGATTGTTGCAAGCGAGCATTGACCGAGGAGAATTCCTGCAATGCGTTGCGATAGATATTACGCTTAAATGCGATAACTGAATTGACCGGATACCAGTAATTAACCCATTTCCAATCATCAAATTCGGGGGTTCCACTGGTGTCGAAGCGAACCAGTTGCGGATCACAGGTCATTTGCAGATAAAACCAGCGCTGTTTTTGACCGATACAAAGCGGTTTGGTGTGTTTGCGCTGCATCTGTTCAGGAATATGGTAGCGCAGCCAGCGCTTTGAGCGCTGAATAATTTTCACGTCATTGGACTTCAGCCCCACCTCTTCATAGAGCTCGCGATAGAGCGCGTCTTCTGCACTTTCACCCCGATCAATGCCGCCCTGAGGAAACTGCCAAGCCTGCTGTCGAATCCGTTTCGCCCAAAACAAACGACCATTACCATCACCTATGACAATAGCGACATTCGAGCGAAAACCATCCTTATCAACCAAATCAAATACACCCTTTTTTCAACGCATTGACGCCGATCATTGTTCCATAGTCTGCGGGTCTCGGCAATTTTCTCTTGAGGCAACAACCCGCTATGGTTATCCTCACGGCCCACAAACTCAATTGGACCCTATTCTATGGCACTGGCTATTTTCGACCTCGACAACACTCTGATCGCTGGCGATAGTGACCACAGCTGGGGCGAGTTTTTAGTGTCTGAGCAGCGAGTAGACGCACAGCAGTTCAAGAAGACCAATGATCAATTCTACGCTGATTATGTCGCCGGTAGTTTGGATATTTTCGCCTATTTGGAATTTTCTCTTCAGCCACTGACAAAAATGTCTATATCGGAACTGGCGCAACTGCACGAAGAATTTATGCGCCAGATCATCAGCCCTATGCATTTGCCGAAAGCCCAAGCGCTGCTGCAAAAACACCGCGACGCCGGCGATCGACTATTGATTATCACCTCCACCAACCGCTTTATTGTTGAGCCAATCTGCCACAGTCTCGGCGTGTCTGAGCTGCTCGCAACAGATGCCGAAATCGTCGACGGGCGCTACACAGGTAAAGTGGCGGGGACGCCAACCTATAAAGAAGGCAAGGTAATACGACTCAATGCCTGGCTGCAGGAGCACAATGAAACGCTTGAGGGTAGCTGGTTTTACAGCGACTCAATCAATGATCTGCCGCTACTGCTGGAAGTAGAGCATCCTGTGGCAGTAGATCCCTGCCGGGCCCTTCGAGAAACGGCGGAAACCAAAGAGTGGGATATTATTTCTCTGCGGGGCTGAAATCGACGGACATAAAAAACCCCGGCGTAGAACCAGGGTTTTCTCGTTGCTGAACAGTGAGTTCGGCCTTTTATTCTTCTATCGAGGCCTCATAAGTCTCGGCATCCATCAGATCGCCCATGCTTGTCATATCGCTAGGCGCCACCCGAAACAGCCAGCCGTCGGCATAGGGAGAGTTGTTTACGGTCTCGGGCTCATCTTCAAGTGCTGGGTTAATTTCTGTCACTTCACCGGTAACCGGAGAGTAAATATCCGAAGCCGCCTTAACCGATTCAATGACCGCCACCTCCGCGCCAGCGTCCACATGGGCGCCAACCTCGGGTAACTCTATATAAACAACATCACCTAGAGCATCTTGAGCGTGATCGGTAATGCCGACAACAACACTACCGTCGCTCTCTAACCTAGCCCACTCATGACTACTGGCATATTTTAACTCCGCTGGGAACTCGCTCATTATTTTTTCTCCTGTGACGCTTCGATATAAGTAACAAATCAAGACCAATAGTTAGCCAGTGCTTGCTGGTTGGGCATTTTACTGATGAACGGGTGGAAAGATAAAGTTATTTTCAACAACTAATGACCATCCGCTTTAAATGTGTAAAATACCGCGGCTTAACGAGGGACGTGGAGCCTTCCCCCCCACACTCAGGAGTTATTAATGCAACAGGCAATTTCGATCTTCACAGGATTCTTCTGCACACTTCTAATGGCCTTGGCCGGATTTAGTTCAGCGGATGAAATTTCACTGAGTAATGGCGACGTCCTGCATGGAGAAATGCATGAGCAAACTGACGATCATGTGCTTTGGCGCTCAGACAATTTTGGCCTACTGACGATCGACAAGACACGTATCGTCAGCATCAACGGCGCACCGATCAAGGTCGTCAGCGCTCCCCTGTTTAGTAACACCTACAAAGGCAATCTATCCTTTACCGGGGGCTTTTCCAGCGGCAATATTAAACGCGAGGACTGGGATTTGGATGGCGATGTCGAGTGGCGTGATGGTGATTTTCGGCATAGCTCTGAAATCAACTTTGAGTCACATAGTCTCGAGGGCTCAGTGCCGGCGGAACAATATGATATCGGCTATGGTGTCGATTGGTTCTTTCAGGACAAATGGTTCTGGAGCAACTCTCTGGCCTGGGGCGCGAATGATGATCGCTCAATCGAGCAATACTACTCTATCGGTAGTGCCATCGGTCGTCAGTTTTGGGATACAGAAATCACCTCTCTGTCGGCAGAGAGCGGTTTGCTCTGGATTAGCGAAGATCTTCTCGATCAAAGCTCTGATCGACGACTGACCTGGAGTTGGGCGGCAGACTATCGACGCATGCTCGGCAACAACATGGAGCTCTTCCACAGTCATGGGGTCCTGATTGCGCTAACCGACATGAAAGATTCGGAACTGAATGCCGATATTGGGCTCAAGGTGCCAGTCGTAGAAAATCTGTATACCGAGCTAAAGCTTGAATGGATCTATGATAATCAGCCGGCGCTGGGTACGCGCTCCACAGACAGCCAACTGACCATCGGCGTCAATTACAGCTGGTAATCTGACTAACTAGCGCATCAATTCTATCGGCGGTTCATTGAGAGCCGCCAACTGCTCGCGCAACTCAAGAATATGTTCGCTCCAGTAACGCGGTGAATTAAACCAGGAAAAAGCGCGCGGAAATGCAGGGTCAGACCAACGTCGAGCAATCCATGCGCTGTAGTGCATAATGCGCAGCGTGCGCATCACTTCGATCAACTTTAACTCGCGCACATCAAAGTCATAGAACTCATTGTAGCCTTCAACCAGCTCGGCAATTTGCAGAGTCTGCTCATAGCGATCGCCAGACAACAGCATCCATAAATCTTGAATGGCCGGCGCCATACGCGCATCGTCAAAGTCGACGAAATGGGGATTGTCATCGCGCCAGAGGATATTCCCAGAGTGGCAGTCGCCATGTACTCGAATATGTTTAATGTCGCCGTAGTCAGTGAGAATCTGATCAATTTTTTTCAGAATGTCCAAGGCCAGTGTGTCGTACGCTTCACGCAGTGCGTCGGGAATAAACTGCTCGCTGATCAATTTAAATGACTGCCAGCCAAACACTTGGCTATCCAATTTCGGGCGATATTTAAATGGGCGTGTGGCACCGATGCCATGTATGCGTCCCATCAGTCGGCCGAGAATTAATAAATTATCGAGATTATCCAATTCTGGAGCATGGCCACCTTTGCGCTCAAAGAGGGCAAACCTGAAGCCACCGAAATCATTCAAACTGTTGCCGTCGGCGCTGCACCATGGTGCCACCACCGGCAGTTCCTGCTCCACCAGCTGAAAGCAGAATTCGTGCTCTTCTAAGATCTGCTCGCGACTCCAGCGCTCGGGGCGATAGAACTTGGCAATCATCGGAGTCTGATCTTCGATGCCGACCTGATAGACGCGATTTTCATAACTGTTTAGCGCCAACAGTCGTCCGTCACTCATAAAGCCAACGCTTTCAACGGCATCGATCAATAGATCGGGGCTGAGATTATCAAAGGGGTGTTTTTGCGAATCGGACATGGGGCAACCAGTAACTGAATTGCGCAGAGTTTACACTGATGAGATCAATCCGGAGAGATTTTTGAGCGCAGCGACTTTTGCCTGCCATGCAGAGTCTTTTTATCCATGCGCCGACGTTGCGATCCCTTGGTGGGCTTGGTGGGTCGGCGAACCTTGGGCGTGGAGGTGACCTGACGCAAAATCTGCACAAGGCGATCCAGTGCCTCGAGACGATTTTTCTCCTGACTGCGGGAGGTTTGCGCTTTGATGACAATAACACCCTCCTTCGAGATGCGCTGGTCCTTAAGCGTTAACAGACGCTGCTTGAAAAGGTCGGGTAGTGAGGACTGCACAATATCAAAACGCAAGTGGATCGCCGAAGACACCTTGTTGACATTTTGTCCTCCGGGTCCCTGCGAGCGCACCGCCGACAGCTCAATCTCGCTATCGGGAATCGATACTGCGGACGTGATATACAACATGTTCAGCCACTAGACTCAATAAATTCAAAGCGGGCGACCTGCTCGCCATCGCGCTCAATCATTTCCTCAAACATGGTCAGCGGACGCACCCAGAGACTAAAGTCGCCGTAGAGGGTTTTATAGACCGCCATCTGTTCGCCCGTTTCACTGTGTTGGGCAACGCCAATCACTTCATAGAGCTTACCTTTATAGTGCTTGTAAATTCCCTTCGCCAACGTCATATCAATTTCTTTCAATTATGGTTGTGTATAGATCAATTGTATTCGACAGACTCACCTGCAAGCGGTCGCCCAGCGCCAGCGGCCCAACACCCGCTGGGGTGCCAGTAAGAACAATATCGCCTGGCTGCAAAGTGAAAAACTGACTGATATAGACCAGCAACGGCAGCACCGGGGTCAGCATATCAGCGCTGTTGCCATCCTGTTTTAGCTGGCCGTTTTGACGCAGCTGAATCTGTTGATGCTGTAACTCAGCAGTTAGCGGCGGCGCAATAAATGCTGACATGGGGCAGGCACCGTCAAAGGCCTTGGCCTTTTCCCAAGGTAGACTTTTCTCCTTTAACTGCGTCTGTAAATCTCTCAGCGTTAAATCCAGGGCAATGCCAATCCCGGCAATGGCTTCCGCTGCCTGTTGTTCTGAGCACGCGGTAAGAGACTGGCCGATTAATATCGCCATTTCAGTTTCATAGTGACAGCCACCAAAGACTGTTGGAATCGAAACCGGCTCGTCGAGTCTGACCAGCGCAGTGCTCGGCTTGATAAACAGCACCGGTTCCGTGGGAAGCGGATTATTCAGCTCTCTGGCATGTTCGGCATAGTTTCTTCCCACGCAGACCACTTTACCCACAGGCAACTGCGATGAAACGCCATTTACAATATGGCCATATTCAGACATTAAATTTCCTTTTATCGAGTCGGAGTCAGAAGATAATCGGCTTGTTGTCGTTAAGCAGCAGAGCTCCCTTAACCACGCGGTAAATCGCCCACAGTGTGAGAATGCCCCACACCAGCCAACCGAGCAGCAACAGCCAAGAGATCAACCCGACAACCCACCACAGCAATGCGTACCAAAACGTATTGAGCTGCCAGCGAAAATGCGTCTCTAACCAGCTGCCCCTTACGCTATCAAACTTAATGTAATTGACCATCATCGCGGCTATCCAGGTCAAGCCGCCGGTGACAAAACCGAAGCCCTGCAAAATATAGACGAGGAACGCGAGGTTTTTGCGCTCCGCCATCGAGGGATCGAGAAAATCCGAGTCATTCATATTGTCATAGTTGATCATTAAATATGCTCACAGTAAATCAGGAGAATTAGTCAAACAGCTTGCCCGGATTCATAATATGGTTTGGGTCAAACGCTCGCTTAATACTACGCATCAAATCCATCTCAACTGCTGATCTGGAGTAGTGAAGATAGTCTTTCTTGAGTAATCCAACACCATGCTCAGCGGAAACGCTACCTTCGTATTTAGCGAGCAATTGACCTATCTCACTGCTGACGTTGACACATTTTGCATGGAACTGGTCCACTGACAAGGCCTCGGGCTTGAGAATATTAAGGTGTAAATTGCCATCGCCAATATGGCCATACCAGACGATCTCAAAATCCGGATACTGCCGCGCAACCAACTGATCCACCTCTTTAATGAAATCAGGCATTCGCGAGATACGCACCGAGATATCATTTTTATACGGCTGCCAGTGCCACAGTGTCTCCGAAATATCCTCGCGCAACTTCCATAGATTTTGCGCCTGGGTGAGACTCTGGCTAAGTACTCCATCGAGTACCCAGCCATTATCAACACAGACTTCAAACAGTGCCATGGCTTTATCAAGAACCGCGTCATTGGTCTTTTCAAACTCCAACAGCGCGTAAAACGGGGTCTGAGTTTCAAACGGTGCAGCGTGACCGCGGTGAGCCGTGACCTTATCGAGCGCCTGCTGCGAGAAAAACTCAAAGGCGGTCAGATCCAAATCAGCGCTAAAGCATTTCAGCACATCCATGATCGCCGCAAAGTCTTGCACCCCCAGCACCATCACGCAGGGCTCGACAGGCGGCCTCGCCAACTGAATTGTCGCCTCACAGATTAAGCCCAGTGTCCCCTCGGAGCCAATAAACAAATGTCGCAGATCGTAACCGGTGTTATTTTTCGCCAGCCCTTTATTGAGCTCCAGAATATCGCCGGCACCATTGATAACTTTGAGTCCGGCGACCCAGCTTCGCGTCATGCCATATTTAATCACTTTGATACCGCCGGCATTGGTGGCGATATTGCCGCCAATCTGACTCGATCCAGATGAGGCGAAATCGACCGGGTAGAATAGCCCCTGCTGCTCGGCAAACTCCTGCAATTTAGCAGTAATCATGCCAGCGCCGACCGTGACGCTGCGGTCCATGGGGTTAAATTCGATTACCTGATTAATACGATCCAACGCCACGACCAGTTCGCCGTCTTTGGCCACGGCGCCGCCACTGAGACCCGTTCTGCCCCCCGACGGCACAATCGCCAAATTGCACTGATTGGCCAGGCGCACAATTGCCTGTACTTCTGCCGTCGAGCCCGGTAGCACAACCGCGCAGGGTGCCGCTTTCCACAGCGTTGTTCGATCGATACCAAAGCGCTGTAAATCGTCGTCCCCAAGTAATAGGCGCGACTCTCCAACAATGTCGATCAACTGCTCAATAATAGGCCCTGGCAACATCCCGTTAGTTCCTCTCTAGGCGATTGAAATTAGCTTGTTTTAAAGTCTATTTAGGTGACTCATGTTACCATAGCGGCCGGTTTTTTGGATCTCTCGTGGAGCACATCAATGTTTAATTTTTCGCTCGAAAAAAAGAAAATTAAGATTCTCTTGCTCGAGGGAGTCCATCAATCTGCACTGGATGCATTTACCGCAGCAGGTTATGACAACATTGAGTATCATCCGGCGGCAATCGCTGAGGAATTACTCTTAGAGAAGATTGCCGATGCCCATTTTGTCGGTGTTCGCTCGCGAACTCAGCTCAATCAAAAGTGCTTTGCCGCGGCGAAAAAACTTATCGGTGTCGGCTGTTTCTGTATTGGCACCAATCAAGTGGACCTAAAGGCAGCTACAGCGCATGGCGTGGTGGTCTTCAACGCGCCGTATTCGAACACCCGCAGTGTTGCGGAACTGGTCATCGCCGAAGCCATAATGCTAATGCGCGGTATTCCTGAAAAAAGTGCTAAAGCCCATCGCGGCGAGTGGCTCAAGTCAGCGTCTAACGCTTTCGAGGTACGCGGGAAAACGCTTGGTATTGTCGGCTATGGCAATATCGGCAGTCAGGTTAGCGTGATGGCCGAATCACTGGGCATGAAAGTACGCTTTTACGACACGGTCACCAAACTGCCGCTGGGAAATGCGGAGCAGATGAGCGGATTGAAATCGCTGCTGGCGATAAGTGATGTGGTCACCCTGCACGTACCGGACACTGCCGCCACGCGCAATATGATTAGAGCAGCAGAAATCAGTGCGATGAAACCCGGAGCGATGTTAATCAACGCAGCTCGCGGCCAAGTGGTTGATATCGAGGCACTCTGCCAGGGGCTTTCGAGCAAGCAAATCGGTGGCGCTGCCATTGATGTATTCCCCACTGAGCCAAAATCCAACCTCGAGGAATTTGTCTCACCGTTGCGGCAGTTTGATAACACCATACTGACGCCACATGTTGGTGGATCAACTCAGGAAGCGCAGGCCAATATCGGCTTGGAAGTCGCGGAAAAAATGATCAAGTACAGTGATAACGGCACCACGACAAGCGCCGTTAATTTTCCCCAAGTGGCATTGCCATCGCATGCCAATACTCACCGACTACTCCATGTGCACCAAAATACACCTGGCGTAATGAGCGCGATCAACCAGCTTTTCTCCGATTACGATATTAATGTTGCTGCGCAATATTTACAGACATCTGAGCACGTCGGCTACGTGGTTGTGGACGTTGAAGGAGAGTTTAGCGATGATGCTCTCAATGCCTTAAAAGCCATCTCCGGCACGATTCGCTGCCGAGTTTTGTTCTAAATCGAGGAAATTGGTTAAAAAATAACCAAAAAGGCATTTTATTTGGCTAAAGATCGCGCAAAAATTAGCCAAACCAAGAAAAACCCAATACACTGCGCGAGTCTGGTTCAACGTATATATTGCTTTATTGTTTTTGTTGAGACAGCAGTGCCTTTAAGCCGCAACACTTTTTGTAGCTAAAAGGTATAGGCTAGCCCCGTTATGAGGCTGGATACATTTAAACGCCTTAAACGGTATTTTTTTTAATAAGTGAGGTTAGTTATGTCGGAGAGAGTTTCTGGCACTGTAAAGTGGTTCAACGACAGTAAAGGTTTTGGTTTCAT
>JAFMBY010000093.1 GCA_017858135.1 Porticoccaceae bacterium | reverse complement strand
GCGATAGCATCAAACGTGAAATTAGAGAACGTCTGTTAGTGACCTCGGATATCACTTTAGTGAACTATGGTTCCATGCCGCGTGAAACATACAAATCAAAATTAGTCGACTATAGCAACGCGATATAAACATAGTGAGTTAGTTGGACAGAGCAGGATAGTCCTGTCTGGCATCCCGAAAAAGGTCTGGCGTTCTGCTGGACCTTTTTAGGTTACAGTAAATGGTCATCTCTGGTTTAGCGTGATTAGTTTGCCAGTGAATACTTTGCTGATTAGAATGCTGAGAGGCAATCGAGTGACTTTGCACTCTTCAACTTATGCGGAAAGGCTGATAACAATGAGTGAGACTGATCACGCTTCAACTCTACTAAAATTACTTCCTCTATTGGGAGAGTCTGGTATTGCAGAGTTAATGCCGTTTCTTGAATTAAAAGAAATACAATCCGGCAATGTGTTAGTGAAGCAGGGTGCGAATGATACCGATCTCTATTTTTTAATCGGTGGCATGTATTCAGTATTTGAAAAAATACGCATTAACCGTTCCAATGTTGTCTTGCAAACGGCAACTTTCCCGGGCCCCGGTATCCTCGGTGAGGTCAATGCGCTGATCGAAACCATGCGATCGGCCACTGTCGTGTCGATGCAGGCCACAGACTGTTATGTGCTGACTAAAGTAAAATTTGATCAACTCACCGCACAGAAGCCGAAGTTGGCGATTGAGTTGTTAAAAGCTTTTGGCGCGACCATGCACGCTCGGCAAGTTGCTTTTCAGCATAAAGTGAGAGGCAATATTCTCAAGGAATCAGCGACTATTGAAGGCGCAATCGCCAAACTCGGTCGCTATACCGGCAAAGTCTCAAGAACCCCTTCAGCCCTGGCCGATAAACTGTTTAGTGCCGATTTTGAAGGCATGAATTACGAATCTTAACGCCGGCTGAATTTTATACTTCGATCTGCACGCCTTCCTGGGCGAGAAAAAACGCCGGATCACTGGAGCAAACGCCATTGCGTTTCAGCGCCTGTTCAAACACCTGCTCCAATTGGTCGTCACTTCGGGTTGGCTCATGGTGGGTTAAAAATGCTTTTTTAACACCCGCATCGCGTGCCGCTCGAATACTGGCATCAAAGCTGCCGTGACCCCAGCCTTGGCGCGAAGGGTACTCGGAGTCAGCGTAGGCGGTATCTATAATCAGCGCATCTGCGCCACGGAAGAAGTCGAGGGTCTGCTGTCGCCGCAGATCTAAAAATGCCTGATAGTCGCTGTATTCAGGATCTCCCTCGGCATAAATATTGAGCGGCCATTCATGGTCCCCGGTAAAGACAACGGTCTTGCCGCCACATTCGAGACGGTAACCAAAATTAAGCACCGGATGATTCAGCAAGAAATTACTTACCTTGATAGACCCAATTTGCACATCTTGTTGATCTTGAATATCGAAATAATGCATATTCGACTTTAGCTCGTTTTCCCGCAGTGGAAAGTAAGAATATTCCATCTGTCGCGATAACACGTCTTTAACACTCCTGTTTTCAACAATATCGCGCGCACCATAGAGGTTAATATTGTTGCCGGGAACAAACATTGGCGTGAACATTGGCAAGCCCTGAATATGGTCCCAATGGGTGTGCGAAATAAAGATATTGATATCGATTGGAAATTCCGCGAACAGCGTTTGAGCCAGTTGAAAGATGCCGGTACCGGCATCGAGAATCACCAATTCATTGTTGTCACCACGCACTTCGATACAGGTGGTGTTGCCGCCGTAGCGCACTGTGCTCGGCCCCGGCACCGCAATCGATCCTCTCACTCCCCAAAATGTAAACTGCACGCTCTATGTCCCTCTGTGGTGATTGTATCAATGGCTAAATGCCGTGACCTTTGCCAGTTCATCATCCAGATCGCCGAGGCTGCTGATGATGTCGTCGCCACTCATGGCGAACCTCGCCTCGATAGTCGATGGTATCTCAGCGCGATAACGATTACCTGAAAAACCAAAGTCCAGTCGCTGCAAAATAATATTCGCCAGTGCTACGCAATCTCTAAGTTGATCATCTCTGGTTTCAGTGTCGACTGCGTGATGAAAGCCAATGCAGTCTACCAGTCGCGCTGGCAACAGCCATTTTTCAGCGAGCAATGCGCCGATATAGGCATGGTCATAACCGAGTATTGCTGTTTCGGCTTGATGCAGCGGAGAGCCGTCAGCCAATGATTTTTCCAATGCCTGTTTAAACTCGACAGCCTTGTATTGCGCTAACACCACTTTGCCAAAATCATGCAGCAGGCCGGCCAAAAAATAGTCCGAGCGATCCTTCTCGGCAACCCCTAACAGCTCGGCTAAACGCGCGGCGACCGTGGCCACACCCAGTGAATGCTTAAGCAGTTGGTCCATATCAAAGTCTGCCGCATTGGTCTTTGGCAGCATACCGATTGCGGCCACCGACAGGGCCAGATTTTTGATTGTATTGATGCCGACAAAGATAACGCTGTGACTGACCGACGCGATCGGTTGCGGCAACCCGATATAGGGCGAGTTGACCAATTTGAGTATTTTAATCGCCAGCACCGGGTCTCTCTCGATGATGCGGACCAATTCTTTGCTGTCGCAATCGCCGCGCGAGGTGATGTCGAGAATACGCATCACCGCTTGCGGAAAAGCTGGGATGTGCTCCACGAGTTCTAGCAGTTGGTCTTTAGCGCTGGTCAAAATAGCTCTGTCCTGCTGCTGCCCGATGCCTGGTGTCGGGCATCGAATGGGCCAAAATACGTTTGTATTACCGGGTGATTATTTCTGCGTCAGCTCAAAAATACCACTCCACTCTGGACTCATTCCGGTCTTCTTGAGCGCCGCTATCTGAGCAATATAAAATTGCGTTGGCTGATCATCGGGTAACAGATTGGCGCAGCGTTTGAACTGACTCAGTGCATCATCGAGATTACCCTGCTGGTATAACTCGACCGCAGCACTAAACAGCGACGCCACGTCGTTCATTGCGCCACTGGTACTATTTTTCCGCGCGGTGGGCTCATAAATCTCCACGGGTACAGATTTGCCCACCACTCTCACCGTGCCAATTTTACGCACATCAATGGCGTCTTTTGCGGCTGCATAGGTGCTGCCAGAAATCAAAATTTCCGTACCAAAAACTTTATTGACCCCTTCAAGACGCGCCGCCAAATTAACACTGTCGCCAATCATGGTGTAGTCCATGCGTTGCGCGGAGCCGATACTGCCGACGGTCATCAAACCGCTATTGAGACCGATGCGAGTGTACAGCGGCGCCAAGCCCTCTTGTACCCGAGACTGATTGTAAAGCGCCAGATGTGCATTCATATCGATGCTGGCCAGACACGCCAGCGTCGCGTGATTGGCTTGCACCGCGGGCGCGCCCCAAAAGGCAATAATCGCGTCGCCTTCAAATTTGTCGATGGTGCCGTTTAAGTCAAGAATCACATTGCACATGCGTGTCAGGTAGTCGTTTAACATTTCGACCAGGGCATTGGGAGCCATGCTTTCCGAGATCGTTGAAAACTTGGCGATATCTGAAAACAGCGCGGTCATTTCACGCTCTTCACCACCCAGACGTACTTTGGAGGGGTCGTCGACCAGCTCGGCGACGACCTCTGGCGAGAGATACTGACCAAAGGACTTTTGAATCTGTTTCTTTTTGCTGACTTCAGAAAAATAATGCAGCGAGTTAACCGCAATCAGGGCGATCAGCGAGGCCAGTGCCGCATAGGTCAATGGGATTAACCAGCCGAGACTGACATAGACAAACAGGTTGCCGGCAAACAGCGCCGTGGTCAGCGCAATCATTAGCAGGTTGCAGACGATGGCACGAGTGACCCAGAGCATGGCGATAAATACTGCCCACAGCAGCAGCATCTGCAACAGCCCAATCGCTGTGGACGCGGCTTGAACCGGTGCGCCATCGAGCATAGTGAGAATTTCATCGGCAATAATTTCGACACCATAGACGTCGTCCAAGAGCCCGCGATAGGTGTCCTGACCGACCTCGGCAACCTCGCCGATTAGAATAATTTTATCGGCCACCAAAAACGCCAGCTCTTCGAGATCTTCTTTATCGGCATACAATAATTCTGCAGCAGACAGGCCGATTTGCTGATGCAGATTGAGCATCTGACCCGCTCTATCGACATTTAATAATGGGTAGTCGATAAACAGATCAGACAGGCGATCGAGACCGACGCTTAGCTTGTCGTCAAAAATCAGCTGGCCGTCGCCGTCTAATTGCGGACGCGCACCCAGATAGCGGGCGACCACCTCGATGGCAAAGGGCCAGATATCCATGCTGGCCAGATTTTTATGTATCCGCAGTCGGGTGATAATTTCTGACAGCGCACTGTTTGAGGCAATATTGGAATAGCCATTGTTGCTGTATTGATCAAAGCGTGGGATCGGTTTGTTGAGCTCGACAAATTGCCCATCGCGAAAAACCGCCTGAGAAACCAGCACCAGATTGTCGCTGTTTGCGAAGGTTTGCTCGAGGATTGGATCCTCGCCATAGGCGCTATTAAAATCGAGCAACATATCGATGCCGATCACCCGTGCACCGAGATCAGACAGTCGCTGAACAATTGTCGCCAGATCGGTGCGACGCAGCGGGAAGGCATTGTATTCAGCGTAAAACGCTTCGTCGGTATAGACAATCAGTACCGGGTCGTCGAGAGACACCTGACTCTGCGGCGCACGGATATTATTACGCAATAGCTGTTTGGCGCTGTAAACCTGATCTTCAATTGCGGTAAAGGCGTCCTGATACTGAAACAGGCTGAAGAGCAAAAAGGTGAGGCTGATAAGCGCAATAAAGAATGATTTTTTCAACTGCTTTGCTTCCATTAATCAAATCGATCGCGACCGGCGCAGCGTCTATTGATGGTTTTTGTTGATGATTCTTATTGTTGAGCGTTCACAGAGTGATAGCGCCGTGCCAATGCATCACGTTTTTTGTAGAGCTTGAGTTTGTGATACGAGTCGACCAGCAGTGGGCGCATTTCATTTTCGTCCGGGTATTTATCCAGATAACGCTGCAACACCCGCATCGACGCGACAAACAATCCGTAGTCCTCAAACATCGCTGCGGTTAGCAGTGGATCGTCGCCAAAGCTTTTGATCGAGGCGATAATTTTTGCATCGTCGGCATCCGACAGGCGTCGCAGCTGACTGTCTTTACGCGGTCGAAAGACCTGGCCCTGTTCATCGACAAACTCCACTCGCATGCTGTGCAAGCCCTCGCTGAGCGCGCTGGCATCATAGGTAATCATATCGCCCTCAGCTTGCGCGCCGATATCGATCACCTGCCCGTTTATCACCAGGCGGTAAGAGAAGGTCGGGCAGACATTTTGCCAGGCAATATTCGGGAAGCTCTTTGAAATGCTGCTGTTGCGAATGGTGCCAAGCGATTTTTTGCAGGCCTGCTGTTCTTTAAAGGCGCCGCGTCGCACCGAGGTGTACTGCTCCGAGCGGGCAAATTTAGACGCGATAACGTTGGATAGACCGGCTGACAACGGCTGCGGTTTCGATAGGCCACCGCTGATAATGGTCAGCCCATCGGCGCTGACCTTGATCCACGAATTGGCCTGCAGTTCAACGCTCGAGGCACTGGCGAAGTCATAGACTGATGCCACCCCAGAGGGGCCCGACTTGACTTCATGACCGGCAAACAGATATTTATTGCGCGTCAACGCACGCCATGGTTTGTCGGCCTTGCGGTGCTCAACCTCGCCCTGCGGGCTGACTATCTGTGCCAGCGGCTGCAACACCTCGCCATAGGCGCTTGCGACAGCGCTTGCTAGCGCGAGCGAGAGCAAGGCGCCGGCGAGCATTTTCATCGGCAGAGAGGTCCTCAACCGCCAGTCCGGCGGACGAAAATAAAGTCGCCACCCTCATCGCCGGCGCCGCGAATTTCACCGTACTGTGGCACCTGATCGACAGAGCTATTATTGATCACGGCGATACGAAACTGCGAGAACAGCTGTTCTGAGGGCAGGTGACTATCGGTGTTATCTTTAAGACGTTTAATCAGGTATTCCAAGAACACACTGTCGTCCGGAACCTCAGTCAGGGTGCCGCTGGTCATGGCTTTTCGGCTAGTCAGCTGAAACAATTTGTCAGTGGCGCTGGCCGTATCTCTAAAGGCCGAACGGGTTTTGAAAATGCCGCCGCTAAAGCAGGCATCGGATATCAGCAGGGTGTGCTTGGAGCCGATACCGCGAATGTAATCTCGGATCGTTGCATTGCTGATCCACGAGGCTTTTCTCGACTTGCGTGCATCGCGCGGCAGCCAGTAGCCCTGCTGAAAGTCCTCGTCCCAGTAGCCGTGACCGGCATAGAAAATCAGTAGGCTGTCGGATTCGCCCATAATTTGATTGAGGCGATCAAACTCGTCGAGAATATCGCCGCGGCTAGGATCAACCATCAAGCTAACATTGGCGTCTTCAAAGGTGTAGTTCTCCATGAGCACCTTTTTTAGCGCCGCGGCATCATTTTGCGGTTGGTCCAAATCATTGATGTCGTCATCGTCATAGTTGCCCACGGCGACGAGTAGCGCGTAGTGCTTACCCGGCATAACCCACAGGTCTTCCTCTTCGTCATCCATGTACATCACCGCCGGCTGCGGCGCGCTGAGCGCTCGAACCGGTGCAGGCTGTGGTGCTTGAGTGCTGGCGACATAGGGGGTTAGGTCTTGATAGCGTTCAATCTGCAGTTCGAGTTTTAGTGCGCTCTCTTTCATGCTGTCGATACTGGCGATAAGTTGCTCACTCTCCAGCTCGGCCTCAATCAGTCGCTGCGGCTTTGGCGGCGGTGCGGCATAGCCTGAGTCATTGCTGCTGTAAACATCTGTAGTCGAGATGCGGGTCTGGGTCTGAGTCGCTTTTTTATAATTGAAGCGCAGTCCCTGCAATTCATTGAACAGGCGTATTTCTTTCGATTCGGCGGCACTGATTTTTTTGGTGATGGTGTTCAGTTTGAGTTGCGCCGAGCGAGTTTCAAATTTTATTTCTGACTCTGAACAACGCGGCCAACACTCCGCCTGCAACTGTCCTGATAAAAGCAGTAGTCCGAGAACAAGCCCAGTCGTAACAATTCCAGTTTTTTTCTGCACCACAGTTAACCTCTTCTCATACAGTATTTTGGTATGTGACGCGGCATGTAAAATGTCCAGCCACACAGTTAAAGAATCGGCTTCTAAGCACTTTTCTTGATTGGTTGGCGCTAATTAACCGATCCCAGTCGACAATGACATGTCAGCGGTTGTCATAACCCATCGATCAAAACCGACGGGTTTCGCCAATCCTCAGCACCCAGCTGTTTTCAGCGCTGATATTGGCTTTCGCTGCGGCCTTTTTAAAGCGCAATGGCGGCTCGCTCATCGGCTCGTCGGCGAGATTAAAGGTGCCAAAATGCATTGCCACGGTAGTCTTTGCTTGAACATCTAGCGCAGCCTGAATGGCTTCCTCGGGATTCATGTGCGAGGCTTCCATCATTGCTCTCGGTTCGTAGGCACCAATCGGTATCGCCGCCAGATCAAAGGGCCCAAGCTTGTCGCCAATTTCCTTAAAGCCACGAAAGTAGCCGGTGTCTCCAGCAAAGTAAAAGCGTCGCTGCTCACCGGTGACAGCCCAGGATGACCACAGTGATTTGCGCGTGTCGGTAAGGCTGCGCTTACTCCAATGCTGCACAGGAAGACAGTGAATAGTGGCATTTTCAAAGCGTGCGGTATCGCCCCAGTCGAGCTCTTCGACCTGCTTAATGCCTTGGTCACGCAATAATTGGCCATTGCCCAGTGGTACAAAAAAGACCGTTTCAGCGTTGCGTTTCGCCAGCGCGCGCAAGGTTGGCAGATCGAGATGATCGTAGTGATTGTGCGAGATCAGCACAAAATCAATCGGCGGCAGATCGGCCATGGCAACGCCCGGCTCAATCTGTCGCTTGGGCCCGGCTATTGGTACGGGGCTGGCGCGGTCTGACCAGATTGGATCGGTGAGAAAGGTCAGGTGTTCCATCTGCACCAGCATGGTTGCATGACCGATCCAGGTCACGGTTGGCTCACTGTGTCGGGCATTTTCCCTGAGATAGGCGCCGTCATTGACAATGCGCTCGGGGATGCCGGTTGGGGCGCGAAATGTCGCGCCGACACGACCGAGAAAGAATTTGCTGCGCACGGTGGCAGAGCCGTGGGAGAGATCACTGGCCCAATTGCTGAAGCGACCATCGTCGCTGCGCGGTGCTGGCTCAAATAACCGATCGGGTTCGCCGTGCACCTGAAATGCCAGTGCGCAAAACACTGCGATACCCGCAAGCACTCGCTGCGAATAAGCTTTCTTGCACATTACTAAGCTCCCCCTTAGGTCGCTATCTCATCACGCTGTCGAGCAGATGATGCGGTTTTTATTCTGCTGGGTAAGCATATAGTTTCAGCGCACGCATTTGAACCGTTGTTCAAACCATCAGGTCACTGAGTCGGGACCTTTAGTCTCAACCAATCGGTCTTTGATCCTGTTTGCGTGGTACTTGGCGCCTTTTAATGTGACTATTTTTTAATAAATCAGTCAGTCTCGAGAGAGGCGGCTAAAAAAATACTAGAAAACCGAGGGAGACAAAGTCGTTGAACCATTTTGTGAGCTTATCCGCAGTGATTAAACAGCCATTTTATATTGTCCTTATCTCACTGGCCCTGGCGGCTTGTGG
>JAFMBY010000013.1 GCA_017858135.1 Porticoccaceae bacterium | reverse complement strand
AAGAGCCCTCAGCGGCAGAAGAGCCCTCAGCGGCACAAGGACCTTTAGGGCCTTTGTTAAAAAAATCTCGCTTATAACCTGCGATGCTGTGCAACCGGCATCTTCCTGCGTATCTCGGTCAGCCTATCCAAATCAATCTCGGCAACCGCGATACCAGGCTGATCATCAACCCGCGCCATCACCGTCCCCCACGGATCAATAACCACACTGCCGCCCCACAGGCCACGGCGTGGATGCTCGCGATCAACCATATTGGCGCCAATCACAAACAGTTGATTTTCTACCGCCCGTGCACGCAGCAGCAGCTCCCAGTGATCACGGCCCGTGGCCGCCGTAAAGGCCGCTGGTACCGACACCACCTGAGCATCGGCATCAGCTAATTGGCGATAGAGCTCGGCAAAGCGCAGGTCGTAACAGACGCTCATCCCCAACCGACAGAGTTCGGTCTGCGCCATCACGACGTCTGTGCCACGGCGATAATCATCCGACTCTCGGTAACGGGTCTGCTGCGCCATCTCAGCGGTGCTGTCAGCCACGTCAACATCAAACAGATGAATCTTGTCGTATTGCTGAGACACATTTCCCCGTGGATCAAACAACAATGACCGGGCAAAAGGCTTAGGCACCTGTGTATCACTGATTGGCACAGTACCACCGACTAGCCAGAGATGGTGGCGTCGCGCCTGCTCGGCGAGAAACTCACAGACCGGTCCGCTACTCTGCTCGGCCAAGCCTACATCTGCCAAATCTTTGCGCCCGAGGTAAGCGAAATTTTCAGGTAACACAACCAACTGACTGCCAGCATCAGCGGCCTCTGCAATCAGAGTTTCTGCGCCGGCGAGATTCTCTTCCAGCGATTTGTGAGGCCGCAACTGAACAGCCGCGGCGACAAAGCAATTAGTTTGGCTCATTCTCGAGCACCTTATCGGCATCGGGTTGAGACTCTTTTGCCTCCTCAGCGCGCAAATCGGCGGCAAAGATGCGATCCACCGATACCTCGACGTCATCCCAGGGACCGGAGAGCTTGTAACTAATACTCGACAGCCGATCAACCTGCTTTTCCACCAGTTTGCTGGTCACATATACGCCCGCTGCGGCAGGCAGTCCGCCCAGCAGAGCAACCACCCAGGGTAGATTAGTCGCCACCGGTAGGGTCGCCACCAGACGCGCATCGACCTCTTCGTTGAGCAGATCAAATGTTCCACCCATACTCATACGCCCAGAGGGCATTGCCATTCTCAACGGCTGTGTAAACCTCGCCACCCCCTGATCAAATTCCAAGGTGCCGCTGAGTTTGTTGTAACTGAGGTTCTGCCCTACCACATCAGAGAAATCCAGTTTCAATCGACGCAGCCAGTTTGCGAAGTTAACCAGACTGACCATTTTCAAGGCGGCGCCTGCTCCACCGGTGGAGCGATAAAAACTACCCTTCCTTAATTCGACCTGAAACTCGCCACTGAGATTGTCGCGGGAGATATTCCACGGTTGATCCTGCCAAGCGAGATCAAACACAAACCGTCCGGACTTGCTGTCGACAATCTTGGGGACGTTTAAACCCGACCCCAAGAACTCTTCAATATTGCCAATACCCACCGGACCGATCAGGCGACTGGCGTAATCGCTGCCGTCGTATCCCCAAAAGAATTCCGTCGCCGGCTGGTCTTCAAATAACCCCGGCTGGAGCCCTAGCAGATTGCCACGAATTTGGCTGAACAGCGCTCCCGAGACTTCCGGGCGCAACTTAAACGCAATCGAGCCCCAATCATCACCAGCAATTTCCAGGCGGTCTACCGCAAGATCCAGAGCAATAAACTGGCGCGGATCAATCGTTGATTGAACGATACGTTTTTCCAACAGCGCGCCGGGAACAGTCAAACGACTGAGATCGAGTTTGGGGACAGGCAAGGCGTTACCCAACGGCATAACCAAGCGCCCATCCGCAAGATCAGAGTAAAAATTAACATCGATTAGGTTGTCGGACAAGGAGACCAGTGCGCTGATTTCGCGCAACTGGATCGTGGCGAGCTGCATCTGATCAAGGCGAAGATCTAACACCGGCGTCCAACTGAAATCGGCAACCGACTCAGAGCGCCGAAAAAGACCAATCAATGGCTGCCAGTGCTGCAGATCCATTGTCGGTAGATAGGCCGATAGCTTCACAATACCCTGCTCGGGCTCTTCAGTGGCTCTGTCATAACTGACAAATGCACCACTCATGGCTCCCTCATTAAAGCGCAAATCGAATTTTAGATCAGCACTGCCGCCCTCAGGACTGGGCCGACCGGCAAGGGTTGCCTGCAGTCGCTCAAATTCAGGTGCAAAAGAAAGTGTCACAGCAAGATCTTGAGATTCCTCGGCGGCTTTACCCAGCGGAGCGGGCAGATTGAGTGCAACACGCTGCAAATTACTGTTTATCTGCAAGGTTATCGGCGCTGCAGAAGCCTGTTGCTGACCAACCGCAGGAATAGTGATAAGACTTTCGACGGCGATGGTATCTTTAATCACCTCTTGCCAGGGAAAATCGACCAGCTGATTTAAACTCTCCGGCAGCAAATCGCCGCTGATGGCAATTTTCTGTTCATCTGCGCTCTTGAAGAGCCTCGCGCGCATCGGTCGCTGCCAAAAATTAGCGCTGATATCATCGCCGTACAAACCCTTATCAAGAGCGAAATTCAGTGTCCCATTTATCTCGTCAACACTTATCGGGCCTCCGGGAATTCTCAGTGCGCCGCTGTCTATCAATGAGGTGACATTGTATTGCGGCACTATCGCTGACCCAGCAGCGTTAGGTCCAACTAATGGAATAACCAGATCCAGCTGGCTATTCATTTTACCGCTGTAATTCCAGTTCTTTAAGGCACCCAAGCTGCTCTCCAGAGGAGACTGTACCAATACCTCAATCGCTGCGCTGAGTTCCCCTTCGACAGCCGCATCGACGAAGATAGCTGGCGTCTGCTCTGCACCTATCTTGTTATAGACAACCTTCGCGCTGCTGATCGACGCGTCACCAACGGTCCCGGCATAGACCTCTACTTCGGTATATATATCATCGACCAACGCCAGCGCTGAGGCGTCGCGGATATTCATCCAGCGGGGGTCATAGTTGATGTCTGCGTTGCTCACTTTGACCATCAACTGGGTGGTCTGCGATAAGGGTTCAAAACGCGGTGGTTGATTGCGAATCAGTAAACCGAACTCATCGACATGGGTCTCCAAAATCGACTCTTGCAGCCATTTGCTGAGCTGTGCTGGCATTCGATAAGGGATATATTTGTTGCGCTTGCTGGCATCCAAATTGCGCGCGCCAATCATCAGGCTGACGTCTGGGGGATTACCCTGAGAGGGAATCAACTGCTCGACCGAAAACAATATTGAAGCCGCACCGGCATCCAATTCACTGCGGATAATGTCGCTGCGCAGAGTTAACAGCGTCTCATCCTGGTCCCAGGAAAAATTAATCGTCCCCTCGGCTTTGTCGATGGTCAGGTAATCTTTATAAACCGTTGGGAAAAATGCATCGAAACCATCACTGTCGGCAATCGTAAACAAACCATGACTGCCATAGACTTCCAAATAACCATCCAGTCCTTTGACCCCCGGCGATTTTTTCCATGCGGCAATATCCAGCGCTTGCAGATTGGCCGAGGCGTAATAACCAACTTCGTCATGTCCCAGCGTCAGCGCATCAACCATCCCTCGCGGCTTCAGTCTGTCGACAATATCGAGAATTTTCTTGTCGGCAATGCGCGTGGTGTAGAGTAGATCTGACATCAGTGTCAGGTCGAGATGATTAACGGAAAGATCAAAATCCTGCCACTGCGAGCCAAGGCGCTGATTAAACACTAAGTTGAGCGGCTCAATCGAGGTGCCAGACCAGTTAAAACTGAACCCCTGCAGACGCACACCCCAATCCGACGCTGGGGTAATCCAGCCCGTGATCTCAGTTTTAATATCGGTCACTGCTGGCACATCGACCAACCAGTTTAAGGGAACCTCACCAATACTAAGATTGCCCTCGAAATCCACCGCGCCACCGGGATGAATATCAAACCACAACTCACCCTGGGCATTGGCTTTAAAGTCAGAGAGGTTGGCAAACAGGGTTGGCATCAAAGAGCGAACGAGATCAGCGAGCGGCTCAGAGAGATTGAAATCATCGAATCGGAAGTAGCCGTCCGCAGAGAAACTCTCAATATCGGCGAGATCGCCATGGCCCTCTATTAATAGATAAGCGGGAATATCAGACTCCGCCGCACCATTAATATCAGCGACAGGCCCCTGCTGAATAAACTGCTGCTGTTCAGATAAAATCACGGAGAGCTCAGCGCGATGGAATGTCTGAGTATTTTCCATGGCGACATTGCGGCCATTGACGAACATCGTCTTGCCGGAGTAAAACTGCAATTCGACCTGCACATCACCAGCTCGGATAACGCGACTGTAGGTAAGGGGGTCAATAAAAATGCTCAGATCGGTATCGGCGTTGCGCTCAAACCCCTTTAAACCCCAGCGGCCGCGCTCGTCTTCAATCATGGTCAAAGTCAGGCTATCAACCACCAGTTCTCGCCAAATTGGGGTTGCATGAACAATACTATTAAAAAGATCGAGATCAGCACGGACACCTTGCATCATCAGGGCAGGCGATTCGTCAGCGGCCTGAACCACTGCATGATTAATTTCAATAATAGGAATCAGTCGCGGCCACTCACCACGCAACTCACCGAGATCCACCTGTAGGCCGATCTGCTCTTCGATAAACTCGGCAATCGGTTCGCGAAACTGATCGACATTGGCAATTGTCTGGCGACCAATCACTACCAGAATCACCGTGCCGATAATCAGCAGGGCCAGAGTTAACCACAGCCAACGCATCGACGTTTTTAATGCTGTAACTGCACTCGCCATAGTCACTAGTCTTTAAACCGGAATAATATCAAACTGTTCATGAGCATAGAGGTTCTCAACCCTGAACTGAATCGTACATCCAATAAATGCTTCTAAATCTGCCACCTGGCTGGAGTCGTCATCAATAAGCCTTGCAATCACCGGCTCGGATGCCAGCACCCGCAAACTGTCACACTCATAGGCCCGAGCGGCACGAAGGATATCACGCAATATCTCATAGCTGATCGACTCGGCAGACTTAACATAGCCGCGGCCAAAACAGGTCGAGCACTCCTCACACAATATCTGTCCCAGACTCTGACTGGTGCGCTTGCGCGTAGTCTGCACTAATCCGAGTTCAGTGACACCAGAAATTGTCGTCCTGACACGATCTCGCGCCAGTGCTTTTTCCAGCGCTCGCAACACCTGACGCCGATGCTCTGCGTTCTGCATATCAATAAAGTCGATAATAATAATGCCGCCGAGATTACGTATGCGCATCTGTCGAGCGATGACTGCAGCCGCTTCAAGATTGGTTTTATAAATAGTCTCTTCGAGATTGCGATGTCCGACAAAGGCACCAGTATTGACATCGATGGTCGACATCGCCTCAGTCTGATCAAACACCAGATGACCACCAGATTTAAGCATGACCTTGCGCTGTAATGCCTTGCTGATTTCATCTTCGATGGCATACATATAAAACAGCGGGCGCTCACCGGGATAGTGCTCGAGCAAGCGCACGATATCGGGATTAAATTTATTGCCAAAGCGAGTCAGATTGTCGAATGCCTCGTGTGAGTCAATGCGAATCTTCTCAACCTCTGCGCCAACCATATCGCGCAAAACACGTTTCGGCAGCGGCAGGTCTTCATACAGACAACAGGGCGCCTGTGCAGCGCTTTTACGATCGAGAATATCCTGCCACAGCCGCCTGACAAATCGCACCGTATTGCGCAGTTCCGCTTCACTGACGCCCTCAGCCGCGGTGCGCAAAATATAACCACCAGCGAAAGCGCTATTGCCGCCATTCTCTTGCGACACCTCATCGACAATCTCGCTGAGCAGGCACTTTAAACGCTCGCGCTCTTCTTCAGACTCTATGCGCTGAGAAATACCAATATGTTCAGCGTCGGCCATATACACCAGATAATGAGAAGCCACTGATAGCTGCGCCGTAAGACGTGCACCTTTGCTCCCAACGGGGTCCTTAATCACCTGCACAGCAATGAACTGGCCATCGTGCAACAGCCGGCGAATATCCGCTTCACCACTCTCGCCGGCGTTGGCTTTGCTTTTCCGTGGCAGCAGGTCATCGACATGTAAAAATGCCGTGCGTGCCTCACCTATATCAATAAAGGCCGCCTGCATACCGGGCAGCACCCGTACTACCTTACCTTTATAGATATTGCCAACCAGACCGCGCTTATTGTTGCGCTCAATAAAGATTTCTTGCGGCACGCCGTTCTCGACCAGAGCCACCCGAGTTTCCATCGGCGTAATGTTGATTAGAATTTCCTGGCTCATTCTTTATCCGCTCTATTTATGTTTAGGCCTCATTGGAGCCTACTGTGCCGCGTCCGGCAGCCACATCGGTATGCCAAATTCGCCGAGTATCTCGGCAGTTTCTGCTACCGGCAGACCGACTACACCAGTGTAGCTCCCGGCAATGTGCTGAGCAAAAACAGCCCCTCTCCCCTGAATAGCGTAACCCCCAGCTTTACCTTCCGGCTCACCGCTTTGCCAGTAGGTCAGACACTCGGTTTCACTAATTGTGCGGAAGCGTACAGACGTCTTCGATAGTCGACTGGAGGAACAGGGTCCCTGAGCGATGGCAACCGCGGAAAAAACCTCGTGAACCTTACCCGACAGGGCCATCAGCATGGTGGCCGCATGAGCTTGATCGCGGGGCTTGCCAAAAATCTGGCCATCACAGACGACAATGGTATCGGCACCCAAACTGGGTAACTGCCCGTCTTGGCGACTAAAGCCAACCCGAGCTTTTTCAAGCGCCAGTCGCGCAACATAATCAGAGGGTGACTCGCCGGGCTGCCTGCTTTCGTCTATATCTGCCGATAGCACCGAAAAGCGCACCCCAATCTGATACAACAATTCACTGCGCCGTGGCGATGCAGAGGCAAGAATAAGATCAGCAACAGAGTCAGACATGCTCAATCTCGCTGTCGCTGTGAACGGGCGATCAGCCGATCAATCAGCGGCCAAGCCAATGCCGACAGAAGAATTTTCATAGGTAGATGCTCAATGGCCGATGGCCTATCGTAAAGCATAAAAACACTCGCCTCGAGTAGACCAACCACGCCGATGATAAGCGATACGAGAAAAGTGCGTTGTAGCAATGATAAATATTGAGCCCAGCGACTAACTATCACAATCACACTGACACAGAGTGCAAAGACAATCACCGAGTGGCCCAGTGTCATTCGTAAAAGAATATCCGCAAGCAGGCCAAATGATGCAGCAAAATATACCCCAAACTCTTTTGGCTGATACAAAACCCAGCCCATTACCACCAGCAGCAAAAAATTGGGTTTCCAGACAATCCAGTCGCCGCTATAGGGCATAAGGTTGAACACCACCGCCAGAACAACGGTTAAAAAAACGGCAATGCTGTGATTACCCGACTGCATTATTCGGTCGCGTCCGCACCACTATCGCGCGATGTATAGAGTAGTAACAGATGACGACTGCGATCGATCTCAGCGGAGGGATCAACATCGATCTTGAGAAAGCTATCGCCCGGTTCACTGGCAATACTAATCACGGTACCGACCGGGTAGCCCGCGGGATAGAGACCACCTAGACCAGAGCTCACCAACTTGTCGCCCTCGCGAATATCCGCCGACGGAGAGACAAATTTAAGGCTTAGCAAATTGTAGTCGGCGGTGCCCTCAGCGATAGAGCGCACACCATTGCGCAGTACCTGAACCGGCAGTGCGTGGCTGCTGTCGGTGATCAGTAGCGCGGCGCTATGACTCTTGTGCACCTCTATAATCTGCCCCATCAAACCTTCGGCATCAAGCAGCGGCTGCCCGACAAACACGCCGTCCGCAGTGCCGCGGTCAATGGTTAGCGTGTGACGCAGCGGATTAGCTGACACGCCGATCACCTCGGTGACCAGGACGCTGTCCTGAAGTAACTCGGTGGCATTAAGCAGACGCCGCAGACGCAAATTTTCCGCCGCCAAATCAGACATCCTCTGCAGCTGACCGTGGTAAATCAGACTCTCTTTGCTAAGGCGTTGGTTTTCAACTTCAATTTCAGAACGTGGCGTGACACTGCTGGCACTCCATTCCTGCACTCGCAACGGAACATTGGCCAACCAATAGAGCGGACGAACAAGATTATCGGCAGTGCTATAGATGGGTTTTAGCCATGGCGTGAAGCTATCGACGATCATCAGCACGACAGCGAGCAAGGCAACGATAAGAAATTTTCTTAGGGGTGAGGATGATTTGCTAAAAACGTTTCTGATAAACCCTCTCCCGAGTGTCACTAGATAGCTGACGACCAGCTACCCACTGTCAACAACCTTAGAAAGTTAACGAATTAATTTTACTGTTATCCATCATCTCAAGTGCCTCGCCGCCGCCACGAGCAACACAGGTCAGCGGATCTTCAGCAAGAATCACTGGCAACCCGGTCTCAGCTGTCAGCAAACGGTCGAGATCGCGCAGCATCGAGCCGCCGCCGGTCAAAACAATACCGGTCTCGGCAATATCCGATGCCAGCTCTGGAGGCGACTGTTCTAACACTCGCTTCACCGCCTGCACGATACCGGCCAGCGGCTCCTGCAGCGATTCTAGGATCTCATCACTGTTGAGCGTAAAGCTCTTGGGAACACCTTCGGCGAGATTGCGTCCGCGAACATCAATTTCACGTACCTCTTTGCTCAGGTAAGCACCGCCAATTTCCATCTTGATACGCTCAGCGGTGCTGTCGCCAATCACGCTGCCGTACTTGCGACGGACAAAATTGACAATCGATTCATCGAAACGGTCACCACCAATTCGCACAGAGTCCGAGAACACCACACCATTCAACGACAGGATCGCAATCTCAGTGGTGCCACCACCGATATCCACCACCATTGAACCCACCGCTTCTTCGACCGGTAAGCCAGCTCCCATGGCCGCAGCCATCGGCTCCTCAATCAAAAATACTTCGCGCGCGCCGGCGCTGTATGCGGACTCTTTAATTGCACGCTTTTCGACCTCGGTGGCCATACAGGGCACACAGATCAAAACACGCGGGCTGGGGGGAACAAAACTCGTGGCATGCACCTTTTTGATAAAGTGCTGGAGCATTTTTTCAGTTACCTGGAAGTCGGCAATAACACCGTCTTTCAGCGGCCTGATAGCCGTGATGTTACCGGGGGTACGACCGAGCATACGCTTGGCATCGACACCCACCGCTTCAATAATCTTCTGTCCGAGATGATGGCGAATTGCCACCACCGATGGCTCATTGAGAACGATACCTTTCTCACGCACATATATCAGCGTATTAGCCGTTCCCAAATCGATTGAGAGATCGCTGGAGAAAAAGCCACGAATTTTTTTAAACATCTAGTTAGATTTTCCTCAATGTCGCCTGCTTAGATTAGGCCCCTGTTCTAGACTCTTCAACCCCAAGCGAACGACTACAAATTTAATCGTCAAATTTAACAGTGGCAGGCTATCAGAGCAAGCGCTCACTGACTCTTTCACAGTATTTTTGCTGCATTCTAGCTGATCTAGCTTGAAGTTGCTGTGATCTACAAAAAAACTGCTTTAAAAGCTTGAAAAATGGACCTTTTATCAACCCTGCCCCCTTAACCTAACGAGGCCATTTATGGTACCTTATGGCCTTTGTATAGTCGCAAGACAGTGCCGACCGGACGCTGCTGACAGACGGATTATTTTATGAGTATCGAACGACACGAAATCGAAAAGCTGGCCACGCTATCACGCATCGCCATCAACGAAAACACTATCACTGAAGTCTCACAGCGCCTCGGCAGCGTTCTCGAACTCGTCGACCAACTTCAGGCCGTCGACACCTCAGGCGTCGCAGCCATGTCCCACCCTCTGCAAGCCACTCAGCGTCTGCGTGAAGATGAAGTCACAGAGATCAATCAGCGCGAAGCCTTTCAGGCCATAGCACCAGACACCGAAGACGGGCTGTTTTTAGTGCCCAAAGTCATAGAATAAGCGACCCAACAATGCATAACCTTACTATCGCTCAGCTTGCCAAAGGGCTGCAGAGCAAGGACTTCTCCAGCGTTGAGTTGACTCAGCACTTTTTAGCCCGTATTGCCGAGCTAAACCCCGCATACAATGCCGTCATTACCGTCACCGCTGAGCAAGCCCTAAAAGCTGCAGCCGCGGCCGATAAGAGATTGGCCGCAGGAAACGCTCCAGCTCTCTGTGGCATACCCATCCTGCACAAAGATATTTTCTGCACCAATGGCGTGCGCACCAGCTGTGGCTCCAAGATGCTGGATAACTTTATCCCGCCCTACAGTGCCACCGTGGTTGAAAACTTCGAGCAGGCCGGCGCCGTGGTTCTTGGCAAAACCAATATGGATGAGTTCGCCATGGGCTCCTCCAACGAAACCAGCTTCTATGGCCCAGTTAAAAACCCCTGGGCCATCGACTGTGTGCCCGGCGGCTCATCCGGCGGTTCCGCCGCAGCGGTAGCCGCAAGATTAGCGCCCGGCGCAACAGCCACCGATACCGGCGGCTCAATTCGTCAGCCCGCGGCACTCTGCGGTATTACCGGCTTAAAACCCACCTATGGTCGGGTCTCGCGCTGGGGCATGATCGCCTTTGCCTCAAGTCTCGATCAGGGCGGCCCGATGGCCCGCACCGCCGAAGACTGTGCACTGCTGTTAAACTGCATGGCCAGCTATGACGACAAAGACTCCACCTGTATTGATCGCGACGTGCCCGACTATAGCGCTGACCTCAACAACAGCATCAAAGGCTTAAAGATTGGCGTGCCCAAAGAGTATTTTTCCGATGGCCTGCACGCTGGCACCGAAGACGCCGTGCGCAGTGCACTGGCCGAGCTAGAGGCTCAGGGTGCCGAACTAGTTGAAATCAGCCTGCCCAACTCGGCTCTGTCAGTACCAGCTTATTATGTGATAGCTCCCGCCGAAGCCTCAGCCAATCTGTCGCGCTTCGATGGCGTTAAATACGGTTATCGCTGTGAAGACCCCAAGGATCTCAACGATCTCTATACCCGCACCCGCGCCGAAGGCTTTGGTGAAGAAGTACAGCGGCGCATTTTGATCGGCACCTACTGCTTATCTGCCGGTTACTACGATGCCTACTACGGCAAAGCCCAGCAGGTACGCCAGCTGATTCAACAAGACTTTGAAAAAGCCTTTGCACAGGTCGATGTGATTATGGGCCCCACCTGCCCATCACCCGCCTTTAAGTTTGGCTCCAAAGGCGATGACCCCGTGGCCATGTATCTGGAAGATATCTACACCATCGCCACCAATCTGGCCGGACTGCCAGGCATGTCGGTACCCTGCGGCATGGTCGAGAGCAAGCCCGTTGGTCTGCAGATTATCGGCAACTACTTTGATGAAGCGCGCATGTTAAATGTCGCCCACCAGTATCAGCAGGCGACCGACTGGCACGATCAAATGCCCGAGTCGATACAGCAGGGAGCCGAGTCATGAGCTGGGAAACCGTCATTGGCCTAGAAGTGCACGTGCAGCTGGCCACCAAAACCAAAATTTTCTCCGGCGCCAGCACCGCATTCGGTGCCGAGCCCAACACCCAAGCCTGCGCCATTGATCTGGCCATGCCCGGCACTCTGCCCGTGCTTAACAAACAAGCCGTGCATTACGCAGTGATGTTCGGCCTCGCAATCGATGCTGAAATTGGTCAAGAATCCGCCTTCGAACGGAAAAACTATTTCTACCCCGACCTGCCCAAAGGCTACCAGACCACACAGCTGGAAAAGCCCATCGTCGGTCGCGGCAATGTTGAAATTCAGCTCGCCGATGGCCGCAGCAAAAACATACGCATCCACCACGCTCATCTAGAAGAAGATGCCGGCAAGTCACTGCACGAAGGCAACTTCCGCCATGGCGTAACCGGTATCGACTTAAATCGCGCCGGCACCCCGCTGATCGAGATCGTCTCTGAACCGGATATGAGCAGTGCCGAAGAAGCCATCGCCTTCGCCAAAAAACTGCACAGCATTGTCACCTCCATCGGCATCTGCGATGGCGAGATGTCTCAGGGCAGCATGCGCTTTGACGTCAACGTCTCCGTACGCCCCACCGGCGCCACAGAATTGGGCACCAGAACCGAAACCAAAAACCTAAACTCATTCAAGTTTATGGAAGAGGCGATTGCCAAAGAAGTCGAACGCCAAATCGATCTTATCGAAGATGGCGGCAGCGTTATTCAGGAAACGCGCCTGTACAATGGCGATACTAAGGTCGCCCGCTCCATGCGCAGCAAAGAAGAAGCCAACGACTACCGCTACTTCCCCTGCCCCGATCTATTGCCAGTGATTGTCAGCGATGAAACCATTGAAGAACTGCGCCGCAATCTGCCAGAGCTACCCGATGCCAGACAGGCGCGCTTCGTCGAGCAGTACGGTTTGTCGGATTATGATGCCGGCGTACTTGGCGGCGATGCGGCAATGGCCGCCTATTTTGAAATCGCCAGCGAGAAATCTGGCAATGCCAAACTCGCCGCCAACTGGACCATGGGTGAACTCGCCGCACGCTTAAATAACCAAGACCTAAGCATTAACAAAAGCCCAGTCAACGCAGAGCAGCTAGGTGGACTGGTGGCGCGAATTGCCGATAACAGCATCAGCGGAAAAATGGCCAAAGAGGTGTTCGAAGGAATGTGGGCAGGCGAAGGTAGCGCCGATGAAATTATTGAAGCTCGCGGGCTTGTGCAGGTGTCAGACAGCGGCGCCTTGGAGCAGATGGTTACCGACGTATTAGCCGCCAACCAAACCATGGTCGACGACTACATCAATACCGAAGAAGCCAAGCGCAAGAAAAAGCTCGGCGGCTTTATGGGTAAAATAATGCAAGCATCGAAAGGCCAAGCCAACCCTCAGCAGGTCAATAAAATATTGGCCCAAAAACTTAACGAATTAGTCTAGAACGCTCAAGGAAAAATATGTCACTTAAAAAAGATAAAGAAAAAGTCCTCGGCGAAGTCTTCGATGATGAACGCGTAAAAAGCTTTTTAAACTACAAAGCACCAGCAGGAGTAAGCACTGACTTCCACCTGCTGGAAAAAGCCTACCGCGGCATGAATATCGATAATTTTGCGACCTTTTTAAACTTCTTTAAAGACGCAGGCCACGACCTCAATGCAACTAATCCAGAAGGACAAACCCTGATTGCTGTCGCCAGCCAGCATGGCCATGGCGAAGAGTACGTGAAAGCATTAAAGGCGGCAGGGGCCAAGTGACAAGTCACTTCTAATAGCGAACACATATCAACCTGTTCTCCCACCTAAAGCAGCATTGGGGTATCTAAAAAACTGTTTCCTCGCTGGGCACGGCAGAGGGAAATTCAATCAATTTGAGCAAGGTAAACTTGCTCTAAAATATCATTTCAGTGGCGGGACATACCCTGGCCAACTAGCATTAAGTCGATGCCGCGAGATAAGCTCGCAGCAGCTATTAACAGCGGCTTATTATGACTAACTCCTCAGTGCTCTTTTTAACCCTCGGCGGTATTCTGCTGCTCGGTTTACTTATTTCCACGATCGCCCAGCGCACCGTCTTACCTCGGGTAACGCTGTTAGTGATTTTAGGCGCCGTCATTGGCCCGCATGGGCTGAATTTAATTCCCGACGTTTTTACCCATTACTTTGAGGTTATCGCTCAAACCACACTGCTGATGGTGGGTTTTTTACTGGGAGGAAAATTAACCACAGAATCACTCCAGCAACATACCGGCGACGTTTTTTGGATTTCGATTTGCGCAGCAGTGATTACCACCATGGTAGTCAGTATCGGCTTAATCTGGGCTGGCGTTCCGACAGAGATCGCCATGATTTTAGGCTGTATTGCTTCGGCCACTGCGCCAGCGGCGATTTTGGATGTCACTGCAGAATCAGGCTCGCAAGGTCCTTTTAGTCGCCTACTGGTTGCCATTGTGACACTTGATGATATTTGGGCATTGGTGCTATTTGGAATTGGTTTCTCACTGGTTGCCTATTTAAACGACAGTGTCGATCACAGTGGCATGCTCTGGTCGGTGGCTTGGGAGATTGGCGGGGCAGTTCTGCTCGGCGCCGTTGTCGGTGTGCCGGCGGCCTATCTCACCGGTAGAATCAAACCTGGACAACCGATCCTGACTGAGGCTATGGCGATTGTGCTGATCTGCGGTGGGCTGGCGCTGTGGCTGGAGGTGTCTTATCTGATCACAGCGATTGTGACGGGTGCTGTGGTCAGCAATTTTGCCTCTCACCATGAGTATCCATTTCATGCTATCGAGGGTATTGAGTGGCCGTTTATGGTGGTATTTTTTACCTTGGCGGGGGCATCGCTGGACTTGAGTATTGCTAGAGAAATAGGTGTAGCAGGTGCTGTCTATATTGGCTGTCGCACTATTGGTAAGTACGTCGGCGCCGGCGCCGGCGGTATTATCAGTCAAGCAGATGCGACCACCAAAAGTTGGATCGGTGTGGCGCTGCTACCGCAGGCCGGCGTCTCCATCGGCATGGGCTTAGTCGCCGCCAGTCACTACCCCGAACAGCGTCAGATGCTGTTATCGATTGTTATCGGCTCGACCGTCTTTTTTGAAATTATTGGACCAATATTTGTCCGATTGGCATTAAAGCGCGCGGACGGTTAATTGACTCCAACGTCGAGTCCAATCTGGACGACGCCGGGTTTAGCAGCTACTTTTAATAGCACAAGGAGGTCACTTTTTATGACTAAAACAACGCGTAATTTACTTATCTTCGCTGGCGCCTGCATTTCTGTGCCAATCATCCTCTCGCTAATAATTGTTGTTGTTCTCTCTACTATTCAATAAAGTGGTTCTCAGCTGCACAAACCTATCCTAAAACTACGACAAAAGAGGCGTCGACATGGTATTTTTAGACAACTTATTAGAGGGCCGCGAAGAGCAGTCCTATGCCCTATTAAGAATCGTAAGCGGGTTTCTATTTATCTGGCACGGAACGCAGAAACTGTTTAATTTCCCCGCTGACTTTCCCTATCCCCTCAATCCGTTAATGTATTCAGCCGGCGCCATTGAGTTAGTCGGCGGGGTGTTAGTGATGATTGGTCTGTTGACACGTCCAGCCGCCTTTATATGCAGTGGCACCATGGCAGTTGCGTACTGGATGGCTCATGGCATGAACAGCCTGTTCCCGCTTATTAACCGCGGTGAATTGGCTGCGCTATTTTGTTTTGTATTTCTTTTTATTGCCGTGCGCGGTGCAGGAATTTGGAGTTTGGATAAGCGACAGGCCTAGAAGGCTTGTCGCTCTAAGGAAGCGCAGCCAGTTGAAGGATCTCCCGCAGACTGGCTGGGATCTCGCGCCTACATTAAAGTTAGTGGATCAAAAATACCAAGATGACAACCACTGAAAAAGCTGCTGAAATACTCCGATAATAAAAATTAAATAGACTGCGACCATGAACGTAACTCCCTTCTCCCCCAACTGCGGCGCTGTTGTTAGCGATCTACAACTGGCATCCATAAGTGATACCGAACTTGAGCAGCTGCGCGCAGCATTTACTGAACATGGGCTGCTGTTTTTCCGTGATCAGGAGTTGCCTCCTGAGGAGCATCTGCGCTTTGCCAATCGCTTCGGCAGCATTGTGGTGAACAAGTTTTTCAAAACCACCGAGGAGTCGCCGCTGATTGCCGAGGTGCGCAAAGAGAAAACCCAGCAGACCAATATTGGTGGCGGCTGGCACACCGATCATTCCTACGATGATATTCCTGCACTGGGTTCCATCCTAGTGGCGCGCACGCTTCCAACCACCGGCGGCAACACCCAGTTTGCCAACTTAGCTGCGGCTTATGATGCGCTGCCAGAGGATCTGAAAAAGCGTATCGAGGGGCTGCGAGCTGTTCACTCAAACACTCATCTGTATGGTGAAAATGGTCTCTATCGGCTGACTGATCTCAATGACCAATTAGGCGGCATGGACCGTGTCGGTGATGCCACTCACCCGGTAGTGATTATTCATCCACAGAGCGGCCGCAAGGTGCTCTATGTGAATCCCGGCCACACTATTCAATTTGAAGGTTGGGACTTTGCTGAGAGCCGCAAGCTGCTCGACGAACTCTACGCCCATGTCGCGCAACCGCAATTCACCTGCAGCTTTAACTGGCTGCCGGGATCAGTCACATTTTGGGATAATCGCTGCACCTGGCACCAGGCTGACAATGATTATCAAGGCCAGATGCGACTGATGCATCGCATTACCTTGCAAGGCAGCAAGCTAGAGGCCGCGTAGACCTATCGGCAACCTATAAATCTGCGATAATCCCCAAATGCCAACCATGCGTAAAAAGTCTGACCTGCCGAGCAAGATCTGCCCCGTCTGTGAGCGCCCTTTTGTCTGGCGCAAGAAGTGGCAACGCTGTTGGGATGAAGTCCGCTTTTGCTCCGTGCGCTGTAAAACAGAGGCGCGAAAATCACTCACAATAAGATCCGACTGATGACCTCTTTTACTGAAAGCGAACCTACCCACAGAGCCGATATACTGATTATTGGCGCCGGCCTTGCCGGCCTCAGCGCGGCCAATGATTTGCAGCAGGCGGGCTACAAGGTGCTGGTAGTGGATAAGGGCCGCGGCCTCGGCGGGCGCCTCGCCGGACGAAGGATTGGCGATGCCACCTTTGATCACGGCGCGCAATTTATGACCGCGCGCGATTCACGCTTTAAAGCCAGCGTTGCCGAGTGGATTGAAGCCGGTGTCGCCGAAGAATGGTACAGCAGCTATCCGGGACAACCGAACGGTCACCCAAGATATCGCGGCGTGCCGACCATGACTGCGGTGGCAAAATATCTCGCCACTGACCTTGACGTCATGCGCGCAACCCGAGTCAGCAAACTGGCACAACAGGATCAGCATTGGCTCGGCCTGCTGGATAATGGCGAAACAGTCCGTGCCACGGCGCTTTTGATGACCTCCCCGGTGCCACAAACCATTGATCTACTCGCCTCAAGCGAGATTCAAGTCGCTGCAGACAAGCGAGCGCGTCTTGAGCGCATTGCCTACGAAGCCTGCATTGCGGTGATGGTGGTGTTAGATGGCGCAACGGCTATTCCTGCGCCGGGTGCGAGCGCCTTTGATGACGGCCCGATTGCCTGGATTAGCGATAACCTGCAAAAAGGGGTCTCGACAATTCCCGCAGTGACCATTCATGGCAGCGGTGCGTTTAGTGCAGAGCATTTTGATGCCGATCGCAAGCTGGTGGGTCAGCAACTGATCGATGCCGCGGCGGCGTATCTTGGCGAAGCAAAAGTGACTGAGTTTCAGGTCCATGGCTGGCGTTACAGCAAGCCCACAGTGGTCGACAGTGAAGCCTGCATGCTGCTCAGCGAAGCAAATGGTCTGCCGCCACTGGCACTCGCCGGCGATGCCTTTGCCGGACCCAGATTTGAAGGTGCCGTGCTGTCGGGTTGGGCCGCAGCCAAACGACTGATCGCTGAACTGGCGTAAAGCCAGCGGGTATTTGCCGTGCTCTCATTACGTGCTCTCGTTACGTGCTCTCGTTACGCGCCCTCTACATGCTGGCTACTGGCTAGCGAGTGTCTCGCTGCACTCTTGCTCTAATGTCGTTATACTTTGACCTCTACAAAGCGGCCTTTCCAATAACCATAAGAAGCCATCCATGACCGACCTTCACACCCGTAGCGGCTCTATCTGTGAACTCTGCGGCAACAACGAAAATCTATCTGCCTATACCGTGCCGCCGAATAGCGATGGTAGCATTGAACATGCAGTATTAATTTGTGACATCTGTGAAGATCAGATCAATAATCCGGATAAGGTTGACGTCAATCACTGGCGCTGTCTCAACGACAGTATGTGGTCTCAGGTTCCAGCCGTGCAGGTAATGGCTTGGCGAATGTTAACTCGACTCAGCGCCGAAGGCTGGCCCCAAGAGTTGCTGGACATGATGTATCTTAGCGATGACATTCTAGTCTGGGCAAAAGCCACTGGTGAGGGTCAGTCGGACGAAGATAGCATTGTGCACAAAGACAGTAATGGCACGCTACTCAGCGGCGGCGACACGGTGACATTAATAAAGGATCTGGATGTTAAGGGGACCAGCTTTACCGCCAAGCGCGGAACAGCAGTGCGCAATATCTCACTGGTGCAAAGCAATCCTGAGCATATAGAAGGCCGTGTCAACGGCACACAGATTGTAATTTTAACGAAGTTTGTAAAGAGGGCGAACTAATGGGACAAGAATCAGGACACCAAACAGAGCAAGAACTGCGCGTTCAACTGGCAGCATGCTATCGGATTTTTGATTATCTCGGCTGGGCGGAGCTGATCTACAACCACATCACGGTAAAATTACCGGGTGACAAAGAGCATTTTTTAATCAACCCCTATGGTCTGCATTACAGTGAAGTGACGGCCTCGAATCTGGTCAAGGTCGATATTGAAGGCAATATTGTCGAGCCAACTGACTACGCGGTTAACCCGGCGGGCATTATTATCCATACGGCAATTCACGGCGCACGTCATGATGTGCAGTGTATTACCCACACCCACACGGATGCTGGCATGGCAGTAGCCTGTTCAGAAGACGGTCTGCGCAGTGATAATTTTTACTCTGCGCTGCTGCACAATCGCATTGCCTATCATGACTTTGAGGGCATCACGGTAATGGATGATGAGAAGCCGCGTTTACTCGCCAATATGGGCGATAAAAACATGCTAATTTTGCGCAACCATGGTTTATTGTCCTGCGGCCGCACCATCCCTGAGGCGTTTTACAGTATGTGGGCTATGCAGCGTTCCTGTGAAGTTCAGGTCGCCTGTGATGCCACTGGCAACGCCCTGATTCCCGTAGCCGATGAGGTGCTAGAGCGCACTGGTCAGTTGATGGCAATTCAGAGCATGGGACAACCGGCTGGGGAGCTAGAGTTTAAGGCGATGACGCGGATTATTGATAAGCTTGATCCGTCTTATAAGGACTGAGAGCGCAGAGCGAACCAAAGGATCTCCTCGACTGAGTGAGATCCCTCAACTGCGCTCGGCCTGATCACTTCATTAAATCACGTGCAATAATCAGCTTCATAATCTCATTGCTGCCAGCATAAATACGCTGCACACGTGCATCGGCAAAGGCACGGCATACTGGGTATTCCCACATATAACCCCAACCGCCATGCAGCTGCAGACATTCATCGGCTACTTTGCACTGCAGGTCTGTGGTGAGTAATTTCAGCTTTGATGCGGTGACTGTATCGAGCTTGTCTTCAATCAGCAGTTCGGTACAGCGGTCCAGGAAAACTTCGGCTGAACTGATTTCTGCAGCGAGCTCAGCGAGCTTAAACTGCGTATTCTGAAACGACGCGACGTTGGTACCAAAGGCTTTGCGCTCTTTGACATAGTCGATTGTCAACTGCAGCACTGCCTGACACATGCCATTGGCACTGACCGCAACGGAGAGTCTCTCTTGCGGCAGATCCTGCATCAGGTAGACAAAACCACGGCCCTCTTCTCCGAGCAGGTTGGCTTTGGGAATTCTGACATCCTGAAAAAACAGTTCGGAGGTGTCCTGCGCTTTTAGGCCCAGCTTCTCAAGATTTTTACCTTTGGTAAAACCCGGCGTACCGGCTTCAACCAGAAACAGGCTGATGCCTTTGGAGCCGGCATTGACGTCGGTCTTGGCCACAACAATCACCAGGCCAGACTTTTGGCCGTTGGTAATAAAAGTTTTGGAGCCATTCAGAACCCATTCATCACCGTCTAATACCGCAGTGGTTTTAGTGCCCTGCAAATCTGAACCGGCACCGGGTTCGGTCATGGCGATGGCGGTAATCAACTCGCCAGAGACACAGCGCGGCAAGTAACGCTGCTTTTGCTCTTCATTGCCGTAACGGACGATATAGGGAACCGCAATATCAGAGTGCAGCGTCCAGCCGAGCCCGGTAGTGCCAGCGTGACCAATCTCTTCATTGACGATACAGTTGTAGCGAAAATCGACTCCGACGCCGCCGTACTCTTCCGGAACAGTGGGGCACAAAAATCCTTGCTCGCCAGCCTTTAACCAGATTTCATCGCTGACCATGCCATCTTTTTCCCACTGCTCATGGTGTGGCACTGCCTCAGTTTCAAGGAATTTGCGCACTGAGTCGCGGAACATATCGTGGTCAGAATCATATAAGTTACGTGGGATCATATTCGAAGTCTCTCTCTACCTTTTTTAACGAGTACCTTAAGCCATTAACATTAAATAGCCTTCACTGAGATTCAGTATGATTTATTGTGCGCCTTGAAGGGGTGACTCTGGTGACAAAAGGTGAAATTTTAATGACCGCAGCGTTCTCACTCGCGTTACACATCAGAACAGCTGACCGGCTCCAATAAAGACTAGCATGCCAGCGCCAACCGTCCAATAAATATTGGCGGTTTTATAGGCCGCAGTAATAGCAGCGGCCGCACCCCAGAGATAAGGGTTGGACATACTCAGGTAGAGTTGATCGCTGCGCACAAACAGAATCGGCGCCAGAATAGCGGCCAATACCGAGGGTCCGCTGTAACTCAATAGCAAACGCAAATTGGGCCCAAGCCGAACGGGCAGCCTACCCTCAAGGAACAAATAGCGGGTGGCAAAGGTGACGCAGGCCAGCAGTAAGATGGTTAGCACTGTCATACTGCGGCCCCTAACTTACTGACACAGAAACCGACCATCATTGCCAGCAGCGCAGCGCAGATCAGTCCCAACTCAAAATGCCACAGCGTGAACCAGACCGAAGCCGTCGCGGCGGTTAACACAGCTGCCAGCGTCGCCAATGATTTAATACCGGGAACGACGAGCGCGATAAAGGTGGCAGCAATGGCAAAATCGAGCCCCAGATTGGTCAGGTCGGGCAGCGAGGCTCCGGCAACAATGCCGATAAAGGTCCACAGATTCCAGGCCAGATAAAAACTGCCGCCGGCAGCCAGTGCATAGCAGAGGCGCAGTTTGCCGAGATAGGCGCGGCGATGACCCGATAGGGCAAATAACTCATCGGTCAGCAAAAACCCAAGGGTGATACGCCAGCGCAGCGGCTGTGGGCTGAGACGTTCACGCAGCGACAGGCCATAGAGAAAGTGCCGCGAGCTGATAATAAAGGCGGTTAATAATACTGTCAGCAATGAGCTGTTATCGGCGATTAATTCAATGGTCACAATCTGCACCGCACCACCAAAAATAATCGCCGAGAACATCTGTGCTTCGAGCCAGCTAAAACCGCGCTGCACCGCCAGGGAGCCAAACAGGATACCCCAGGGCAACACCGCCAGACTCAGCGGCAACATATCTATTACGCCGCGCAGGGTGGCAATTTTGAGTGCTCGTGACTTGGCTCGCATAATTCGTTTTAACTGTTTACGTTAGAAAAGCAGCTTAGACCAATTTACGCAGCAACCACTGCGGCATGAGGTCGGCCACAAACGCCACATAGCGCCAGCGCTTGGTGATAAAGATATGGTTTTTCTTTTTCAGTAAGCCTGTGACCATCTGGGCAACGCCCTTTTCCACTGGCGCCATCCACATCGGGTTGCCATGGACCATCGGCGTTTTCACAAAGCCAGGCTCAATAGTAGTAATTGTAATCGGCAGTCCGCTGCGGATCGCACGCTGACGCATACCGGCGAGATAGTTTGAAACAAAGGCTTTGGTGGCATGATAGGTGAGGGTCTTGGCGCCAAAAATATGCGCGGCAACCGATGAGATACCGGCCAAATGACCTGCTCCGCGCTGGGAAAAGTGTTCCATAGCAACAATCGATAGGGCAGCAAAGCCGCGCACATTGACGTCGATCATTTCGCGCTCAGCCGCCCACTCAAGCTTCTGCTCAAAAAGGCCAACACCGGAACTCAAGACAATAAGCTCGACATCGCCCATGCGGGCAATCAGAGCTTCCAGTTCAATCTGCGACTGTTCCGCCTGACTAACATCTGTAGCCTGCACAAAATGGGTGCCCGGCAGTTTTTCCACTAACTCATTCAACAGGCCTTCACGGCGCCCCATCACACCGACTTGATAACCTTTGTCCGCCAACTGCACGGCCAACTCCCAACCAAGCCCGGAACTGGCGCCAACAATAATTGCCTGCTTCATACGTCTCCCCCACCGCTGCTTTTTAAGCGATTGTTTTTATTATGTTGATCGACCGCTGAACCGCGGCACGCAAAGCGCTTAGTGTAACCAAATAAGTTCTGGCTGGCGCTTAGAAAATGGCTTTTTTAACCCGGCGCGCATCGCTGCGTCGGGCCATAATATATTCCACTCGACCATCTGACATCAGCCGACTCTTGTCGATTTCAAAACACTTTAACAAGCTGTCTAGATCACGCTGAGAATAGGAAAAAATGGGCTTCTGCTCACCGCTGCGCAGACATTGGCTTAATTTATCGGCACCCAGCAAACCATAGGAGGCATTTGGCAGTTGACTGCGAGCATTGAGGACGCCGAGACCATAACCACGTGTGTGACTGGCAATATGTGGTTCGAGGGCCTCGGCAAAGGCCTTGAGAAGTGCAATATCAAGATAATTAAAGAAATCCCAGAACAGGCAGACGTCGATAACAGTATCCAAATCGAGGCCAAGTGCCTGCCTAAATTGGGCGACCAACTCATCGTGACTGAGGTTGTCACTGATCTCCGAGATAAACGACTCGGAGTAGAGGTCGAGAAACACTAACTTGCTTTTAAACTGGCTAAACCAGTCTACGGTTCCCGCCGTTGCCAACCCAACGTCAAGCACCACCAGCTGCTTGTCACCCTGAACAGGCTGACAAACCATTGCTGCAAGATTACTACTCAGCTCTGTGTACTGGCTATAGCCCTGACTTTTTGCGGCAGTAATCATTCAGATCTCTCCTCCCACCTCTACCAAGCTATAAGCCAAAAATCTGTACGCAGGGCCTAATATCAAACGATCTAGATCAGGACGCTTTCGATTTTTCTACTGAATCACCGTCGGTCGTCAGCAACTCACCACTACGACGGACAAGCCCCTTGATCGGCGACTCGACTATGTTCTGGTCGCCCGGATCCATTTCGATACTGCCTTTAAACTTGGCGCCATCTTCCAGCGTCACGCGAGGAGCATCTATATTGCCAAGGACATGGCCAGTTTTGGAAATAATGACTTTTTCACCACCGGACACATCACCATCGACCTGACCATCAATGCGCACGGTTTTGGCGGCAATATTTGCCTTTAACACGCCGGATTGACCCACAATCACTTCATGATCCACAGCCATAATTGTGCCGGACACATTACCTTCAATCAGCAGATCTTCGCCGCTAGTTATTTGACCTTCAATAACAACCTTGGAACCGATCATGGCTAACCCTCCTGTCGAGATCGAATCTTTATTCGTCACTTCGTCTAAACCATCAGACGGTTTACCTGATGTGGGATGGCTTGCTTCAGCGTCTTTTTTAAAATTAAACATGGAAAATACCAATCAATAATTTTACACGGCTGATCACTCTATCAAGATAATTTCAATTCATCCAGTTTATATCGTCGGCTTTAGTAGACATGCGACACAAAAACATGCTTTCAAATCAGACGTTGAACTGCTCAATTTGCTGTTGAATATCGAACCACTGCTCTTCATTTTCACTGATTGCTTTTTTAATCTCGACTTGCAGCGCAAGCTGCTCTTTTAATAAAATTTTATTCGCGTCTGTGTAAAGTTCGCTATCAGTAAGGCGGTGGTCTACGGCACCCAACTGCACCTGGCATTTTTCAATTTTGATCTCTAACTGAGATAATTTTTTGGTTAACGGTGCGAGTTTTTTACGCGCATCGGCAGCCTGTTGGCGCTGTAATTTTTTTTCAGCCGCACTAAGCCCTTCTACCACAGTCACTTCTGCAACTACCGGCTCTAGCATTTCTTCTTTTTGCTGCGCAGAACTGGTCGGCACTCGATTATAATTTTTCAACCACTGCTGATAATCTTTCAGATCGCCCTCGAATTCTTTAACGCTGCCATCTGCTACCAAATAAAACTCATCGACCGTGTTGCGCAGCAGATGGCGGTCGTGAGAGATCACCACCAGCGCGCCTTCATAGCCCTGTAGCGCCAGAGTCAATGCATGGCGCATTTCCAGATCCAAATGGTTGGTCGGTTCATCGAGCAATAATAGGTTGGGTTTTTGCCAGACAATTAAGGCTAGAGCCACGCGAGCTTTTTCACCACCAGAAAATGACTTGATTGGCTCCAGCGCTTTATCACCATGAAAATCGAATCCGCCTAAAAAATTACGCAACTCCTGATCAGTTGATTTTGGACTGATGCGCTGTAAATGCAAAAAGGCACTGGCCTGCAAATCTAAAACTTCCAGTTGATGTTGCGCGAAATAACCAATTTTTACATTTTCACCGTAAACTCTTTCGCCATTCACCAGATCCAAGTCGCCAGTCAGGCTAGAAATTAGTGTCGATTTTCCCGCACCGTTTGGCCCCAATAATCCAATTCGTGTTCCCGGTTGCAGATCAAAATTCACCTGCGACAAAATAGTTTGATTGTCATAACCTAAATTGGCCTGACTTAAATTCGCCAATGCACTGTGAGCTTTTTTTCCCGATGCAAAACTAAAGTAAAACGGCGAGTCGATATGAGCCGGTGCAATCTCTTCCATGCGCGCCAGTTCTTTGACCCGACTTTGCGCCTGCTTGGCTTTCGATGCTTTGGCTTTAAAGCGAGTAATAAAGGCTTCAACTTCTTTGCGACGTTTTTGCTGTTTTTCAAAACTCGCTTGCTGCAATGCGAGACGCTCACCGCGCACACGTTCAAAGGTTGAGTAATTGCCTTTGTAGGCATTGGTCTTGCAATGCTCGACATGGACAATTCGATCGACAACATTGTCGATAAAATCGCGATCGTGAGAAATAATTAACAATGTGCCGGAATAGCTTTTCAACCACTGTTCCAGCCACAGTGTTGCATCCAAATCGAGGTGGTTAGTTGGCTCATCAAGGAGCATCAAATCAGACGGACTCATCAGTGCCTGAGCAAGATTGAGGCGAATGCGCCAGCCGCCAGAAAAACTGTTGACCGGACGTTCCAGTTCCGACTGGGCAAATCCCAAACCATGCAATAATTGCTCGGCACGATAATGAGCGTCAAAACCATTAGCGCTGTCCATTTTTTCATATTCGAGCGCCAGGCGATTGTGATCGTCATCCAATAGCGCTTTTTCGATCGCTCGTTCAATCGTGCGAATCTGCGGGTCGCCATCGAGCACGAAGTCCACGGCAGTGCCCTCCGAGTTGGCCAATTCTTGAGCCATGTGCGCGATGCGCCAGTCTGAGGGAATAAAAAGCTCTCCGGCATCGGCACTGATTTGCCCCATCAACAGCTTGAACAGGCTCGACTTACCGCTGCCGTTGGCGCCGATAATGCCGATATGCTGCCCCGGATGAACGACCAGTTCGGCATTTTCCAGCAGTACTTTGGTGCCGCGACGCAGTTCAATGTCAGTTAATGTAATCATAGAGTGGTTATTACCAGTGAATTATTCAAGACCGAGAAAGCCACCGGACTGGTGACTCCAGAGATTGGCGTAGAGCCCGTTTGCGGCAAGCAGTTGTTGGTGCGTGCCCTGCTCAACGATCACCCCCTGATCAAACACAATTAGTTTATCCATTGCCGCAATAGTGGAGAGGCGATGGGCAATCGCAATCACGGTTTTACCCTGCATAAGCTGATTGAGACTCTGTTGAATAGTCGCTTCAACTTCGGAATCCAGTGCTGAGGTGGCTTCATCGAGCACCAGAATCGGCGCGTCTTTTAACAGTACCCGAGCAATGGCGACGCGCTGACGCTGACCGCCGGAGAGGGTAACACCACGTTCACCAACATGGGCGTCATATCCACGCCGTCCGGTGTTGTCGCGCAGACTGAGAATAAACTCATGCGCTTGAGCCTGCTTGGCAGCGTCAATCATCTGCTCTTCGGTGGCATCGGGGCGGCCAAACATAATGTTCTCGCGCACCGACCGGTGCAGCAGCGAGGTATCCTGAGTGACCATGGCAATATTGCGCCTCAAGCTGTCCTGCGAGACATTGCGCAGCTCCTGCCGATCAATGCTCAACGTGCCACTCTGGGTATCAAAGAAACGCAATAATAGATTTACCAGACTTGATTTACCGGCTCCACTGCGACCGACAATACCGACCTTCTCGCCCGCAGCAATGGTCAGATTAAGATTATTAAAGACCATTTCATCGTCGTTATAGGCGAAATTGACGTCCTTAAATTGAATCTCTCCGCGCTCGACCTGTAGCTCTGTAACCGAGTCATTATCAGTGATGGTCTGAGGAATCGAGATTGTATTGATGCCGTCCTGAACAGTGCCGATATTTTCAAAAAGGCTGCTGATCTCCCACATAATCCAGTGCGACATACCAGTCAGGCGGATCGCCAAACTCATCACAATGGCAATGGCTCCAGGCGTAATAGCGCCATGTACCCAGAGGTAGATACCCAGTGCCGCAGTGCTGAACACCAAAAACATATTCAGCGTCCACAGCGTAATATTGAGCTTAGTCACCAAGCGCATCTGCGGGTGCACTGTGTTGAGAAATTCGCTCATGCCCTCTTTTACGTAGGCAGATTCACGAGAGCTATGAGAAAACAGTTTCAGCGTGACGATATTGGTGTAACTGTCGACAATACGGCCCGTCATCAGCGAGCGGGCATCGGCTTGCACCATAGCGATATTTTTCATCCGCGGCACAAAGTAGCGCTGTACGGCGATATAGGCCAACAACCAGATCAGCAGTGGCAGACACAGACGCGGGTCGGCAGTGGCGACCAGAATTAGCGCAGTGACCAGATAGATAATCACAAACAGGATGACATCGAGCAGCTTCATCACCGTGTCACGAACGGCCAGCGAGGTCTGCATCACCTTGGTGGCAATGCGTCCGCTAAATTCATTCTGAAAAAAGCCATAGCTTTGATTTAACAGGTAGCGATGCGTCTGCCAGCGCACAGACATTGGTAAGTTGCCCATCAACGTCTGGTGCACGACCAGCGAACGCGCGGCGTTGGCCAGCGGAATCACCACCAGCATAAACACACTCATGGCTAACAGGGTCGGCCAGTTATCGGCAAAGAAGGTGTCGGGTTGACTGCTCGTCAGCCAGTCGACCACCTGACCGAGAATGCCAAATAGCATCGCCTCCGAAATCGCGGTGATCGCTGTCAACGTTGCCATCAGCAGCAACCAGCGCTCCATACCACGGGTATAATAGCGGCAGAAGTCGTAGATTCCGCGGGGCGGTTGCTGGGGTGAAGAACCCGGAAACGGGTTCACCAGACGCTCAAAAAAACCGAACATTTAAGATCCTATTGTGAGGCAAAGGGGTGCATAATCGTCACATAAACTTGCGCCGCGCATAATAACAATTTCCAGACCCCGTCAGGAGAAACAAATGCTATTTCAACGTTCTATTTTCATTAAGACAATCTGCCTCGCGGTAATATTTATGTCAGCGCCGCTTGCGGCCATCGATCTTGAAGCAGAGCGAATGATTAATCATCTTGCGACCCTGCAGTTCGATAAACTCGGCAGTCCTCAGATTAAGAGTGATTCGATTAAACCGGTGCTGGCTGGAGTCGATCGCCCGCATCGCCTATTAGTGATCGCAGTTGAATTCCCAGAGCTCGGTTACGATCGCTTTGCCAATGACAAAAACCCCGCCAGCAAAAACCGCAACTATCTGCAAAAGTTATTATTTGGCGGCAGCGTCAAGCGCCCCAAACCAGGCACCCTGTCACACTACTACCGCCATCAGTCCAAGGGCGCTTATAACGTCACCGGCAATGTCATGCCCATCGCCAAAGTCGATAAGCCGCTGGCGCATTACGGTCGCCCCTTACAAAATGCCGATGGCAGCTGGCGCAATGATAATCATACCGATGACCTCGTGGTCGATGCTCTGCGCGCCGCTTACCGAGACAACCCCAAGTTTCCGTGGAAAGATTACGATATCTGGGATCCGCAGGACTTTGATGGCGATGGCAATCGCGCCGAGGCCGATGGTTATCTCGACCACCTGGTGATCGTCTACGCCGGCAAAGGCCAGTCTTCGTGCCAGGGTCTCTACAAACTCGGTGAGAAATTTACTGTCAATGCCGACAGCAGCGTATTTGATACACTGCCGACTGCCGAGCAGGACTGTGCCGATCGCATCTGGCCTCATCGCGGCTCACTCAATCGCGACCTCGGCAAAGGGCCCGCTATCGAGGGCATGACCAATGGTCGCGGTGGGTTTGAGGTCGAGGAAGGTCTCTGGCTCTATGACTACAATATGCAGTCTGAGTACACCGAGGTATCGACCTTTATTCACGAGTTCGGTCATTCACTGGGACTCCCCGATATTTACGCGCGCTCAACCAACAACTCCACGGCCTCCTGGGAGGCCATGTCGTCGACCGCCTCACCAGAGCCACAGGAACTCAGCAGCTGGTCGCGAATGGTGCTTGGCTGGCTCAATCCCTGCGTCGTCAGACCGCCCGCTTTCGGTGGCGACAAGCGCAGTTCGATGTACTTAAAAACCATGAATGACTGGTCGAACAAGGTCGGCACTCAGAACAGTCAAGGCGTCTGCGATGCAACGATGATCATTCTGCCGCCAAAAATGCGTGAACTGCACCTCGGACCCTTGACCAGCAAACAGGGCCAGTACGCTGCCTATACAGGTCAAGGCAATGACCTCAATCATTTTCTTAGCCGCAGCTTTGATCTGCGCCAAAGCGATGACGAGCAGCCGCTAATACTCAGTTTTGACACCTGGTTTAAAATTGAGTCGGACTGGGATTACCTCTATATAGAAGCCGCAACCGATGACGGCGAGTATCAGCGTCTGTTGCCGATCGATAAAGACAATGCCGCGGATACCGCGAGTACCATGCCGTCGAAAAAAGGCCACGAGGGCGAAGGGTCGCTACCCGGCTTTAGTGGTCGCTCAGGCGATATGGACGGCGATGGCAAAGTTGAAATTGCTGACGGCTGTGACCCCTCAGCCAGCAAGGTCCTGGCCGAAGATCGGGTTGGTAGTGCCGCGGTAGATGCCTGCGAAACCGCGCAGTGGATCACGGCGAAATTTGATCTCGACGCCTATCGCGGCAAACAGGTTTCGATTCGCTTTCACTACTTTGCCGATGGTGCGGCAGTGGAAGATGGTGCACTGATCGACAATATTATCTTCGATGCAGTGGGCTACCGCGAAGATTTTGAAACTGGCGCTATCAAGGGCTGGAGCAGTGACGGCTTCACCCTGAGCAGCGGCCATCACCGCATCGCCGTGCCGCATTTTTATCTGCTTGAATATCGCGACCCTTACGCCAGCTTTGAGCGGGTAAAAAATTATGATGCCAGCATCGCCAAACCGGGCTTTTCCTTCTTTAAGGATACAGACGGTGAGATGAAGGCCTTTAATGCCAACTACCGACCTGGCGTGCTCGCCTGGTACTTCAATGGTGAATACCTGTGGAGCCAAAATGAGCCGGCGCAGTTTGGCCCCGGCAATGGCTTTTTATTACTGGTCGATGCCAACCCGCAGGAATTTAATCTGCCCGGTGTGCCTCAACAGTACTATCAACAGCAGGATGACTGGACCTTCTATCAGTTTGACGAAGCCGCCCAGCCTTGGCTGCATGAGAACTTTGTCGATGTGATGTGTCATCAACGCCGTGCGGCTTTTTATGCCAGCGATGTCACTGCCGAAGATCGTCAACGCTGCAGCCAGTCGCTGGTGGATGGTCTGCCACCCATCGAGTCACTGAGTTGGGATGGTCGTCAACTCATGTTCGGTTACACCTTGATCAATGATCTGTTGCCCGGCGCCGAGCGCCTGAAATACAAAGGGGTCTCGTCGCTATTTGATCTGCGCATTCGTCAAGGCAAAACCGAGTACCGTCTCTATGATCGCGCGTTGCGCAATCGTCACTCCGGTGATGCAGCCTTTGCTCTGGAAGCTTTTGAGAAGGGAACCTCTGTCTACGCCATCGAAGGCGATAAGCTAGTCGAGCAGAGTGCCAGCCCCTACCCAGCGGTCAGTGAATTTAGCGATGCGCGCCCCAACCGCTATCAAAACCCCAAGCTGCCGTTTGGTGGCGCTAATATTCCCGAGATGGGGTTGCGCTTTAAACTTGGCGAGCCAGCGCCAGAGGCTCCAAGTGAAGCACGGGTAAAAGTGGTTATCGATTGGGATCAGTAGCACTTATTGCGGTGTTTTAGATCAATGACGACAGCGTCATCGCAGAGTCACCGTCCTGCCAGGGCGGTGACTTTTTCATTGCCGCCAGAAAGAGTTCGGACTTAAGCAGCTGATCCAGCCAGGCACGCAATTTAGGATAAGGAGATTGATCAAACCAGTCTTTATCGACAAAGGCGAATTGGCGCACAAATGGAAAAATCGCAATATCAGCCATGGTTAATCGCTCGGCGAGCAGATAGGGTTGCCGGGTCAATAGCCCTTCAAGCTCAGCGAGAAACACTTCACCCTGCGTGCGATACTGCTGTTGGGATTCGGCAGGAAAGCGCTGCCAGTATTTATAGTGATCGAGATCGGCTTTAAACGGACCATCGTTGCGTGCAATTAAATCGTCAATGGCATCAGCGAGATCTGCACTGCACCAACGCTCTGGGTCGTTCTGGGCCAGCGCCCAGTGCATAATTTCTCGACTCTCATCGAGCACACTGGTATCGCCAAGCTGCAACACTGGCACCGTGCCCTTGAGCGAAATCACCAACATTGCCTGAGGCTTTTCCTTGAGCAGGACTTCACGCAACTCTACGTTTATACTCGCGTATAAAAGCGCCATCCGCGCCCGCATTGCATAGGGACAGCGACGAAAAGAATATAAAATCGGTAAATTTGTCGGCAAAAGTGCTCCGCGGATAGGCCAAAAACAATAACTCTAAGCAACCGGAAGAATAATACCCCATGTCTATTAACCAAGTATCCAACAAACCCTACGACCTGATTGTTTTTGGCGCCACCAGCTTTGTCGGACAAATCCTGACTCGCTATTTAGTCGAGACTATAGGTGCCAATGGTGATGTCTCTTGGGCCATCGCATCGCGCTCAGCGACAAAATTATCCAGCTTAAAAGACTCCCTGGGCACCGCCGCCAGCGAACTGCCTGTTTTGATTGCCGACTCTCACGATGAGGCCTCGCTGCAAGCTCTGTGCGATCAGACAGGGGTGATTATTTCCACGGTTGGACCCTATGCCCTGTATGGCGAACTGCTGATCAAGGCCTGCGCAGAATCAGGCACCGACTACACCGACCTCACCGGTGAAGCGCATTGGATCGCGCAGATGAAGGACAAATATAATCAGGCCGCTAAGGCCAGTGGCGCACGTATCGTCAACTGCTGTGGTTTTGATTCGATCCCCTCTGATATGGGCGTGTTCGTCATGCAACAGCAGGCGCAAGCCCAATTTGGTCACCCCATGCCTCACGCTAAGCTGCGCGTTAAAGCCATGAAAGGCGGAGCATCCGGCGGCACTATCGCGAGCATGATCGAGGGGCTTAAAGCAGCCAAAGCAGACCCTGCACTACGCAAAAAAATGGCCAATCCTTACCTCTTATGTGGCAGCGATCATCAATACACCAACCGCGCCCTGAGCGTCTCAAGTCCGCAATTTGATCAAGACTTCAACTGCTGGATTGCACCCTTTATTATGGAAGCGATCAACTCGCGGGTGGTATTGCACTCCAATGCATTGCTCGATATGGCCTATGGAAAAGATTTCTCCTACAGCGAAGGCATGCTCACCGGCAAGGGTTTAAAGGGACGCATCGGCGCTATTTTATCAACAGTAGGATTTGGTCTGGCCGGCGTTTGCCTCTATTTCAGCCCCACCAGAGCACTGCTGGAGAAGTGTGTCTTACCCGCACCCGGTGAAGGCCCGAGCCCCGAGGCGCAGCTTAATGGCTATTTTGATGTGCGTGTTCATGGTCGTGATGATCAGGGTAATCAGCTCACCGTTAAGGTGACCGGTGACCGTGATCCAGGCTATGGCTCAACCGCGAAAATGCTCGGTCAGGCGGGACTCTGTTTAGCCTTTGATATTAGCAAAGAAGACCGAGCTGGCGGTTTTCTCACTCCGTCTGTGGCCATGGGTAATGCTCTGGTGACGCGCCTGGAAGCGCATTCAGGGTTGACGTTTGAGGCTTGTGACTAGACTTCCGGTTATCCGAGCGAAGCCCAAGGATCTCATCGCAAATGGATTGCGATGCTCAACTTCGCTTGGCATAAGAAACAGTGAAGGGAATTTAGAGACGCACCGAAATGCCGCGCTCGGCCATATACTTCTTAGCCTCTGGCACAGTGTGCTCACCAAAATGAAAAATACTCGCCGCTAGCACAGCATCGGCCTTGCCCTCGATAATGCCATCCACCAGATGTTGCAAGTTGCCAACGCCACCAGAGGCAATCACCGGCACATTAACGGCATCGCTGATGCGCGAGGTGAGGTCGAGGTCAAAGCCATTTTTGGTGCCATCGCGATCCATGCTGGTGAGCAGAATCTCACCAGCACCATAGGCGGTCATTTTCTCTGCCCATTCAATTGCGTTTATGCCCGTTGGCTTGCGTCCGCCATGGGTAAAGATTTCCCAGCGCGGCTGCTCGCCCTGCTCAACCTGCTTGGCATCAATCGCCACCACAATACATTGCGAACCAAAGCGCTGCGCCGCTTCGCGGACAAATTCAGGGTTGTGAATAGCAGCAGAGTTGATCGCCACTTTATCGGCACCGGCATTAAGCAGATTGCGAATATCCTGCAACTCGCGCACACCGCCGCCAACGGTCAGGGGAATAAAGACCTGCCCGGCCATGCGCTCGACGGTATGCAGAGTGGTATCGCGCGCTTCATGACTGGCGGTAATATCGAGAAAGGTGATTTCGTCGGCACCCTGCTCATTGTAACGGCGCGCCACTTCTACCGGGTCACCGGCATCGCGGATATCGACAAATTGCACCCCTTTAACCACGCGGCCTTTGTCGACATCCAAACAGGGAATAATGCGTTTCGCCAGACTCATTTCTCTTCCTTAAACAGATGCCCCAATTTACCGGCCTTGGTGGACAGGTATTGCACATTATGCGGATTGCTGTCGGCCTGAATCGGCTCGCGCTCGACCACATTAATACCCATCTCTTTCAGCGCGTTAATCTTGCGTGGATTGTTGGTCATCAACCTGACCTGGTTAGCACCCAAATGCTCGAGCATCGATGCACAGATCGAATAATCGCGCATATCAGCACCAAAGCCCAGCCGCTCGTTGGCTTCCACGGTATCCGCACCCTGATCCTGGAGATTGTAGGCACGGATTTTATTTACCAGACCAATACCGCGACCCTCTTGACGCAGGTAGAGAATCGCGCCGCGACCGAGCTCCGAAATGCGCTTCATCGCCTCTTGCAGCTGTTCGCCGCAATCGCAACGCAAACTGCCCAGTGCGTCGCCGGTCAGGCATTCGGAATGAATTCGAATCAGCAGCGGCTCAGCGCTGGCGGTGTCACCCATGCTGATCGCGATATGCTCTTTGCCCTTGAACGGATCTTCAAAACCGTGGATATCGAAGGTCCCCCAGCGAGTGGGTAATTTTGAGGATTCGATAAAACGAAGTGCCACGGTTTTCTCCATAAGATCAATCGGCCGCGTATTGTAGCTTCAACACCCAACCAGTAAAGTTTTAAATAAGCCCGCTTGCGGTCAACAAAGTAATAACGCCCGCAGCTGCGAGGCCGGCAATGACGTCGTCGATCATAATGCCAAAACCACCTGAAACGCGTCTATCAAGCCAGCTTATTGGCCAGGGTTTTAAAATATCGAACAGCCGAAACAGCACAAAACCGAGTATTAATGACTGCCAGGTAACGGGCAGCGCAGCCATGGCAATCCAGAAGCCGACAAACTCGTCCCAAACAATACCACCGTGATCATGGACACCCAATCGATCGGCCGCACGGCCGCAGATCAGAATGCCTGCGACTGCGGCGATCAAGACCACAACCAAATAGGTGCTTAGCGGCAGTTGCGCCAACAGCCACCACAGCGGAATCGCCGCTAGCGTGCCCATCGTGCCCGGCGCTTTCGGTGATAGACCACTACCAAAACCAAACGCCAGCATCAGTGTCGGCGAGCGCAGCAATTGAGCAAATGTCGGATTAGTGTCCAAAATGGTTGTACCCCGGCTTTTCTATGGCCAGTAGATTATTGTCTTTATCTATCACTGACACAAAATCAATTGATTCTATATTTTTCTCAATCGTGCCAATTCTACAGGCATCGAGGTCACCCTGCTCAATCCAGCGCTCTAACATTGGCAACTGGCCGGGAGAAATCGTAAAGCAGAGCTGATAGTCGTCACCGCCACTCAGTGCCCAGCTGAGCGCATGATCGGCAGACAACTGCCGGACATCTGCGGCGATTGGCAATTGCTCTGCGCGAATCACCGCGGCCACGCCACTAGCCTTGCAGATATGGCCCAGATCAGCCATTAAACCATCAGAGACATCAATGCAGGCACTGGCAACTGAGCGTAATTTTAAGCCGGTCTGTATCTGTGGCTGAGGACAGTAAAATCGTTGAAGTAAGCGATCACTGTCATCATTAAACCCTTTTTTAGAGGATATTAAACTTAAAGCAGCTGCGCCATCACCCAAACTGCCCGTCACAAACACTGTATCGCCAGGCACCGCGCCCGCACGAGTCAGGGCTGCACCAACCGGTGTTTCACCGAGCAGGGTTAGGCTGATGGTTAGAGGTCCGCTGGTGGTATCGCCGCCGACTAGGGCGACGTCATACTGGTTGGCAATAACCGCTAGACCGGCACTAAACTCGGCGAGCCATTCAGCATTGGCTTGCTCGCGAGGGAGGGTTAATGCCAGGGTAAACCAGCGCGGCTGTGCGCCCATCGCAGCCATATCACTGAGGTTGACACAGAGTGCACGGGTGGCGATCTGCCGAGCACTGGCTGTTACCGGGAAATGAATCCCTGCAACCAGTGTATCTGCAGCCATAACCAGCTGCTGACCGGGCGTGACGTTAAGGAGTGCGGCATCATCACCAATACCCAGCGCCACACCAGCCTGACCGGTGAGGTCGGTAAAATAGTTGGCGATCAGGTCAAACTCGCCGGGTTGATGCTTGAGGTCAGACAGGTTAAGTCCTCTCTATGTTCTTTAAGAGCCGCGGCACTCAATTCTCTGGGCTGCAGCGCTGCAGACAAACCAAACCCTAGGCGCGCTTGTTGGCAGTGACTTCAATGCTGCGCTTAGCGATGGCGACGCGGTCGAGAATGCCATTAATATATTTAAAGGCGTCGGTGGGACCAAAGGTTTTGGCCAAGTTAACCCCTTCATTAATCACCACTTTATACGGCACATCGATGCGGTAGAGCATCTCATAGGTGGCTATGCGCAGTATCGCGCGAGACACCGGGTCGAGCTGGTCCTGCTGGCGATCCAAGTAAGACTCGAAAGTAGCATCGATTTCAGTCAGGTTTTTCGGCACGCCAAACAGCACTTCATGAAATAGCTCTGTATCGACCGTCGCCATATTGTTATCGGAGTGAAATTCCGCTTCGATGTCGATGAGATCACAGCCGCCAACGTCCCAGGAGTAGAGCGCCTGAGCCAGCAGTCTGCGCGCTTTTTGGCGCATTTTAGGTTTCGACATCTATTCGGCGCCCTGAATTTGCTTGAACACGGTTAATAACTCAAGAATGGTCAGCGCCGCTTCTTCACCTTTGTTTTCAGGGTTATCGCCAGAGCGATCCAGCGACTGCTGCAGGTTATCAGTGGTCAAGAGTCCAAAGGCAACCGGAAGATCTTCTTGCAGCGCAACTTCACCTATGCCTCTCGTGGTCTCGGAGCAAACATAGTCAAAGTGTGGCGTGTCGCCGCGAATCACACAACCGAGCGCAACGACCGCGTTATAACGCCCCGTTCGAGCGGCGCGCTGACTGGCCAAGGGCAGTTCAAAGGCGCCAGGCACGCGAAACACATCCAACGCAGCACCCTCGATACCGTGGCGAGAAAATGCGCGCACAGCGCCCTCTACCAGACCATCGGTGATCTCAGCATTCCAGCGCGCTGCGACCACTGCAATGCGCACAGGACCGACGTTAAAGTTACCCTCTTCGGGTCTATATTCACTCATGCTTTGTTCCTGTGGTTATTCGCACTCGACATGCTCAACGACTTCGAGATCAAAGCCGGAGATGCCAGTAAATTTAAATGGCGCGCTCATCAGGCGCATTTTCTGAACACCAAGATCGCGGAGAATTTGCGATCCGGTACCCACCTGTTGATAAACTACCTCGGTCGCTGGCTGCGCGCGCAACTGTTCCGGATTGAGAATATGGCCGATACTGCGATCGATATCCTCAGACGATTCCGGATAGTAAAGCAACACCACCACGCCACGACCTTCAATGGCTACGCGCTCAAGAGCTTTGTGAAACGACCAGCTCTTAAACGTGCTGGAGTCTTCAATAGCGAGTAAATCACGCGCCGATCGGTTGGTATGGACGCGCACCAAAGAGGGCTCCTCGGTGCTCACATCACCCATCACCAAGGCGAAGTGCTTTTCACCACGCGCATTATCGAGGTAGGTTTTTAGAGTGAATTCACCGAAGCTAGTACTTACTTCGCGCTCACTTATACATTGGGTGGTCTGTTCGGTAACCAGTCGATGGTGAATCAGGTCGGCGATGGTACCAATCTTGAGATCGTGTTTCTGAGCGAACAGTTCGAGATCGTCACGACGCGCCATGGTGCCGTCTTCATTCATAATTTCAACAATCACCGCGGCCGGTTCAAAGCCCGCCATTTTTGCCAGATCACAGCCAGCCTCGGTGTGGCCTGCGCGACTGAGCACACCGCCGGGCTGCGCCTTGAGCGGGAAAATATGCCCAGGCTGAACAATATCCTCAGGTCGCGCACTGCTGGCAACGGCAGCCTGCACAGTACGCGCGCGATCCGCGGCAGAAATACCAGTGGTGACGCCTTCGGCAGCCTCAATCGACAACGTAAACGGCGTGCTGTGGCTGGAATTGTTATTGCTGGCGTTGACCATCATCGCCAGATTTAACTGTTTGCAGCGGTCTTCATGCAGTGTCAGGCAGATCAATCCCCGCGCATAGGTGGCCATAAAGTTAATATCCTGAGGGCGAACCATCGGCGCCGCCATCACCAGATCGCCTTCATTCTCACGATCTTCATCATCCATCAAAATAACCATCTTGCCCTGACGAATATCTTCGACCAGCTCTTCTATTGTATTAACTGCCATTTTTATTCTCTTCCGATCCTAACTAGATGTGTTTTTTAATTGACGCTGTCGGCGGCCTTGTCACCGAGCAGCAGGCGCTCAAGGTAACGGGCGACCAGGTCAACCTCAAGGTTTACTTTGCTACCGACCTGATAATCACCCATGATTGTGTGAGTCATCGTGTGCGGCACAATATTCAGCTCGAACTCAGCACCGTCGACATGATTGACCGTTAAGCTGGTGCCATCGACGGTGATTGAGCCTTTGTGAGCAACGTATTTGGCCAGCTCTCGCGGTGCGCGAATACGGAAACGCCAAGAGCGCGCATCTTCGTGCAGGGAAACCACTTCACCGATACCATCGACATGACCAGAAACAATATGGCCGCCAAAGCGATCTGACGCCTGCATCGCCTTTTCTAAATTGATGCGGTTGCCGGGTTTTAGGTTGCCGGTGGTGGTAAGCGTCAATGTCTCCACCGAAACATCGGCGACAAAGCCATTTTCAGTCAGTTCTACTGCCGTTAAGCAAGTGCCGTTACAGGCGATGCTGTCGCCGAGCTGCACATCGCTCATACTGAGACCGCCGGCATTAATACTGAGCCTCGCGTCACCACCGCGCGGTTCGAGTTCGGCGAGTTCGCCTATTGCGCTGATAATTCCTGTAAACATAGTTTTAACCTGTATTGATCAATTTTTTACGTTGCTACCCTCAGCCCAGTCCGAGGATCGCGGCAACCTACATGAGTCCCCTCCGCTGCGCTCGCTCAGGATGATCATAACGCCATTACACATGGTGTTATGATCAATAATCCTTATCCGGCCTCAGGGTAATACGGATGTCCTCACCAATCTGGCGTATATCTTTTACCGCGAGCGCTAAATGCGCGTCAATTGTCTGTATTGGCAGCTCAAACATTGGCCGCGCAGCGCTACCAAATAGCTTCGGTGCCCAATAACAGACCAGCTCATCGAGCAACCCTTCAGCGACAAAGGCACCCGCCAGTCCGGCGCCGGCTTCAACCATGACGTTATTACATTCTCTGCGTGCCAACTCGAGCAATAATTCATAGAGATCAACGTGACCATCGCGAGCGGCGAGAAAGACGACCTCGGCTCCCGCGGTTTGCAGCGCAACCGCTTTTTCACGCTGTTCGGGGCCATCCATTGTGGCGACCAAGGTTTTGCCCGGTTGCGCAAACATACGCGCCTCGGCACTCATCTTTAAATGACTATCAACCACGACGCGCAACGGCTGACGCAGGCTATCTTCGACACCGACATCCGCATTAGTGATACGCACAGTCAGCGAGGGATCGTCCATCAACTGCGTGCCGATGCCGGTAATAATGGCGCAGCTGGCAGCGCGTAGGCGCTGCACGTCTTTACGCGAGGCTGGCGTGGTAATCCACTGACTCTGACCGCTGGCCATCGCGGTACGACCATCAAGACTGGCCGCGGTCTTCACCAGCACCCAGGGCAGACCCTGCTCATGGCGTTTAATAAAACCTTTATTAATTTCTCGCGCCTGGTCTTCGTATAGACCACAGACCACTTCGATACCGGCATCTTGCAGCAGCTCAATACCATCGCCGGCAACTTTTGGATTGGGGTCTTCGCAGGCGATCACTACGCGGCTAATACCTGCATCAATAAGCGCTTGAGCACAGGGTCCGGTCTTACCGGTATGACTACAGGGCTCGAGGGTGACATAGGCTGTAGCGCCTTGATTAATAGTGCCTTGATTGATAGCGCCTTGATTGATAGCGCCTTGA
>JAFMBY010000092.1 GCA_017858135.1 Porticoccaceae bacterium | reverse complement strand
TTTTTGCCTTACTTAATTAAAGTTAGATTAATTTATCAATAATCGATAAAAGGATGAACTCCGATGCAAACTCACTAAAACCTGTAGACTTGCAGTGAACGGTTTTTATCTCTAGGTTATTGAATAGAGCCACCGACGGGCACATCAAACCATTTACGGGTCACTCTTCACTATGTATCCACTCGACTATATCGAGCCAGTCTTTCGGCCACCCAGCGAAGCTCGCTCACTGATTCTGCAGGTCACCAACGGTTGTTCTTACAATAAGTGCACCTTCTGCGAAATGTACACAGATCAACAAAAACGCTTTAGCCCCAAACCGATTGAAAAAATTGAGGCTGAGCTGCGCAGTCTTTCTGAGGCGGGCTATCCGGTCAAGCGTGTGTTTTTGGCCGACGGCGATGCCATGACGCTGAGCACGCGTCGGTTGGTCGATATTCTGCAGATGATCAACAAATATTATCCCGACGTACAGCGTGTCTCGTCCTATTGTCTGCCGCGCAACCTAAAAAAGAAGAGCGTCGAAGAGCTTCGCGATCTCTATGATCTTGGCCTGAACCTGATGTATGTGGGCTGCGAGAGCGGCGACAATGAGGTGCTGAGGCTGGTCAACAAAGGCGAAGACTACGACTCGTCTCTGCTGGCGTTAGAAAAGATCAAGCAGGCGGGTTTAAAAAGCTCAGTGATGATTTTGAACGGGCTCGGCGGTCCCGAACTCAGCGAGCAGCATGCGCTGAATTCTGCCAGATTAATGAATGCCGCTCAGCCAGACTACCTCTCAACTCTGGTGGTGGAATTCCCCACCGGCAGCGACCGCTTTGAAGAGGCCTTTGAAGGCCGTTGGCGCAAGCTCGGCAAGTTGGAATTATTTCATGAGATGCACACACTGCTGAGTCACCTCGAGCTGGAAAAAACCATTTTCAGGAGCGATCACGCGTCTAATTACCTGGTGCTAAAAGGTGTATTGGGGAAAGATAAACAGCAGTTGCTATCGATTGTAACCAAGGCCATTAATCAGCCTGGCGTGATTCCACTGCGCGAGGAGTGGCAGCGCGGCCTGTAATGACCAAGAAGATCACTGGGAGGTTGTAAATCAGGGCGACCCAAGCGCCTCAAAGCGATGCGCATCGCGGTTTTTAATGACTTTATCCGCAGCAAAGACACGTCCATTCATGGCAACAAAAACGCCGCTATCGAGCACCTGAATAGCGCCAATCGCGCAGCCAATATTAAATACGGCGTCGGTCTGCGAAAACGCGGCGGGTTGCAGTGCACCAGTGAGTACAATGGTCTTATCCGCGATATCGTCGAGCCAGCTGGCGGTTGCAACCATGCCGTCGGTGCCATGAATAATAAGGATATGTTGTGCATCTGCCTGGCTGACACGTTGCCGAATTTGCTGGCGGTGTTGATCGGTCATATCCAGGCTGTCCAGACGCATCAACTCCTCGACATGAAACTCAAAGCCGACATTCATGCTCTCAAGTATGTCGCCAATTACGGGGTCACCAATCTGAAATTCGCTCAAGGCATCAAAATAGAGTTTATCGATGGTGCCGCCAGTGGTGAATATCTGCAGCCTCTGCATCAACTGACATCTCGAAACGCATCGCGAGTTAGATTCTCCAGTGAGCCATCAGCATGCACAACAATATTATCTTCGATACGAATACCGCCGAAAGGTAAAAAGTCATCGACCCGCGACCAATTAATTTTGCTGGCATGCTCACCCTGGCGCAACTTTTCTAACAGCGCAGGAATAAAATAGAGTCCCGGCTCAACCGTGTGAATCTGATTGGCGACCATCGGTGAAGCACTGCGTAGTTTGGGGTATTTTTCAGGCGGCGGCAGCAGATCTCCCTGAGCATTGGCGAGGTTGCCACCTTTGTCGTGGACGTTGCAGCCGAGGTGGTGACCAAGGCCATGGGGATAAAACGTCGCGGTAATATCGCTGGCAAATGCATCTTCTGCCGAGACGTTAATGATATCAAATTGGCGCAGTACATCGGCTGCTTTGAAGTGCGACAATACATGCAAATCAACCGGACTCTTGCCTATTCCACCGCCGGCGACAAGCTCCTGTTGCGCAGCATCCATAACATCAATCATGGCCGCAAAATCAGAGCCGGGATCATAGGCATAGGTCCGCGTGATATCCGACGCATAACCATGCATTGCAACGCCAGCATCAATTAAAAAACTCCGCGGCGTCTGTCGCTGCTTATCGAGATTATGGTGGTGAAGAACCGCGGCATGTTCATTGATCCCGGCGATAATTCCATAGGGCATTTCATTTTCACTGCAGTTGCAACCGCGCAAATAGGCCGCGGCTATCTCCAGTTCTGACGCACCGCCCATAAACGCCTCATAGGCAGCGCGGTGCGCCGGTACTGCAAGGCGATTGGCTCGACGCACACAGTCCTGCTCATAGACCGTTTTGCCACGGCGCTGATAGTCAATCTGGGCGGTCACGGATGTAGGGTTCCAACAGTCTGTGGCGATATCGAGAGTGTTAACTTCACTGATAAAAGCAGTGCCACCCTCACGGTGACCAAAATAACTTTTCAGCTCAGAGATGCTTGCATATTCAACAATCTCCAGCTCGCGCTCAAACCCCGGCGGCAAACTCTGCGGCGCGGTGTGCCAAATATCTTCTACACAGAGTAAAAACAGTTTCGGCCTATCGGAGGCGGCTGAGATCTGCAGGTAGGATCCAGTGCGTTTGCCCAGTGGTATCCACTCCCGAAAATAGGGGTTGGCGACAAAGGGATAGGCCATATCATCGGCAAACTGCATTTTCGAATCGCCAGCGGCGATAATAATTTCATCAAACTCGGTGGCGGTGAGAATAGCTTGGAATCTCTGCGTTTTTTCGGTCAGGTGTTGAGCATAGAGCTCTACTTGATCGGTCATCTGAATTTTACCCACTGGTTATTTTTTCCTTATTGCCCATCGCGTTGAATGTTTAACGAAGAGCTACCTTTATAGCCCAACTCAGTGGGCATAGCGAACGAAGATTTTTTCACGTAAAGTCCGCGCCATGATGTCATCACTAATTCTCTTCGAACCGTCTTTTTATCTGCTCGCCGCGATTGTGGTATTGCTCACCGGCATGTCGAAAGGTGGCTTTGCCGGCGGCTTGGGCACTCTGGCTGTACCGCTGCTGACGCTGGCCATTGATCCCCGTGTCGCTGCAGCGATTATGCTACCGATCTTGGTATGCATGGATTTTGTCAGTCTCGCCACCTACCGCAAATACTGCGACCGAGCTATTTTAATGACGCTGGTGCCAGCCGCCATTGTCGGTATTATTATTGGCACGCTGACTTTTCAGCTGATGAGTGCACAATTCATTCGTCTGATTATCGGTCTGCTGTCGCTCTATATTGGCGGGCAATTTTTCGTTAAGCGCTGGCGCAAAACCGATCTATCCAAGGGGTCTCTGCCCTCACCCGCCCCCTCTCCAAAAAAGGGTCGTCTCTGGGGCTGCGTGAGCGGGTTTACCAGCTTTGTCGCCCACGCGGGAGGACCGCCACTGTCCATTTATCTGCTGCCGCTGCGGCTGGATAAAAGCGTGATGGTCGGCACGTCAGTGGTATTTTTTACCCTTATTAATGCCGCCAAACTAATTCCCTACGCCTGGTTGGGACAACTCACCAACGAGCACCTATTGACCTCTCTGGTGCTGCTGCCATTGGCCCCAATTGGCGTCCGACTTGGCGTTTATCTCCACCAACGCGTCACAGAGGACTTTTTTTATTGGCTCTCTTATTCACTGCTCGCACTGGTGGGCATCAAGTTAATCTCTGAATCACTGCTGCCGCTGCTTTATGCCTGAGAAACGGCAGCAGATTTTGCCGCCGGCTTAAAGTCGTGCACGATCAAATACAAACAGGGTATTAATATCAGCGTGATAGCAGTCGCTGTCAAAATACCGAAGCTTAGCGACAGAGCCATCGGAATAACGAATTGCGCCTGCATACTCGTTTCAAACAGCATTGGCAGAAGGCCGACGAAGGTTGTCAGAGTGGTCAACAAAATTGCCCGGAAGCGTCGCTTCCCTGCTGCCAAGAGTGCTTTTTCATCGGAGTCCTCAGACGCTCGTGCGCGGTTGGCAAACTCAACAAGAATAAGACTGTCATTAACCACCACCCCCGAGAGCGCAATCAAACCGGCAATAGACAACGAGCTAATCGCCATATCAAAGAGAATATGACCCAGCACTGCGCCAATAAAGCCAAACGGGATCACCGACATAATCACCAGTGGTTGCACATAAGAGCGCAGCGGCACTGCAAGTAGACCGTAAATCAAAAATAGCGATACAGCACCGGCAATCAGCAGTCGTCTGATCAACTCTGCCTCGTCCTGACTTGACCCCGAGACGCCAAATTCGACGGTTGGATAGTCTTTGAGCAGCTGAGGAATAAAGTTGCTGCGGATATCGGAGATGACCGCATTGCTTTGAACTTTCGACGGATCCGCATCAGCCGTAATAGTGACCGCACGCTTGCGATCCGTGCGCGATATTTGTGACAGCCCAAGACCCAGACGAATATCGGCAACTTCACTGATCGCAACAGCCTGACCTGTGGCGGTACGGATATGCATGTCTTCCAGTGTGCCGATCGAGCTGCGCTCTTCAATCGGATAGCGCACCATCACCTTTAAACTGTGGGGTCCGCGCTGCAGACGCTGCACCTCTTCACCATAAAAAGCCTGGCGTACCTGACGCCCAACATCAGCAAGAGAGATACCTAACTGACTGGCATAGGGTTTGAGACTAATCAGAATTTCACGCCCACCAACGCCCTGAGAATTGTAAATATCAAACACACCGTCATATTCACCCAGCTTGTTTTGCAACGCGACGCTGGCCTCGGTGAGTTGATCAGGGTCAGGGCCATAGAGAGACAAACTTATTTTCGCACCGCCGCCAGAGCTAGTGCTCGAATAGTAGTCCTGTTTGCGCACATTGGGCAGGCTGCCAACCTTCTCACGCCATAATTTCTCAATCTCAACTGCCGTCAAGGTGCGATTTTCCCCCGGTGTCAGCTGTACGCGGAAATTAGCAGAGACATCCGACTGGCTCCAAAAAAAAGTGTGCTCGAGCAGGCTGTCCTGTTCAGGGTTGGCCGCGCGGTAATCACGGTCAACGGCATAGATTGCCTCTTCATTGGCTAATAGCGCTTCATTGAAACTCTCAGTCGAGCTGCCGTCCTGCATAGTTATGACGGAATAGATGCCATCGCCGGGGACATCAGGGAAAAACTCAAACCGCGCAATGCCACCACTCAATGTCGAAATAGCAATCATCAATATACCGATAAATGCCGACAGCGTGACATAGCGATATTCCATACATCTTTTTAGGAATGGCTGATACTTCTCTTCAACAAAGCGGGTCAGTCCGATATCAATCACTTCCTGCCAACGCTTGATAGTGGCGCTGACTATATTCCGCGGCTGACTCGAGCCACCGAATTTCAGCCCGACCAAATGCGCTGGCAATATCAATTTTGACTCTACCAGTGAAAATAACAGGCAGAGAACAACCACCACCGCCAAGGCTTCCATCATTGCGGCGATACCGCCACCCACAAACAGCAGCGGCGCAAAAGCGGCCACCGTGGTCAATACACCAATGGTCGACGGCACCGCAACACGCTTGGCACCAGCAACTACCGTTGCAGCCGACGTAACATAGACCATGTCTTTGTCGTCTGACTGTGCCAGCGCCTTGTCAGCTTCATCCTTCGCCTCGCTGTACACACTCTCGCCAATAACAATCGCATCATCGACGACAATCCCGAGCACCAAAATAAAAGCAAATAGGCTTAATACATTTACTGTCACCGGGAAGGGATTGATTGGCATTAGCCAGATAGCACCTAAAAAACTGACCGGAATACCAATCACAACCCAACCAGCCACATGCAGATTGAGAAATAAGCCCAACACCACGGCGACTAAAATAGCACCGGCAGCGAGATTTCCCATCATCATGTCAAGGCGGCCAAGCAGATAAAAGGAATCATCATTAAACGTATGAATGGTTAATCCTTCGGGCAGCCGCTGACCTTTCTCTGCAACGTACTGCTTAACGGCGCTGCTAATCGTAATAATGTCCTGATCGGGTAGCGTAAAAATACCCACAGAAAAAGATTTTGCGCGGTCAAAGTGCAGCAGACTGGGTGACTCGGTAAAGGCATCTTTGATCGTGGCAATATCGGAGAGCAAAAGCTGGCTGCCATCTTCACGACTGCGCATAACGATACCGGCAAAATCATCGCCGGTGTAGGCTTTGCCCTGAGTTCGCACCAGCACATTACCATTAGCCGCTTTGATCATCCCAGCAGGAAGATCTAGCGATGAGCTGCGCAGTACCTGCGCGACCTCGGCTAGCGTTAGATTGAACTCACGCAGCCTGCTTTCTTTGACCTCAATCGAAATTTCATAGTCATCCACACCCCAAAGTTGCGCGCGCTTAACCTCAGGCAGCTCCATAATCTCATCATACATCTGCTGACCCATCTCTTTGCGGGTACGCTCGTCCATCTCACCTGAGACCGCAACACCGAGTGCCCAGCCATAATTATCAATGCGCTTAACAGTTGGCTTTTCTAAATCATCAGGCAAATTGATAATACTATCGATGCGGTTTTCAACAGCGGCCATCAACTCATTAATATTTTCTCCGGGTTCAACCTCGAGCCTCAAATAGGCGACATTACGACTGGCATTGGCCCTAATTTCCTTTATGCCTTTTAACCCCTGAAGCGCCGCTTCCATCGGCAGGATAACCGCCTTTTCCACTTCGATCGGCGCCGCGCCGGTATAGACTGCAGTCACCTCAATCGAATCGTTATCACCACGCGGAAACATCTCTTTGCTGAGATCACCAACAGCCAGAAGACCGGCGCAGAGAATAAATACCATCAACAAGTTGGCGGCGACAGGATTTTGGGTAAACCAAGCGATCAGACCATTATTATTAGTTTGCATTAGCTGGCACTTCCGACGGGTTTGATCAGCATACCTTCAATTGCCGCGCCCAGCGCGCTGACTATAATTTCGTCACCCTCTTCCAGACCGCTGATGACGTAGTAAAAATCTTTATCGCTATACGCAACCTCAACCGGCGTCAGGCGCAGACGATTATCACTGTCCATTAACGGTACCCGATTGCCCTCGAGCAGCGCATGGCGCGGCACAGCAAAGACGTTGTCTATAGTCTTGCCGCTGATGTCGGCACGCACAAAGGTGCCCATCAGCAGCGCAGGAATATCGCTGCCTGTTTCGGCAGCCACGTTATAAGGGTCGGCAACTCGGGCAACCAGATACTGAGCGCGGTTAAGTCTATCGACAACGCCTTCCGAACGGACAATTTTTGCCGCCCACTGAATTGGCTCAGCGGCAACCGTTGCACTCAAACGCACATCTGGTAGAGCACCATCTTGGTGCTGTGTCAGTGGCTCAATTCTAGAGAGATCTTTTTCCGTCAGCGGCAGGCGCACTTCTGCATAATCGATGGCGAAAATTTCACCGAGCGACGCCGCCACGGTGACGTACTGCCCGATATCCACAGTTTTAACTGAAACCATTCCCAGGTAAGGCGCACGGATTGTGGTGCGTGCGAGTTTTAACTGTGCCTGTTTGAGCTCTGCCTCGGCCTGCAACACATTGGCATGAGCTTCGGCTAAATAGGGCTCGCGCAGTGCTAACAGAGGTGCCTCATCGGCAGGACGGCCGGTCATAGCCCACTCTTTTTGAGCCTGAGCTGCCCGCGCCTGCTCAAAGGTATGCTTTGCATTCATACTGATCAATCTGGCTTCAGCACGCTGCACAGCCACTTCATAATCAGTCGGATCCAATTGCAGCAACACATCTCCCGCTTTAAAAGTACCGCCGACAACAAATTGTGGCGACACGCTCAACACGGCACCAGAGACTTCTGAGATCAGTTTGGTGCGGGTGCGCGGCGCCACAGTGCCTTGAGACACAACATGCAAATCAGCGCTCTGCGAGTTCAGCACCATCGTTTTAACCGCGACAGCGGTATCCGGAGACTCGAGTTTAAGCGGTGCCGGTCGAGCAAGCGTTATGGCGACAGACACTGCTGCTGCCGCCACCAGAACACCGAGTGGCAAAAGAATTTTTTTCAATTTGATAATCCCAAAAACGTAATCGCCGCAATAATATCAGAGCGAGAAGTATGTTTACTATTTAGATTTTTATGGACGGCTCATTGTTCTAAAGCGTCTCCGTTGCGGCATTATATCAGAATGGAAAAAGACATCCGCTATCTAATCCAATCAGCAGAATTTGTCGTAAAGATGTTATTCTAGCGGAGAGCCGAAAGAGCATGTTGCAAGCAAAAACACTAAATTCAGTAAATCAGGGAAATCATGTGGATCGCGTGGCTGTCTTGAAGTCGTCAGAAAAACGCTCTGATCAGTGGAGTCAATTGCTGATCTGCGTCGGACAGGATCGTGATCGTCAGGCCTTTGCTAAACTTTTCCGCCATTTTGGCCCGCTTTTAAAAGGCTTTGCCCATGCCAGCCGCAACGAGGGCTGGTTTCCGGGTCTCGGCGATGACTTAGTTCAAGAGGTGATGATCAAGGTCTGGCAAAAAGCGGCTGGTTACAACGCTGAGAAAGCCTCGGCAACGACTTGGATTTATACCGTCGCGCGCAACTGTCGCATCGATATGCTGCGCCGCAAGAGCAATACGCAACATCTGCCCTTGGAAAATGAAGACTTCTGGCATGAGCCAGATGAAGAGACGCCGATCTCACTGCTGCAGCAAAAGCGCAGCGAAGACAAGGT
>JAFMBY010000091.1 GCA_017858135.1 Porticoccaceae bacterium | reverse complement strand
CAGACAAAATTACCAATCTAGACTCAACAACCTCATTCACATCGAAAAAGGCCACCAGCAATCCACCCAACAGGCCGCGCAGTAACCAAAGCCCAGAGTATCAAAGCCCCGAGACTCCAAGCCGTGAACACCAAAACACAGCTAACCAGGGCAGTGACGTACTCAACGCTTTTCAGAAACACCAGGGCGCACTGCGGCGTTTTATCTCGCGCTTTGTTCAGCGCCCCCAAGATATAGACGACGTCGCCCAAGAAGCCTTTATGCGCGCCTACCGCGCCGAAAAGGGCAAGCCCATCGAACAACCCAAGTCGTTCTTATTCCGCATCGCCCACAATGTCGCGATCACAGAACTGACTAAAAAGTCCCATCAGATCATCGACTATATAGCGGATATCGACGAGTCGGCTGTTGTATGGTTAGAGCACTCAGCCGAAGACCAAGTAATGGCCGAAGAACTCATCGGCATACACTGCGAAGCAGTGGCACAGCTTCCGCCCCAGTGCAGGCGAGTATTTTTGATGCGCAAAGTGCATGGCATGAGCCACAAAGACATATCAGCGGAACTGGGTATCTCCATCAGTACCGTCGAAAAACATATATCAAAAGGCATAAGAGACTGCGCTAACTTTATAGATCAGCGCACCAACGGTGAAAACGACAACAAACAGAGCGATGAAAGGGCAGAGCAACGGCATGGATAATATCCACAGACTGACCCCAGCAGAAGATATCAGGCAGCAAGCCGCAGACTGGCTAGTGCGACTCGATAGCGATCGCGCGCCCACCCCTACAGAGCTAGTCGAACTCAAAGCCTGGATGCAACGCAGCCCCGCCCATAAAGAACAGCTCAAACACCTAACCCAATACTGGCACAAAGCCAACCTGCTTACCGAACTGTCATTCCCACTGCCCGAAAGCCAACGCCCCAAAGGCCTGCTTGCCAACCTGCGCTGCCAGTTTAGGCATCTGTTCACCAATAGCTGGTAAGCCACCACTAGCCTCGGCACCGCACTGACCCTAAGCGTCGCCGTCGGCACCGCCTTTACCGTGCGCATTAACCCCCCGCTTACTTTCCGAGGTTGTGATAATTTATAGGTTATCGGTGTTATCCAACAACCCCAAAAACGCCACCGCCGCATTCGATAGACTCCTCTTAGTATGGTGAATATACCCAAGCTCCCGCTCAATCTTAATCTTCTTAAACGGCATCACATGCAGGTCTCGGACCAGAGTCTCTGGCAGTACGCTCCACCCCAGCCCAATTTCAACCATAGTACTTATAGTCTCCAAATAGTTGGTCGACATAGGTGCCTTTAAGGGTATTCCTTCCTTCTGAAATAAATTCTGGATAATCCGCCCGGTATAGGTATTCAAGCCAGGCAAAATAATCGGATATTCGGCAAGATTTTTAAGTGCCGGCTTTTTCAGCTCTGCCAATGGATGATCCTGCGCACAGATAAACCGCAATGGGTCATTCCATATCTTTTTACTGTTGATATTGTGGTGGCTTTCTAGGGCCAGAGTTATCACGGCCACTTCTGATTGGCCGTGGAGCACCTGTTCATAGGCTTTTTCTGAATCCATAAATTCAATATCCAAGCTGACGTCAGGATATTGCTGGGCATACTGTTTGAGGATTGGAGGCAGGCGATGGAGTCCCAGGTGGTGACTGATAGCTAATCTTAGTGTGCCACTGGCATCGCCGGAGAGGTCATTAATGGCTTGCAGGGCGTTTTCATATTCTTGCAGGATGCGCTTTGCTCTGGGGAGTAGTTCTTTTCCGGCTTCAGTTAAAGAGATCTGTCTGGCGATTCTATCGAAGAGTTTTTTGCCTATTTGCTGCTCTAGCAGAGCGATACGCTTGCTGATAGCAGATTGTGTTAGGTAGAGTCGATCGGCAGCTTCTGAGAATGATCCGCAGTTGGCGACGGTGATAAAGGCTTTTAAATTTTGGTTGTCCATGGCTTTGGATCTCTGTGTTCTTTTAACTCAACGCTTAATGCATTCCTGCAGGGAATTATATTTATTCTAAATATGAATTTCTTTCATCATAAGGCAAGCCTACTATGGCTGCAATGTTAAAAAAACATGTCTGGGAGACTGTGATGACTGGAAGAACACTTTACGACAAGTTGTGGGATAGCCACCTTGTTAAGCAAAACAGCGATGGATCATCGCTGATCTATATTGATCGCCACGTGATTCATGAGGTGACCTCGCCTCAGGCCTTTGAGGGCCTGCGTCTGGCTGATCGCAAGCCGTGGCGTCTGGATACCAATATCGCCACCCCTGATCACAATATCTCGACGGATAAAGCCGAGCGTGATGCTGGTGTTGCCGGCATGGCCGATGAGGTGTCGCGCATTCAGGTGCAGACGCTGGATGATAACTGCGACCTTTACGGCATTAAAGAATTTAAGATCAATGAGATGGGCCAGGGCATTGTCCATGTGATGGGCCCCGAGCTGGGCGCGACTATGCCGGGTATGACGGTGGTCTGTGGTGATTCCCATACCGCGACTCATGGAGCATTGGCCTGTCTGGCTCATGGTATTGGTACCTCTGAGGTTGAGCATGTATTGGCCACTCAGTGCTTGGTGGCCAAGAAGATGAAGAATATGCGGGTGACGGTGAACGGCACAGTGGGCGCTGGTGTTACCCCTAAAGATGTGGTGTTGGCGATTATTGGCAAGATTGGTACTGCCGGTGGTAATGAGCATGCCATTGAGTTTGCCGGTTCAGTATTTCGCGATATGTCGATTGAGGGTCGTATGACGGTCTGCAATATGGCGATTGAGGCGGGTGCTCGCGTGGGTATGGTGGCGGTGGATCAGAAGACGATTGATTACTGTAAGGGACGTCAGTTTGTGCCCAAAGGTGAGATGTGGGACCAAGCGGTTGAATACTGGAATGGTCTAGTTAGTGATGAGGATGCGGTATTTGATACTGAAGTTGAGTTGCATGCCGATGATATAGCCCCTCAGGTGACCTGGGGCACATCCCCTGAGATGGTGGCGGCGGTAACAGAGTCGGTGCCCACATTAGATCAGCAGCCCAATGAAGAGAAACGCAAAGGGTTGGAGCGCGCTCTGGAGTATATGGGTCTTGAGGGTGGCCAGGCGCTTACGTCTATTTATGTCGATCGTGTGTTTATTGGTTCCTGTACTAATTCGCGTATTGAAGATATGCGCGCGGCGGCGGCTGTGGCTAAAGGTCGTCAAGTCGCCAGTTCGGTTAAGCAGGTATTGATTGTGCCGGGTTCTCAGATGGTTAAGGCGCAGGCGGAAGCCGAAGGGCTGGATAAGATTTTTATCGCAGCGGGTATGGATTGGCGTGAGCCGGGCTGTTCTATGTGTCTGGCGATGAACGCGGATAAGTTGGGGGCGGGTGAGCACTGTGCTTCTACCTCGAACCGTAACTTTGAAGGGCGTCAGGGCAATGGCGGCCGTACCCATTTGATGAGTCCGGCGATGGCTGCGGCCGCTGCGGTGGCGGGTCATATTGTCGATGTCCGTTCATTTGTAGGAGGTGATCAATAATGAAAGCATTTACTACACACCGTGGTTTGGTCGGCCCTATGGACCGTGCCAATGTTGACACGGATATGATTATTCCCAAGCAGTTTTTGAAGTCGATTAAACGCAGTGGCTTTGGGCCCAACTTATTCGATGAGTTGCGTTATCAGGATGAGGGGCAGCCCGGGGCCGATTGCAGTAATCGTCCGCTTAAGGAAGATTTTCCGTTGAATTTCCCCCGCTATAAAGGTGCTTCTATATTATTGGCGCGGAAGAACTTTGGTTGCGGCTCCAGCCGTGAACATGCCCCTTGGGCATTGGAGGATTACGGCTTTAATGCGGTGATTGCGCCGAGCTATGCGGATATCTTTTATAACAACTGTTTTAAGAATGGTTTGCTGCCGGTGATTTTGACTGAAGAGCAGGTTGATGTGCTGTTTAAGGAGATGGAGGCTGAGGAGGGTTATCAGTTAACGGTTGATTTGCCTTCACAAACAGTCACTACAGATTCTGGCCACGTGTTTAGCTTTGAATTGGATGAGTTTCGTAAAGAGTGCCTGTTAAACGGTTTGGACGAGATTGGTTTGACGCTAAAAGAAGCCGATGCGATTAAACAGTATGAGACTGAGCGTGCGGCTCAGCATCCTTGGGTATTTGGGGCGATTAAATAATGGTTAATAGTATGAAGAAAGTATTGGTGTTACCCGGCGACAATATTGGCCCAGAGATTATTGCTGAAGCGGTGAAAGTGCTTGAGATGGTTAATAACCAGTTTGCTCTGGGTATTGAGCTCGATTATGCCCACTTGGGTGGCGCCGCATTAGATGCGGTGGGTGAGCCTTGCCCCAAGGAGACGTTGGATAAAGCTCGTGCCGCTGATGCGATTCTGTTGGGCGCTGTGGGTGGTCCCCAGTGGGATGATGTTGAACGTCATCTGCGTCCGGAGAAGGGTTTGTTAACCATTCGCTCTGAGTTGGAGCTGTTTGGTAATTTACGTCCGGCGATTATGTATCCGCAGTTGGCGCATGCGTCTTCACTTAAGCCTGAGTTTGTCTCGGGTTTGGATATTTTGATTGTCCGTGAGTTGGTGGGCGGTATTTACTTTGGTGAGCCGCGGGGTATTCGTACTCTGGAGAATGGCGAGCGTGAGGGTTACAACACCTATAAATACAGTGAGTCTGAGATTCGTCGCATTGGTCGTATGGCCTTTGAAGCGGCAATGGTGCGTGGTAAGCGTCTTTGCTCTGTGGATAAGTCGAATGTGTTGGAGGCGACGATTCTGTGGCGCGAGGTGATGACTGAGATGGCGGCGGACTACCCTGAGGTGGAGCTGAGCCATATGTATGTTGATAATGCGGCGATGCAGTTGGTGAAGGAGCCTAAGCAGTTTGATGTTGTGGTGACTGGGAATATGTTTGGCGATATTTTGTCGGATACGGCGGCGATGTTAACGGGGTCTATTGGTATGTTGCCTTCGGCTTCTTTGGATAAAGATGGTGGCGGTATGTATGAGCCTTGCCATGGTTCGGCACCGGATATTGCGGGGCAGGGGGTGGCGAATCCGTTAGCGACTATTTTGTCGGTGGCGATGATGTTGCGGTATTCGTTGGATGCGGTTGTGGCGGCGGAGGCGATTGAGAAGGCGGTTAGTGATGTGCTGGATCAGGGGTTGCGGACTGGGGATATCTTCACTGAGGGTATGACTCGAGTTGGTACGGTTGAGATGGGTGATGCGGTGGTAGCGGCGCTTTAGGGTTTGGTGTGGGCGCAGTCATGGGAACCCTTTACGATCGGGGTCGCTCCCGGCGTCCTGCCTCCCGCGACACTCGCACATCCATGTGCATCGCCCATGAGTTGAGTATTTTCAGCGTTCGCGCAACTCGCTTCGCTCAGGCAGGGCGCTCTCTCAATCTGAAAATAACCAATCCATAAGCGGGCCCTGATTGATCGCAAAGGGTCAACATGGCTTCGCTGCAAGTCCTAGCGAGGTTTTTGTTACTTGATTGAGGCACTGACTTGATGGCTTGAGGCTGGTGTTTATATTGCTGACCCTCGTCAGCATGGACGCTGACGCGGAGCCTACATGGATGTATTTACGGCGTGTCAGCAATATGAATGCTAGCCTCGAGTTTGGTTTGCACCATGAAACGTTTTTTAAGACAAAGATTTCCAGAATTAATTAAATTTAAGAGAGTTAGATAAATGAAAAAAACAGGATTTATTGGTTGGCGTGGCATGGTTGGTTCTGTGCTGATGGAACGAATGCGCGAAGAAAATGACTTCGCCCAGGTTGAGCCAATTTTCTTTACGACGTCTCAGGCTGGCCAGGCTGGCCCTGATGTGGGTGTTGAGATTCCGTTGTTAAAAAGTGCTTTTGATATTGAGGCGCTTCAGCAGATGGATATTATTGTTACTTGCCAGGGTGGTGATTACACGAAAGAGGTTTATCCGCAGCTGCGTAAGGCGGGCTGGGATGGCTATTGGATTGATGCGGCTTCGGCGCTGCGGATGGAAGACAGCTCGATTATTGTTCTTGATCCGGTGAATATGAATGTGGTGAAAGACGGTTTGGCGAATGGGGTTAAGGACTTTATTGGCGGTAACTGCACTGTCAGCCTGATGTTGATGTCTCTTGGCGGTCTGTTTAATGCCAATCTGGTGGAATGGGCGTCGTCTATGACCTATCAGGCGGCGTCTGGTGCTGGTGCGCAGAATATGCGTGAGTTGATTAATCAGATGGGGGTGATTAAAGGTTCTGTGGCGGATGCGTTGGCTAACCCTGGTTCTGCGATTTTGGATATTGATCGTCAGGTGACTGAAACATTGCGTAGCGATAGTTTTCCGGTGGATAACTGGGATTATCCGCTGGCGGGCAGTCTGTTGCCTTATATTGATTCGCAGCTGGAGAATGGCCAGAGCCGTGAGGAGTGGAAGAATCAGGCGGAGACCAATAAGATTTTGAATCGTCAGGGCAATCCGATTCCGTTGGATGGACTCTGTGTGCGGATTGGTTCTATGCGCTGCCACAGTCAGGCGTTGACGATTAAGTTAACTCAGGATGTGCCACTGGATGAAATTGAATCTATGCTGGCTGAGTCTAATCAATGGGCTAAGGTTATTGGCAATGATAAGGATTCTTCGGTTAAATATTTGACCCCTGCGGCAGTGACTGGTGGTTTGGATGTTCCGGTGGGTCGGTTGCGTAAGATGAATATGGGTGAGCAATATTTGTCGGCCTTTACGGTCGGTGATCAACTTCTTTGGGGTGCGGCTGAACCGTTGCGGCGTATGCTGAGGATCGTTATCGAGCAGTAAGATCGGCGCTAATGTGCTAAGACTTAGGGATGGGTAACATTGCGAGAGATTGCAGGTTAGCCGGTAAACATTTACTGTAAAGCCCTGTTTAAAAGGTCTTCAATAGGAACTCTGTTATGACAACCCGGAAGTGGTCAGTGCTTTTTATACGAAAGGTTAGCAGTAACGATAATAAAGATAAGAAATGTGGTCGTAGGCTGGCAACTTTAGTCAGTGCATTGATCTTGTCGGCACTGGTTGCGGTGCCCTTAACCCACGCTGTGGGGTTGGGTGAGATTACTGTCAGTTCGTCCCTCAATGAGCCTCTCGACGCGACTATTCAGGTTCTCAATGCCGTTGAGCTCGACGATAATCAGTTATTGGTTTCACTGGCCTCTCCCGAAGCGTTTGAGCGGGCGGGAGTGACTCGGGATTTCTTTCTCAATCAGCTGCAGTTTTCGCTGAGCCGTGATGGCGCCAATCAACGCATTATCAATATTGTCACCGAACAGCCGGTGGTTTCGCCTTATCTGAATGTGCTGGTTCAGTTGCAATGGCCCGAAGGCCGGGTGATGCGCGAATACACTCTGTTGCTGGATTTGCCCATCTACAGCCAAGATCAATCATCCGCGCTACAGGTCGCACCGCCAGTCAGTTCGCAGTCGTCGGCAGCAGGCGCAGCTGAGGCTGATCTCGACCCGCTGTCGGGTGATCAACATCGCGTGATAGTCGGTGACACCCTGTGGAATGTCGCCAAGCGTTTGCGTCCCAGAGGCGCGACGATTCTGCAAACGATGGATTCTCTTTACCAGCAAAATTCGCGGGCTTTTGCCGATGGCGACGCCAATCGGCTGATGGAGGGCTCAGTGCTGCGGCTTCCTTCTACAGCCGAGATTCGTGATCAAGTGGGTGGCATGGTTGCGTTGCAGATTGGTTTGCGACCGTCGCTGACCGACATTGCTGCAGCATCAGTTGCCGAGCAGGGTGTTGAGGCTTTTGCTAATGGCAGCGACGAACTGGTGCCTGTCGTCTTCGAGCCGGACGATGGTCGTTTGGAACTGGTGTCTGCGCTGGAACAGAGTCCTGAGTTTGACAGCGGGGTGGCCAATGAGTCGTTGTCTGAGGCCGCCGTGCCGGCAAGCGATGGCCTGTTGCAGCTGTCTTCCGAGTTGGCCATAGCCAACGATGAAATGAACAAGGTTCAGCGTGAGAATGCTGAGCTGCGCGAGCGTATGTTACTGCTGGAGGCGCAGGTTGCGACCATGGCGGAGATGGTGACTCAGGCGCCAAAAGTTGAGGTCGAGCCGACTGTGCCTGCCGCGCCAAGCGACGATAGTTATTTCACCGCAACGCTGCTTTCTGTTCCAGTTTATGTCTGGGCCGCTGTGATTACGATTGTCGTGTTGCTGTTGGTTTTGCTGGTGCGCAGGTCATCAATACGGCGTGATGCAGAAGAGTTGGATGAGCTACCGGTAACAGGGTACGAAGCCGACAGTGACACGTCACCGACCAAACCGAGTGATGCTGCAAGTCTGCTCGAATTGGAGGATCTCGAGCTTGATCCCGACGACAATCTTTTTGATGAGACCGATACCGATATTTTTGACGGCGTCGAAGAAACGGTTAGCAGTGAAATTTTTGACATGATGGTGGAGGCAGTCGCCGAGGCTGAGGTGTTCCTCTCGCTGGGGAATGTTAGTCAGGCGATTGATGTCCTCGAAGAGGCGCGCAGTAAAAATCCAGCGGATGCCTCATCGCGGCTAAAACTGATGGAAATACTGTTCCGCGAGGGGCGCAAAGATGAACTCAGTGAGCTGTATGAAGAGATTCTGCTGACAGAGGACAGTGCGGCGATCGACATGGCAGCGATTATTGCCGGGCCGCAAAATGAAGCGATTACATCGCTTGAGCAAGATGCCGCCGAGCTGGACTTAGATGATGAAGAGGACAGCCCTGAGCTAACGGACAGCCCTGAGCTTCGCGAGATAGACAGCCCTGAGCCCACTGACAGCCCTGAGCCCACTGACAGCCCTGAGCCAAATGACAGCCCTGAGCCCACTGACAGCCCTGAGCTAGCCGACCTTGAGTTGGAAGAGGTTAAGTTAGAAGACCTGGATGCAGATGACCTTGATCTAGACGCGTTAGATATTGAAGACTTTGATATCGACT
>JAFMBY010000090.1 GCA_017858135.1 Porticoccaceae bacterium | reverse complement strand
CCCGATTGGCAAGCGGCGCCGCAATGGCAGCCGGCGATGCAGTTTTCCGCTCAATCGCATTTGGGAGCGGGCTCCGCTGGATCTATGTCGGGTTCACGTCCGTCGATGCAAAACTATCAGAGCCTTTACTCGACTAGCGGCATCAATCTCCCCGAAGCTGCCGATGAGCAGGGTGAGCGGCAGGATATTCCACCGCTGGGTTATGCCATTGCCCAATTAAAAGGCATTTATGTTCTCGCCGAGAACAGCCAAGGGTTAATTATTGTCGATATGCACGCCGCTCACGAACGGATTACCTATGAGCGTATGAAGGGTGCATTTGATGACCATGGGTTGATTTCTCAGCCACTGCTGGTGCCGGAAAGTCTCGCCGTCAGTCAGCGCGAAGCGGATGCCGCCGAGCAGCATAATGATGTATTTACCAAATTGGGATTTGTCGTCGAACGGGCCGCCACAGAGAGCGTGATCGTCAGACAGATTCCGGCGATTCTGCGAGGATCAGAAGTCGAAGCCCTATTGCGCGATGTGCTCTCCGACCTGCTCGAGCATGGCAACTCTGAGCGCATCAGAGACCATATCAATGAAATACTCTCGACCATGGCCTGCCATGGCTCAGTGCGCGCCAATCGCAAGCTCAGTATTCCAGAGATGAATGCCTTGCTCCGCGATATGGAAGCGACCGAGCGCAGCGGTCAGTGTAATCATGGACGGCCCACCTGGTCGCAGTTGACGCTTGATCAGCTCGACAAACTGTTTTTAAGAGGGCGCTGAGGGGGTGACCAGTTCAGAGCGACCGCAGGCGATTTTTATCATGGGACCGACAGCCAGCGGTAAGACCGATCTGGCGATTGCGTTGCAACAACATCTGCCTGTTGAGCTGATTAATGTCGATTCAGCTCAGGTCTATCGTCAGCTGGATATCGGTAGCGCCAAGCCCAACAAGGCAACCCTGAAAGTAGCCCCTCACCGGCTGATTGATATTCGAGACCCCCTAGAGAGTTACTCGGCGGCTGATTTTATTGCCGATGCTTCTCAAGAAATGCGGGAGATCACCGCCAGAGGCAAGATTCCTCTGCTGGTCGGCGGCACCATGCTTTATTTTAAAGCGCTTCTTGAAGGGTTGTCTAACATGCCTTCCGCCAACGCCGAGATTCGTGCCGAGATACAAGAGCAAGCCGACAAGCTTGGCTGGGCGACGGTTCATGAGCAATTGCGCGCGGTGGATCCAGAGACGGCGGCCAGTTTGCACCCCAATCATTCGCAACGTATTCAGCGAGCGCTTGAGGTGTATAGAATAAGCGGTGTACCTATGTCAGTACTGCGCCGACAACGAAATCTTGGCGGTCTCGCAGAAATTTATGCAATCAAGCAAATTGTATTGCTGCCGAAAAATCGAAAACTGCTGCATGACCGTATAGAGACTAGGTTTCATCAAATGATCATGGACGGGCTGGAAGCGGAAGTGCGGATGCTTTTTCAGCGCGGAGATCTGGATGAAAATCTACCTGCCATTCGATCGGTTGGCTATCGACAAATATGGCAGTATCTGGAGGGGCGGTGCAGTCTCGAGGACGCAGTTGAAAAGGGTATTGCGGCAACGCGGCAATTGGCGAAAAGGCAGATTACTTGGCTGAGAAACTGGCCGGCCAGTTGTGAAATAGAGGTAGATAATGAGACAGGTCTATTATCTGTTGCTAAACTGGTAGACGTGGCCTTGAAAAAACTGGCTTCAGCACCCATATATACCCAGCAGACGGAAAATTATGATGGAGTCAGCTGACATCGTTGCAGATCGAGTTTGATCTGCTTTTTACTGCAAGAATTGCAGTGTTATGTAATCTTATAAGGAGAAGTATAAATGTCAAAAGGGCATAACTTACAAGACCCTTTTCTTAATGTGTTAAGGAAAGAACGCATCCCGGTTTCCATTTTTCTCGTTAATGGAATCAAACTACAGGGACAGGTAGAGTCATTTGATCAGTTTGTGGTACTGCTGAAAAATACCGTCAGCCAGATGGTCTACAAACACGCCATATCAACAATCGTTCCTTCACGTGTGGTTAAGCTGCCAATCACCGGTGCGGCCGGAACACCTGGTCAGGGTGGTTTTGACAATGATGGTGGAAATTACGCTGACGATTATTAACTAGCGTGACCTTATTTTTTGAACGACCAGAATTTGGCGAGCGAGCGGTTCTTGTTCATCTGAAATTGAATAGCGAGTCCGAACCTGAAGATCCACGAGAGTTTGAAGAATTAGTGTTATCTGCGGGCGGCGATCCAGTGCAATTTATGACTGGGTCGCGAACCTCACCGCACGCCAAATTGTTTGTTGGTACTGGCAAGCTGGAAGAAATTGCCGCCGCAGTCAATAGCCATGGTGCCGAGCTGGTAATCTTCAATCACAATTTATCACCTAGCCAAGAGCGCAATATTGAGGCTGAACTCAAATGTCGGGTGCTGGATCGGACCGGTCTAATTCTCGATATTTTTGCCCAGCGAGCGCGTACCCACGAAGGCAAGCTTCAGGTCGAATTGGCGCAACTTCAGCATCTATCCACACGTCTTGTTCGCGGTTGGACTCACCTTGAGCGCCAGAAGGGCGGTATTGGTCTGCGCGGTCCAGGTGAAACTCAGCTCGAATCTGACCGTCGTATGGTGCGGGAACGAATTAAAACGATTCAGGGCCGGTTGTTAAAAGTACGCAAGCAGCGCGCCCAAGGACGCCGCGCCAGAGTGCGAGCGGATGTGCCAGCAGTGTCTTTGGTGGGGTATACCAATGCGGGTAAATCGACGCTATTTAACACACTGACTCAGTCTGATGTATTTGTCGCTAATCAGCTGTTTGCTACCCTTGATCCAACCATGCGCAAGCTGGATATTCCCGAGCAAGGTCAGGTTATTTTTGCCGACACTGTGGGTTTTATTAGTCATTTGCCCCACCGGTTGGTTGATGCATTCCGCGCTACATTGGAAGAGGCGGCCAACGCAACCCTGCTATTGCATGTGGTTGATGCGGCAGCGGAAGATCGCGCCACCAATATCAAGCGCGTCGAAGAAGTGCTTAAAGAAATTGATGCGCACAAACTGCCGACCCTTATGGTTTATAACAAAGTTGATCTGCTTGATGATGGCGTGGTGCGAATTGATCGCAACGCGGAGGGTCAGCCAGTTGCGGTTTGGTTGTCGGCATTAAATAATCAAGGCCTTGATTTGCTTCTTCAGGCAGTCGCAGAACGGTTACCCGGACAATTTGTTCATAAAACATTGCAGTTATTGCCAGCTCAGGGAGCATTGCGGGCATCCCTTTACAGCCACAAAGCCGTATTAAATGAGCAGGTAGATGAAAACGGGCGAATAAACCTCGAGGTCAAGCTTCCCGAGGTTGATTTTTTGCGTCTGCTCAAGAGTTCAGGGTTGAATTTAAAGGATTTGATCGCACTGTAGCTACTTGCAGGCAAAGGCTTTAGACTTGGGCCGCGGCTAAAATATCTTAGTCGCTGGTAAGACATTACTTAATTTGGAGAACAATTATGGCCTGGAATGAACCGGGTGGCGGTAAAGACCCATGGGGTGGCAAGCGCGGCAACGATGGTCCACCAGATCTTGACGAAGCATTTAATCTACTGAAGAAAAAATTTAGCGGATTTGGTGGCGGATCCAATGCGCCTGAGGGCAAAAACATACTCCCAATCGTTTTTGCGGTGCTGCTGGTGCTGTGGGGCTTGATGGGCTTTTACCAGATCGATGAGAAAGAACAAGCAGTGGTGCTGCGGCTGGGTAAATATCATGACACTGTGGGTTCGGGTTTACATTGGAATCCCAAGTTGATTGACTCGGTCTATACCGTGCGAGTAACAGAAGAGCGACAATATTCTGCGCGTGGATTGATGCTGACTCAGGATGAAAATATTGTCGAGATTTCATTGACGGTTCAGTACAACATTATTGATGCCAAGGGTTTTGTGCTCAATATTCGCGATCCAGAGATCAGTCTCAAGCATGCCACGGATAGCGCGCTGCGCCATGTCGTCGGCAGTACCGGTCTGGATGGCGTCATTTCTACTGGTCGTGAGCAGATCGCCCTGTCTACTGCTGAAAAGCTTCAGGATCTTCTCGATACTTATGGCAGCGGCATCAATGTGGTCAAAATCAATATCGAAGAAGCGCGTCCGCCGACTGAGGTTAAAGCGGCCTATGATGATGTCATTAAGGCGCGTGAAGATCTCGAGAGATTGGTTAACGAAGCGCAATCCTACTCCAATGGTATTATTCCTGAAGCGCGTGGTGCAGCTCAGCGTATGCGTGAAGAAGCAGGCGCTTATAAGTCTCAGGTTGTCTCCAAAGCGGAAGGTGAGGCGCAGCGCTTTACCAACCTTTTGGCCGAATACTCGAAAGCACCAAAGGTGACTCGAGAGCGACTTTATATCGACGCCGTTGAGCAGGTGATGATGAACAGCACCAAGATTCTGGTCGACACGGAAAGTGGCAACAATATGCTTTATCTGCCGCTCGACAAGTTGATTCAAGAGGGTAGTCAATCGAAATTACGATCTGATGAAAGCAATGGTCAAATGATTGATCGAATTACCAATCAGGTTCTTGAAAAGCTACAGCGCAATGTCGAGCCGACATCAATGGAGAGAAGACGATGAGTAATGTATTAAAGTCGGTAATCATCCTCGGTGTTTTGTTAATCGCGGCCAGCAGCACCCTCTATGTGGTGAGTGAAACGGAGCGCGGTGTAAAGCTGAGGTTTGGACGTTTAGTTGAAGCTGATATTCAGCCAGGTCTGCATATCAAAATACCGTTGGCAGACGATGTGCGTCTATTCGATGCACGTATTTTAACGGTGGATGCGCAGCCAGCTAGTTTTTTCACGGTTGAGAAGAAACGCTTAATTGTTGATTCCTATGCAAAATGGCGTATTGCCAATGTTGAGACTTACTACAAAGCGACTGGTGGAGTTGAAACAGTGGCGCATAACCGTCTGGCTAATCGTGTCAACAACGGCCTGCGCAATCAGTTTGGTACTCGCACGCTGCATGAAGTGGTCTCTGGTGAACGCGACGCACTGATGGAGGATATCACTTTCGATTTGAATGAGTCGGTACTCGGCAGCTTGGGTATTGAAGTCGTCGATGTGCGAGTTAAGCGAATCGATCTGCCTCAGGAAGTCAGTAGTCAGGTATTTAGGCGTATGACTGCTGAGCGTGAGAAAGAAGCGACTGAGCTGCGCTCCACCGGTAAAGAGAGGGCTGAGCGAATTCGTGCCTCGGCAGATCGTGAGCGAACGATTGAACTCGCCAACGCCTATCGCGACGCGGAACAATTGCGCGGTACTGGGGATGCTGAGGCTGCAGGTATTTACGCCACCGCTTATCAGAAAGATCCTGAGTTCTACTCTTTTGTTCGCAGTATCAATGCTTACAAGAACTCTTTTTCCAATAAAGGCGACATTATGCTGGTAGCACCAGACAGTGACTTCTTTAAGTACTTACAAAACCAAGATGGCAAATAATCGGTCCTGTGCCGGTTATTAGCCTAATTAATGTAAAAACTCCTGCCACATTGTTGGCGACTTTGCTAAAATTTAAAAACCGGGCCCGTCCCGGTTTTTTTGTGCCGATTTTGGAGTAGTTCATTGTGCTTAAAGATATTGGTACAGCGATTTGTCTGATGCTAGTGTTGGAGGGAATAATGCCCTTTTTGTCGCCAGCAAGGTGGCGCAACATGGTTCAGCTTATTGCCACGGTCGATGACCGGAGCATGCGTCGAATAGGCTTTTTAAGTATGACAATTGGTGCTGTAGCGCTGTTTTTCTTGCGCTGAAACAGGCCGCTTTTGCCGCGTCACAATCTGATTGTTTCACAGTAGTAGAGTTTAAAAGCTAGAGGTTGAAATAACATTCATGACAATTGCAGATCGTTGGTTATTGCCAGACGGTGTCGATGAGGTGCTTCCAGAGCGCGCTCAGGGTGTTGAGTATCTGCGTCGCCAGCTTTTAGATCTTTACAATAACTGGGGCTATGACCTGGTGATTCCACCGATGGTCGAATTCACCGATTCCCTGCTCAGTGGCTCTGGCTCCGATCTTGACTTGATGACCTTTCGCATCACCGACCAATTAAGTGGGCGAATGATGGGGATTCGGGCCGACATTACGCCTCAGGTTGCGAGAATGGATGCCCACAGCTTGCGCAGAGAAGGCCCGAGTAGGCTCTGTTATGCCGGAACCGTTTTGCATACTCGCCCGCGCGGTCCATTGGAATCGCGCACGCCGATCTCTGTTGGTGTCGAGCTGTTTGGTGAAGCCACTCTGGCAGCCGATATCGAAGTGATTGAACTGTTTCTGCAAAGCTTAAGAACGGCGGGTGTTGAAAATGTGCACCTCGATTTAGGTCATGTCGATATCTTCCGTGGTCTCTTGGCCGATGCCGGTCTTAGTGCCGATAGCGAATCCGAACTGTTCGATTTGGTTCAGCGCAAAGCGACGCGCGAACTCGGTCAGTGGATTGAATCTAATATCCGCGATCCGCAACTAGCCGGTTGGTTAACTGTGCTACCCAGTCTCACGGGCAGTATTGAGGTGTTGGCCGCTGCCAGTGAAAAACTGGCCGGTGCTCCGACTGCAGTATTGGCGGCAATAGCGCAGCTGGAAGAGATTGTCGCGCGCATTGCTAATCGCAATGTGACGATCTACCTCGATCTCGGCGAATTACCTGGTTACCACTATCACACCGGCGTCGTCTTTGCCGCCTATGTGCAGGGCTATGGAAAGGCACTGGGTAATGGCGGGCGCTATGATCATGTCGGGGAAGCCTTTGGCCGATCCCGTCCGGCAACGGGATTTGCCTGTAACCTAAAATCTCTCGTCAGCCAAAGCGTCAATGACTATTCGGCTGTGCCCGGTATATTTGTGCCGTTTACCGGTAATCAGAATCTGGCAGAGCAAGTCGACCTGTTGCGCAGTCAGGGTAATCGGGTTGTGCAGGGATTTGAGAGGCAGCAGTTTGACTGTAACGAAGTAAATTGTGATCGCTTGCTGGTTGAGCAAGAGGGTCAGTGGATTATTCAAAAGCTGGCCTAGCGTTAAACGTTATGTCGCCTAAACTTTTTTGAGCAAGCATTATTATGGGTAGAAATGTCGTTATTCTTGGTTCCCAGTGGGGGGACGAAGGCAAGGGTAAAATCGTTGATTTATTAACCGATAAAGCAACTGTCGTGGCCCGCTTTCAAGGTGGCCACAATGCCGGTCACACACTGGTCATCGATGGCAAGAAGACGGCTCTGCATCTTATTCCCTCGGGTATTTTGCGCGATCATGTTACCTGTGTGATCGGCAATGGTGTTGTCGTTGCGCCCGATGCCCTGCTGAAAGAAATTGCCATGCTTGAAGAGCGCGGAATTGAAGTACGTGAGCGGCTCAAGGTTTCAGGTTCATGCCCACTGATATTGCGCTACCATATCGCACTTGATCAGGCGCGCGAAGCGGCACGCGGCAATGCAAAAATTGGTACTACTGGCCGTGGCATTGGTCCGGCCTACGAAGATAAAGTGGCACGCCGCGCACTGCGCCTTGGTGATCTCGCCAATATGGAGCGCTTTGCGGTTAAGTTAAAAGAGATTGTCGACTACCACAATTTTGCCCTCACTGAATACTATAAAACTGACCCGGTCGATTACGCAGCCACCCTCGCTGAAGCGAAAGAGTGGGCTGCAGCACTGCTGCCAATGAAGGCCGATGTCACCAAGATTCTCCACGATGCGCGTCAAGCGGGTGCCGATATTCTCTTTGAAGGAGCTCAGGGCTCGCTGCTGGATATCGATCACGGCACCTATCCTTTCGTCACCTCATCCAACACCACCGCTGGCGGTGCCGCAACGGGTACTGGCTTTGGGCCGCTCTACATAGATTATATTTTGGGTATCACCAAGGCCTACACCACCCGTGTCGGCTCCGGACCATTCCCGACGGAACTGCACTGTGAAATCGGCAAATACCTCGGTGAAAAAGGCCATGAGTTTGGCACCACAACGGGTCGCGAGCGCCGCTGTGGTTGGTTTGATGCGGTTGCGCTGCGTCAGGCAGTGTTGATAAACAGTATCTCAGGCATCTGCTTGACCAAGCTAGATGTACTGGATGGGTTAGATGAAGTCAAACTCTGCGTAGGCTATAAAAATAGTGATGGCAGCGACGCTGGTATCCCCACCCATGCCGATGATTTTGACGCGATCACACCAGTTTATGAAACTATGCCTGGCTGGAGTGACGTCACGGTGGGTGCGCAGCGGCTTGACGACCTGCCGGCCACGGCTCGCGCTTATATCACGCGTATTGAAGAGCTGATCGGTGCGCCAGTGGATGTGGTTTCAACTGGCCCGGATCGCATCGAAACCATCGTTTTGCGTCATGCGTTTGACGCATAGTCGGTGAACATTTCGCGCACTAAGATTTTTTCTTAGTCAAAACAGCGTTCACAGCGTGACTCTTCAGACTAGAATAATAAAGTACTCATTGAACTGTGCTTTATTATTCTAGGAGAGAGCTATGCTGCGTTCTGTTGATTTAAGTGACTATATGTCACGCAATCCGGTCACCGTGTTTGCCACAGACAGTGTTTTTAATGCCATCGAAGTGATTGTTGAGCAAAAGGTTTCTGGCGTCTGTGTAGTCGACCATCAGAACAATCTATTGGGTGTTCTCTCAGAACTGGATTGCCTCAGAGCCATTCTTACCGTCAGTTACAATAACAACAGCGATATTGGCAATGTATGCGACTATATGACTGAGCAAGTCGACTCCTGTAAATTACACGCCGACGTCGTAGATGTCGCCGATTTTATGATCAAGCAGGGCCATCGCCGTCTCCCCGTTGTCGATAGAGGTAAGTTGGTGGGGCAGATAACCTGCCGAAAGTTACTGGCGGTGGTGAGTCAGTTTGCCAATCTGGCGGCGTAGCTTTTATAACGCCAATATTTACAGCACCATTAGTTACAGTACAACTACTGGCAATCTAAGGATTTTAAAC
>JAFMBY010000089.1 GCA_017858135.1 Porticoccaceae bacterium | reverse complement strand
TATCAATAAAGACACCTGTGGAGGCAGGGTTTGAGCTGCCGCCACCGCCGCAGCTGGCTAGGAATGGCAAAATAAAACAAAAAAGACAGGGCATTTTCATGGCAGTACTTCCTGTAATAGCTTAAAACATCATCCTGATGCTTAGTGATTAATTCACTCCTAACAGCCTAGGCAACAAATCAAAAGATTGCAAAATACAGCTCCCTACGATCCTCGCCACAATACTTCACCCCGTTAACGCCTAATCAAACACAATCTCCGGCCCACTGCTATCGTCCAGCGCCGCCAATTGTTCAATCACCTGTCGAGCCACGGCGCCATAGCGCTGAGCTATATCACTGTCCGGTTCAGCCACAACTGAAGGCATACCCGAATCACCGCGCTCACGGATACTTCTATCGAGGGGCATGCTGCCAAGCAATTGGGTGCTGTAATCTGCGGCGACTTTTTCGCCACCGCCGCTGCCGAAGATATGGTCTTCATGGCCGCAGTTACTGCAGATATGCACAGCCATATTTTCGACAATGCCGAGCACGGGGATTTTTACTTTGGCAAACATTTCGATCCCTTTTTGGGCATCGAGCAGGGCTATGTCCTGGGGTGTGGTGACAATCACTGCGCCGGCGACGGCGGCTTTTTGCGCCAGGGTCAGCTGAATATCACCGGTGCCGGGTGGCATGTCAACAACCAATATATCCAGCTCCGTCCAGTGAGTCTGCTCGAGCAATTGCTGCAGCGCGCCGCCAGCCATGGGGCCACGCCAGGCCATAGGTGTTTTATCGCTGACTAGGTAGGCCATGGACATGGTTTCAAGGCCGTGGGCCATAACGGGGATAAAGGATTTTCCATCGGGCGTGTCGGGACGCGTTGCTTCGGGCACCCCCAACATCATGGCAATACTGGGGCCGTAGATGTCGGCATCGAGTAGGCCAACTTTTTTACCTTCGGCCTGCAGAGCCAGAGCCAAATTGACCGCGGTGGTGGACTTGCCCACACCGCCTTTACCTGATGCGACTGCGATGATTTGCTTTACTTGAGCTAACACTAATTGTCTCCGTTATTGCTGGGTTTTAACTTCATTGAATGATCGGGGCTCTCAGCCAAGAGATAGCACATGAAAAGTCTGCGCAAAATCGCTATAGTTGCGCGCTAACCAAGGCGTCATGAGCTTTTTCTTACTTGCGTCTTTTAACCGCCCCTAACCAAGAAATTTTGCCATGCCATCAAAACGTCAGATCCTGGTCACTAACGCTCTTCCCTATGCCAATGCGGCACTGCATCTCGGGCATGTCTTGGAATATACCCAGACCGATGTCTGGGTGCGCTTTCAGCGAATGCGCGGGCACGAATGTTACTACCTTTCTGCTGACGATGCTCATGGAACTGCGATTATGCTCAAGGCCGATGAAAAAGGCATTAGCGCCGAACAGCATATTGCCGATATGCGCGCGATTCACGAAGCTGACTTTAACGACTTTCTGATCAGTGTGGACAATTATCACACCACCCACTCAGAGGAAAATCGTGAGTTTTCTGAGCTGATATACAAGCGTTTAAACGCCAACGGCCATATCGCCAAGCGCGAGATTACACAGGCCTTTGATCCGGAAAAAAACCTCTTTCTGGCTGACCGTTACATCAAGGGCAGCTGCCCAAAGTGTAAAACCGAAGATCAGTATGGCGACAACTGCGAAGCCTGCGGAGCAACCTATTCGCCGATTGATCTGATCAATCCGGTGTCGGCCATTTCTGGCGCCACTCCGATTGAAAAAGCCTCAACTCACTATTTCTTTAAACTTCCTGAGTTTACGCAGTTTTTGCAAGATTGGACTCGCAGCGGCGCAGTGCAAGAAGAAGTCGCTAACAAACTGGGGGAATGGCTGGACAGTGGCTTGCAGGAGTGGGATATCAGTCGCGACGCGCCCTACTTCGGCTTTGAGATTCCCGATGCCCCGGGCAAGTACTTTTATGTTTGGCTGGATGCGCCGATCGGTTATATGGCCAGCTTTAAAAATCTCTGCGATCGCGAAGGCATGGATTTCGATCACTACTGGAAGGCTGACAGCACAACTGAGCTGTATCATTTTATCGGCAAGGACATAGTCAACTTTCACGCACTGTTCTGGCCTGCCATGTTGAGTAGTGCCGAGTTCCGCACGCCGACTAAAATCTGTGTACACGGCTTTGTTACGGTGAACGGCAAGAAGATGTCGAAATCACGTGGCACCTTTATTAATGCGCGCTGCTATCTCGACCATTTGGATCCAGATTATCTGCGTTACTACTATGCCTCTAAGCTGTCCGGTTCGGTGGAAGATATCGATCTCAACCTGGAAGACTTCCAGCAAAAGGTGAACAGTGATCTGGTCGGCAAGGTGGTCAATATTGCTAGCCGCTGTGCCAAGTTTATTGCCAACGGCAATAATGGCGTGCTCTCCAATACAATTGAAAACCCTGAACTCTGGGCGCAGGTAAGTGGCGCAGCAGAGAGTATTGCCAAGCACTATGAAAACCGCGATTTCAGCAAGGCGATCCGCGAGATTATGGCGCAGGCCGATGCCGCCAATGAATATATTGCTGCCAAAGAACCGTGGAAACTCAACAAGCAGGACGGCATGCAACAGCAGGTGCAGGATATCTGCTCGCTCGGCATCAATTTATTCCGCGTGCTGATGACCTATTTAAAGCCAGTGGTGCCAGCTATGACTCTCGGCGCGGAAGAATTTCTCAACGATACGTTGACCTGGGAGAGTGCCGCGCAACCGCTACTCGGCCATCAACTCAATCCATTCAAGCCATTGATGCTGCGCATTGAGAAAGATAAGGTCGACGCCATGATTGAAGCCAGTAAAGAAGAGACTGTGTCGACTGCTGACAAACCTGCTGCAGGCCCGCTGGCAGATGATCCGATTGCAGCGGAGATCAACTTTGATGAGTTTGCCAAAGTCGATCTGCGCGTGGCACGAATTATTCAAGCTGCTCATGTTGAAGGTGCCAATAAGCTATTACAGCTGACCCTCGACCTTGGCGGTGAAACGCGTCAGGTGTTTTCCGGTATCAAGTCATCTTATAAGCCCGAAGATCTCGAGGGTCGGCTTACCGTCATGGTCGCCAACCTGGCGCCGCGCAAAATGCGCTTCGGCATGTCGGAAGGTATGGTGCTGGCTGCCGCTGATCAAAAAGGTATTTATCTGCTGGAACCGGATAGCGGCGCACAGCCGGGGCAGCGGGTAAGCTGATCAACAACTACAATCGCTGCGTATAATCTGCGATTTACGCTGAGAAGTAGCCGCTTATGGAGGTTACTACTTATTCTTAAAAGTACTAACGACCTGCTGTATATATGTTGAATCGAGATAGTTGATTCCTCGATAATGGCAGCCTAGACAACGCTGTGGCTTTGTAGCATGCAAGAATTTGCTGTCATTTTGGTCAGTTCGATCCTGATCAACAACTATGTGCTGGTGCAGTTCCTCGGACTGTGCCCGTTTATGGGTGTCTCGAATAAGCTCGAATCGGCGATTGGCATGGCTGCCGCCACCACGTTTGTGTTGACCCTGACGGCTATGGCCAGTTACATCGTCAATGCCATAGTGTTAGAGCCCTTAGGTCTGATCTACCTGCGTACCATTGCCTTTATTCTGGTGATTGCCGCCGTGGTGCAGTTCACCAAAATGTTTATCGAGAAAACCAGCCCCCTGCTCTATCGTGTGCTCGGTGTCTTTCTGCCGCTGATCACCACCAATTGCGCAGTGCTCGGTGTGGCTTTGCAAAACACCTCAAAGGATCTCAACTTTACGCAGTCATCACTTTATGGCTTTGGCGCCGGCGTCGGTTTCTCCCTAGTGCTGATACTCTTTTCAGCCATGCGTGAACGTCTCGCGGCAGCCGATGTACCTGAGTCATTTAAAGGTGCGGCTATCGCCATGATTACCGCCGGGCTGATGTCACTGGCCTTTATGGGATTCAGTGGACTGGTTTAAATGATTGAGCTTATTGCGCAACATCCTATTTTTGCAGCCCTGATTGCCCTGGTCAGTTTGGCGATTCTGTTCGGCGGTCTGCTGGGATTTGCTGCGGAAAAATTCAAGGTCGAAGGCGACCCCATAGTTGAACAGATCGATGAACTGCTGCCGCAGACCCAATGCGGTCAGTGCGGCTTTCCCGGCTGCCGTCCCTATGCTGAATCAATCGCCAATGGCGATAAAATCAACAAGTGCCCTCCCGGCGGCCAATCGACCATTAATGCCATTGCTAACCTCTTAGCTGTACCCGCTCCTGAATTGGATGCTGAACACGGTGAGGAGAGTGAAGTCCGAACAGTGGCATTTATACGCGAAGATGAATGCATCGGCTGCACCAAATGCATTCAGGCCTGCCCTGTCGATGCCATCTTAGGCGCGGCAAAATTAATGCACACGGTGATTGCCGATGAGTGCACGGGCTGCGACCTCTGTGTTGAGCCCTGCCCAGTAGACTGTATTGATATGTTGCCGATTGAAGAAACGATTGCCGACTGGACGTGGCCGATCCCCCCCAAGCCGGGCCAAATAATTGCCACTGACCGACGCGGCGTCTTGACACCAGCTGGTCACCGCGAGGATGCAGCATGACTAAAACCTGGGTCACACCGGGTGGTGTCCATCCGCCGGAAAATAAACATCAGTCGTTGACCCAACCGATTGGTCACTTGCCGATTCCCGCGAAGCTGGTTATCCCTCTAAGCCAACATATTGGTGCACCGGCTTCCCCCTGCGTGGAGATTGGTCAGCAGGTGCTCAAAGGCCAGGTGATCGCCGAGGCCACAGGTGTGGTCAGCATTCCGATGCATGCGCCCTCTTCCGGCACCATTAGCGCTATCGAACACCGACCCATAGCTCACCCCTCAGGCATGCTCGCACCCTGCATCGAAATCACCACTGATGGCGCCGATACCTGGATTGAGCATCAGGGCATCAGTGACTACGAACATATAGCGCCGAGAAAGCTTATCGAGATGGTCGGCAACGCTGGCATCTCGGGTATGGGTGGCGCAGGTTTTCCAGCCGCGGTTAAACTCAATCCCGGACGACAGCGACCAATCCACACTCTGATTATTAACGCCACCGAATGTGAGCCCTATATCACCGCGGACGACTCTGCGATTCGCGAGCGCGCTGGCGAGATTATCGAAGGGATAAAAATTCTCAGCGCCATTCTCGATCACCCGCACAATATTTTAATTGGTATCGAAGATAATAAGCCGGAAGCCATTGCAGCATTGGCACCACATGTTGAAGGGACTGGCATTTCGGTTGTGGATTTCCCCACTAAATACCCTTCTGGCGGCGAGAAGCAGCTGATCTATATTCTCACAGGTAAAGAGTTACCCAGCGGTAAACTACCCGCCGATCTGGGCATGGTGTGTATTAATATCGGCACCACCTATGCGATCAAGCGTGCAGTGATCAATGGTGAACCTCTGATTTCAAGAGTGACCACCGTGACCGGTGATGCCGTGGCCACGCCACGTAACTACGATACGTTGATCGGCACCCCGGTCAGTCATTTGCTTGAGCACAATCAGTTCAATGAGCAGGCCGGTGGCCGTGTTGTGATGGGTGGGCCGATGATGGGCTTCACTCTGCCCTCAGCCGATGTGCCGATTGTTAAAACAACAAACTGTATTCTCGCCCCCAGCTACGCAGAAATTCCTGACGACGAGCCTGCGCAACCCTGTATTCGCTGTGGAATGTGTGCCGAAGCCTGCCCCGTATCACTGCTGCCTCAACAGCTGTTCTGGTATGCCCAAGCACAGGATCACGACCGTCTCGAAGCGCACAATCTGTTTGACTGTATAGAATGTGGCGCCTGCTCCTATGTCTGCCCGAGCAATATTCCGTTGGTGCAATACTATCGCGCCGCCAAGGGCGAGATTCGCCACGCTCGCGACGAAAAAGTTAAATCAGACCATGCACGCGAGCGCTTCGAATTTCATCAGGCGCGTATCGAAGAGGCTGAACGCGAAAAAGAAGCCAAACGCGCTGCACGCCGCGAAGCCGCTCAGCAAGCCAAGGCTTCACCAATGGCCGCCAATGACAGCACAGCGGGTTCGTCTGCTGCGGATATTATTGCCGCAGCTCAGGCGCGTGCCGCTGCCAAACAGGTCAGCCCGCAAGAGCAACGCGCTAAACTCGAGCGCACCATCGCCGCTACCGAGCAACGCCTGCAAGTCGCTGAAGAGAAATTGGCTGAAGCCGTCGCCAGCCAAAGCGACAAGCAAGCGGTATTCAGCGCCGCAGTAGAAAATACCAAACAAAAACTCGAGCAATCGAAATCCAAGCTCGCGGAGTTGGCAGAATAATGGCATTTAAACAGGTCACCTCACCCCACGCTCACAGCGCTCAGAATACCGCCAAGGTGATGCAGCTCGTGCTATTGGCAACCTTGCCAGGTCTGATCGCGCTGACCTGGCAATTTGGTTGGGGCAGCTTTATTAATCTGTTACTGGCATCAGTGACCGCGGTTTGCTGTGAAGCGGCGATTGTGAAAATGCGTGGCCGCTCGGTGAGTTTTTATCTCGGCGACTACAGCGCGGTGGTCACTGCCGTTTTGTTGGGTCTCGCTCTGCCGCCTTTGGCGCCCTGGTGGGTGGTGGTCGTAGGCACGGTGTTCTCAATAGTCGTCGCTAAACAACTCTATGGTGGTCTTGGCTATAATCCGTTTAATCCTGCGATGGTTGGCTATGTTGTCCTATTGATCTCGTTCCCCATTCAGATGACTACCTGGGTGGCACCGCTGGCGCTGCTGCCAGCTGGTGCAGTCCACCCTGGTTTGATCGAGTCACTACAAATTGTTTTTGCCGGCTATAGCCCTGCCGATGGTATTACCGGCGCCACGCCACTGGATGTCTTTAAACACAGCAGCGGTTTGCTGGTCGATCAGGTCTATGATCGCGAGCCGCTTTTTAATCAGGCGATGTTCGCCGGCGCCGGTTGGGAGTGGGTCAATCTCGGCTTCCTGCTCGGTGGTATGATTCTGCTATCCCAGCGTATCTTCACCTGGCACGGCCCGGTGGGCATGCTCGGCGCGCTGGCATTGATGTCGATTATCTTTTGGGATTCCGGCAGCTCTTCGAGTCCCGGCTCGCCATTGATGCATCTGTTTAGTGGCGCATCGATGATGGGCGCATTCTTTATTCTTACCGACCCGGTGTCCTCGGCAGTGAGCAACCGCGGTCGCCTAATATTCGGTGCCCTGATCGGCGTGCTGGTGTATGTGATTCGCGCCTGGGGTAACTATCCAGACGCAGTGGCCTTTGCCGTACTGCTGGCTAATTTTGCCGCGCCCTTTATCGACAATTACACCTTGCCACGCACCTATGGCCACACCGACCGCCGCAGAGCCACAGAGAAGCAGGAAGACTGATGATTATTAAATCAATGGGATTTAACAGCGTTGTCCTCGCCATCTTTGCACTGGTTACAGCGTTGATTTTGGCCACCACCAATGACCTCACCTACGAGCGCATTGCCCAGTCAGAGCGCGAGGCCGCGCAGCGTGCGCTATTGGAAATTATTCCTCTAGAGCGCCACGACAACGACATGCTGATGGATGTGCAGCCGGTGCCAGAACAATACTGGGCTACATTAGGCTTAAAAAAAGGCGGTAATATTCATATTGCGCGCGATCAGGGACAGCCGGTAGCGGCGATTATTCCGGCGGTCACACCAGACGGCTACAGCGGCGCTATTGCGATGATTATTGGCGTTAACTTCAATGGCTCCATTGCCGGTGTGCGAGTGGTCGAGCATCGCGAGACACCTGGCCTCGGTGACAAGGTGGATCTCAAAAAGAGCGACTGGATTCTGAGTTTTAATGGCAAGTCACTGGTCAACCCGCAGGCGGATGACTGGAAGGTAAAAAAAGAAGGTGGTGAATTTGATCAGTTTACCGGTGCCACCATCACTCCGCGCGCCGTCATTAGCCAGGTGCTGAAAACTCTGCAATACTTTAATGACGATCGCGAGCGTCTGCTAGAGATCGCCGCCGCGAACGCTGCACGTGAAATTGAACAGGTAGCACAATGAGCGAAGTGAGCATTTCCGAAGTCACCAAAAACGGCCTGTGGAATAATAACCCGGCGCTGGTGCAGCTGCTCGGGCTCTGCCCGCTGTTGGCAGTCACTGGCAGTGTCGTCAACGCCCTCGGTTTAGGTCTTGCCACCATGGCCGTGCTGATCGGCTCCAATACCATCGTCTCACTGATTCGCAACCATGTTAGCGATGCGGTCAGACTGCCCGCCTTTGTCATTATTATCGCCGCCTTCGTCACCTGTGCCGAACTGTTAATGAAAGCCTACACTTATGACCTCTATCAGATTCTCGGCATTTTTATTCCGCTGATCGTCACCAATTGCGCCATTCTTGGCCGTGCCGAAGCCTTTGCCAGCAAGCACCATGTAGGCTATGCAGCGCTTGATGGCTTTATGATGGGACTGGGCTTTTTACTGGTGCTCGTCGCGCTCGGCGCGATTCGGGAACTGTTTGGCCAAGGTACGCTATTCTCGAGTATGCATCTGCTGTTTGGTCCCGACGCCAGCACTTGGGTACTGCAGCCCTTCGGTGAAAATTACAGTTTCTTGATCGCCGTGTTGCCACCCGGGGCATTTTTGGTCACCGGCCTGTTGATTGCGCTTAAAAACGCCATCGATGCTGCGCTCAAACGCCGCGCTGATGCGCAGAAAGAACGGCCGATTAAAGGGGCAAAACGGATTAGGACCACAGGTCATATCAGCTGATTAGACAGCTCACAGAGTATGGTGGAGTTTTATGAATAAAACCGGCGCATGGTTAACTCGGTACGCACTGGAACAACTCGGCATTGCACATACTTTTGGTATTCCCGGCGTACAAAATGCCGAAATCTATGACCAGCTAAATCAATCTGAGCAGATCACCCCCCTCCTGGTTAATCACGAAATGAGTGCCGCCTTTATGGCCGACGCGGTAAGCCGCATCTGCGCAGGTAGCGTTGGCACCATGGTGATCGTTTCTGGCTCCGGTGTGACTCATGCTATCAGCGGTATTGGCGAAGCCTATGCAGCCGGCATACCGCTGCTTATTATTGCTGGCAGTGC
>JAFMBY010000088.1 GCA_017858135.1 Porticoccaceae bacterium | reverse complement strand
TTACCGTTTTCTGTTCTCTAAACTAAACAGGAGCACGGCGTGCTCGTTGATTCGAGATTGCCCTGCGGACACCTCATCTTAGGCGCCGGAACTGTACACAACCAGCCCATCAAAAGCAATCAAGACTGGTGTGTACCGGGATCTTTGCGAGTTTATTTTTTAGGCTTCATCGCCTTCGTAGTCGGAGATCGAGGGGCAGGAACAGATAAGGTTGCGATCACCAAATACATGATCTAGGCGACCTACTGGCGGCCAGTATTTGTTTTCACGCAAGGAGTCGAGTGGATACGCTGCTTGGCTGCGACTGTAGTTGCGTGTCCATTGGTCGGCGCTGACAATTGCGGCTGTATGCGGTGCATGGACCAATGGGTTGTCAGCTAGCTCTAGCTGCCCTGCGGCGACCTGATTAATTTCTTGTTTGATGGCTATCATGGCGTCACAGAAGCGGTCGAGTTCGGCTTTTGATTCACTCTCGGTTGGCTCAATCATTAAAGTGCCAGCAACTGGGAATGACATGGTTGGCGCATGGAAACCATAGTCGATGAGGCGCTTGGCGATGTCGTCGACGCTGATGCCGATATCGTCTTTGATTGAACGCACATCCAAGATACATTCGTGGGCAATGCGGCCCTGCGCGCCGGTATAGAGAATCTCGTAGTCGTCCTGCAAACGGGTGGCGACATAGTTGGCATTAAGGATAGCCATCTCGGTGGCCTGTTTGAGTCCGCTGCGGCCCATCATGCGGATATACATCCAGGTGATCGGTAAGATGCTGGCGCTGCCAAATGGCGCTGCTGATACCTGTCCTCCTCTGCGCTCTCCTGCCTCTGACTCGCGCGGCATAAAGGGTGCCAAATGCGCGCCGACACCAATCGGCCCAACGCCGGGGCCACCGCCACCGTGAGGAATACAGAAGGTTTTATGCAGGTTGAGGTGTGACACATCGCCGCCGAACTTACCAGGCTGACAAACGCCGACCATGGCATTGAGGTTGGCGCCATCAATATAAACCTGTCCACCGTGCTGATGAACGATATCGCAGATCTCACCGATGCGCTCTTCAAACACGCCATGAGTGGACGGATAGGTAACCATAATCGCCGACAGTTTGGCGGAGTGGATCTCCGCTTTGGCGATCAGATCATCGACATCAACATTGCCCTGCTCATCGCATTTAACCACCACCACTTTCATGCCACACATCTGTGCCGACGCGGGATTGGTGCCGTGGGCTGAACTCGGAATCAAACAGACATCACGCTCTGTGTCGCCACGACTTTCATGATAGCCGCGAATCGCCAACAGTCCGGCGTACTCGCCCTGAGAACCGGCGTTGGGCTGCAGTGACATGGCATCGTAACCGGTGGCAGCACAGAGCATATCTTCTAGCTGGTCGATCATGACCCGATAACCCTGGGTTTGATCGGCTGGAGCAAAGGGATGCATAGTCGAGAATTCTGGCCAGGTAATGGGCAGCATCTCGGCAGTTGCATTGAGCTTCATGGTGCAGGAACCCAGCGGAATCATCGCGCGATCAAGGGCGATATCCTTGTCTGAGAGCTTACGCAGGTAGCGCAGCATCTCAGTCTCGGAATGATAGCGGTTAAATGTTGGATGACTTAAGAAGCTATCTGTGCGTATTAAATCACTGGGCAGCGAATCAATACCGCGCTCGGCTAGATCATCAATGTCAATTTGGTGATCGCCAATAAAAATAGTCCACAGCTCGGTAATATCGTCGCGCGTAACGGTTTCGTCCAGTGACACACCGAGCGTGTTTTCGTCGATGCGACGCAGGTTAATCTCACGCGCTGCGGCTGCCTGCAAGATCTCTTCGGTGCGGCCGCCGGTATTTAGCGTCAGGGTATCGAACCAATGCGTATTGGTCGGTTTAATATTGTGCAGCGCCAAGCCCTGTGCCAATACCGATGTCATCAGATTGACCCGTCGAGCGATGCGCTGCAGCCCATCGGGGCCGTGATAGACCGCATACATGCCGGCGATAACCGCAAGCAGTACCTGAGCGGTACAGATATTGGAGGTCGCCTTTTCACGGCGGATATGCTGCTCGCGGGTTTGCAGCGCCAGGCGATAAGCAGGGTCACCATTGGCGTCCTGCGAGAGTCCGACGAGCCGTCCGGGCAAGTTGCGTTTGAAGGCTTCGCGGGTGGACATATAGGCGGCGTGAGGCCCGCCAAACCCGAGTGGCACACCAAAGCGCTGGGTTGAACCAATGGCGACATCTGCGCCTAAGGAGCCGGGGGACTCCAGTAGCACCAGACTGAGAATATCGGCGGCCATCACCACCAGCGCGCCCTGCTGCTGTACTTGCTCAATCACCTCGCGGAAATTGCGGATCTCGCCGCTGGCACCGGGATATTGCAGCAGTGCGCCAAACAGATCCTCGGGCAACTGGTCGGGACTGCCGACAAGCACGTCGATACCAACCGGTTCGGCGCGGGTTTTAATAATTTCAATGGTTTGCGGCAGGCAGTCACTGTCGACAAAAAAGCGCAGCGACTTTGACTTTGACATGCGCTGACAGAGAGACATCGCCTCTGCCGCAGCGGTGCCTTCGTCGAGCATTGAGGCGTTGGACATCTCCATGCCGGTGAGGTCGGTGATCATGGTCTGGAAGTTGATCAATGCTTCCAAGCGGCCCTGGGAAATCTCTGGCTGATAAGGGGTATAGGCGGTATACCAAGCAGGATTTTCGAGAATATTGCGCTGCACCACATTTGGCGTGATGGTGTTGTAATAACCCTGACCAATAAAGCTGCGAAAGACTTTATTCTGCGCAGCAATGTCACGCAATTCAGCTAATGCCTGCGCTTCGCTGCAGCCATCAACAATATCTAAAGCCTGGGTCATGGCGATCGCTTCGGGCACTACCTCACTGGTCAATTGTTGCAGACTGCTGCAACCTAGCGAGGCGAGCATTTGCTGCTGATCATCAGAGCTGGGGCCAATATGTCGAGCGATAAACTCAGCCGCATTTTCCAAATCAGTCAACGTGCGTGTCTTCTGTAACATCTTATTGTTCTCCATACGGTATGGCCGTTAGATCAGTCGTTAAGGGTTAGCCGCGAAAGTAGCGCTGCTCAACCAAAGGCATTTTGGTCACTGTTATTGGCCGCGCCACACCGCGAACCAACGCATTGAGTTTGCTGCCAACGGCAGCCAATTCGCTGGCCACATAACCCATGGCAATTGGCGCTTGCAGAGTCGGCCCAAAGCCGCCACTGGTAATTACACCGACCACATTGCCGGCATCATCGACAATCTCGGCACCCTCGCGCACCGGCGCGCGGCCATCAACCAAAAAGCCAACACGTTTCTTGGTTACACCATTGGCGATCTGCGCGAGAATGGTTTCTGCACCCAAAAAGCCACCGGCTTTGGCGCCATCGGCGCGGCGTGATTGACTGATGCTCCAGATAATGCCCGCTTCAACTGGTGAGGTCTGTTCATTCATATCGTGACCGTAGAGGCACAGTCCCGCTTCAAGACGCAGAGAATCGCGTGCGCCGAGACCAATCCAGTTAACCAACTCATAGCTGAGTAGCTTGTCGGCAAGTTTGTGTGCGTCGCTGGGGGCGACGGAAATTTCAAAGCCATCTTCGCCGGTATAACCAGAGCGCGTGATATAGCAATCAATGCCATCGATATGGCTATGACAGCCATGCATAAATACTAGCTTATTCGCCTCTGCTGACAACTCAGCCATAATCTCGGTGGCGCGCAAACCCTGCAGTGCCAGCAGGCCCTGCTCACCCAGATAGCGAATATCAAATCCGGGCAGGTGGCTGCGGATATGTTCAAGATCCTGCATTTTGCAACCGGCATTGACGACTAGAAAAAAGGTATTCTCCGCCCAGCGGGTGACAATCAAGTCATCCATCACACCGCCCTGTTCGTTGGTTAACGTCGCGTAGGTCTGTTGATTAATCGCTAGGGACTCAAGGTCAACCGGCATCAGTTTCTCCAGCGCCTGGGCAGCCCCTTCGCCTTCGACAATAATCTGCCCCATATGCGAGACATCAAACAGACCGGCGTTATCTCTACAGTGCAGGTGCTCTTGCATAATGCCGCTGCTGTATTGCACAGGCATCAGGTAGCCTGCAAAGGGCACCATTTTGCCGCCGGCAGCCAGGTGATAGTCGTAGAAAATAGTTTTTTGAGCTTCAGTATCTGTCGACATAGGTCTCAATCTTATGAGTGAAAAAAGTCATGCGCCGAGATTAATTTACATTGGCAATAAAGTGTAAAAACCGCTTTTGCACGACCATTTTATGCTCAGAGCGATAATTTGTTAAATTAATAGATATAATGTACGTATAAATAGAACAAATGCACAAGCGGTGTATATAAAAAGCTCAACCCTGAACTAACTCTGTTTTGGAGACCCGAACAATGAAAAACTTGCCGATGGATTTGCTGCGAGCGTTTGTATCAGTGGCGCAATTAGGCAGCTTTACCCGAGCAGGTGAATTACTCGGTCGTTCACAACCCGCTGTCAGCCTGCAGCTGCAGCGTTTGGAAGAGCTAGTTGGCGAAGCGTTACTGGTGCGCAATGGAAAGAGCCTGGAGCTCAGCGACGCGGGCGATGACCTGTATGGCTATGCCGAGCAGATACTGGCTCTCAATGACCTGGCGATTAGTCAGCTCTCCAAGAGCACGGTGGAAGGTAAAATTCGACTCGGTATTCCCAGTGAGTTTGCCACGGTGCTGATGCCGAAAATCGTCAGCCGTTTCGCTAAGGCCTACCCCAATGTTACTCTGGAAGTAAACTGTGAGCTGAGTAAAAGCCTGTTGTCGAAATCCGGCAAGGCAACGCACGACCTGATTCTTGCACTTGAGGACAACCCCTCCAACACCCACTCTAATCTGCTTAAGACCGATGAATTAGTCTGGGTGGCAAGCGTCGATCAGCAGATGCCAAAAGTCGGCGTAGTGCCGCTTATTGCTGCCGCACAGGGCTGTATTTACCGTCATCGAGCGATCAAGACTCTGGAACAAGTCAAACAGCCATGGCAGATTGTCTACACCATTCCAGATTTAACCGGCATCCAATATGCCATTCAGGAAGGGCTTGGCGTGACGGTGCTGGCAAAGAGTACTGTTCCAGAAAATCTCAAAATCTTGACACCCTCGGCACGCTTTCCCGAGCTCGGCGAAGTGGGCATCAGTTTAATCAGTTCCGCCAGTAACAAAAAAAATGAAGCCGTACACCTGCTTGTTGAATTTATTAAGGCGAGTTTAGTTTAGCGCGTTGGCACAGATTGCAGAGGTTTCCAAAACTGGTAGGGATAATCTTCCGCTACCTGTGCTGGAATTCGTTCCAGACCGCAGTGTTCAAAGAAACCAACCGACACCCGTTCGGCTTTAATGAGCAGGCCGTCGAGCAGCGGATCGGCCTGCGCCACACGTTTTGCAACCTCAGCCATAAGGATTTGGCCAATGCCGCTGCCCTGAGCAGTTGGCGTGACAAACAAACCGTGCAATAGATTCGCCCTACCCTTATTGAGAATTAACCGGCTGGTTGTATCCCATGCTGCGACAGCGACAATCTCGTGGTTATCACGCCACACGATAGTCTGGAAAAACGTTAGGTCATCAGCGTTATAACAGAGCACCGGAATAATCAGCCGCTTAGCGCGCTCGGTCATCGGCCAGGCCATTACCGCATCGGTAATAACACGATTGATCGCCGATTGATCAGAGACACTGGCAGTTTGGATAGTCATGCTCGTTGATTGCAGCCTTGGGGATGGGAAAACTAGGTTTCAAGCGGACAGGCAATAATCGAAAAGCGCTCAGTGTCCGCCAATAAATTCGCCACTGCTGTCAGTTCATTGGACTGATCGCAGAAGTGCACAAAGTGGAAATAGCTCGCATTAAAGCCATTGTTGGTCGCCGGATTCCCGGGCGAGTACAAATTAAACGACAGCGCCCCAGCAAGGGTGTCCATAAAACTTGCCCCGAGAGCCAATGCGTTGCTCTGATCATAATCAAGGCTGCCCACTGAGCCGCCACCGAGATCGCAATCACTCAAGGAGATGGTCGCTTCAAACACTTGCAGTGCAGCCTGTAACGCTTCGAGCTCATAGTCAGCAAAAATGGCATCCGGCTCGAGATTGCCCGATAGCGTGCAGCGGCTGCGTTTGTCGTTAAACCCTAGAGCAGCGGGATCTATCGCATTCAAGACACCCTCGGCTGTCACTTCAACCAGTGAAATGCCGCTGGCAATATCGGAATACTCGACGTAGATACCGGGGACAATGGTACCAAAATTAAACACCTCGGCACCTGTTTGAAAGACAAACACGCCATCACCATCGCCATCAAAATTGGCCAAGGTAATGCGACTTCCCTCGACAGCAGTCCCGGCAACAGGCAGTGAATAAGTGGTCAATTCTGCTGTTTCAGAGTCAGACTGAACACAGCTGAGATTACCGCTAAAGGTGTCGCCGACGATATCGGCCTGGCCACTGCATAGACCGGTAATTTCTCCCGCCGCAGAGGCATTAGTCAAACTCACGCGCCCATTGCGCGAGACGACCATAACCAGCGTTTCACCGGTCGATGGCGTCGGCAGGACCCAATGGCCGGCAAGAAACGCATTGCTGGTAAACGTAAAGGCTGTCGATATTGAGGCGCCGGAGCCATCTGTAGCACTGATGGTCAGATCATAGACACCCGGCTCTGTGACACCGCCCTGAATCAATCCTGTGGTCGAGTCAATTTCAAGACCGGAACCGCCATCAGACAGTTCAAATGAACGCGTCGCACTATCCAGCTTTTCCGCCGCGGCCGTCAACGTCCAATTGGTCTCATCAGACCAAACGACAGTCTGCCCGGCAAGCGAGATTGAACCATAGTCGGTTGAGCCAGAGCCTTCCTGATCAGTGGCAGAGGAACCAGTACTCCCCCCGCCGCCACCGCAGGCAATTAAAAACAGAGTGGTAACCAAGACTAAAACCGGCGCTTTCATAAATAGAACTTTTTTGTATTAGGGCTAATTTAAGTCTGCAAGACAATATCGTTTCGCAGCCAGTAACGTACGTTAACTGCAATCCATGCTGTCATTATCAAATCTAAATTTATTTGGACGAGAGGCTTTGTAAGCTATCTATCTAAACTAGTCATCTAAGCGATCTAGTGACACTATTTGCAAAGATACCATTGTCTTACCTAAAGATACCATTGTCGCGAAGAAACGCACCGACATCAAAATCTGCTGCAAACTGAACACCCAACTCTGTGGCATCGATACCGCGATGGAAGGCGTCCTTTAAAGGCTGGTGATCCATCAGATCGAGAATATTTTGATTGCTATTCTGAAGCTGCAATCTGGAGTTACCGCTGGTCGCCACTGCTTTAAACCTAGCATACCAGACTTCCCACGATTCACCCCGTGGCGGCTCGCCTGAGGAATGAGAATTATTGCTACCTGATAATTGCGTACGCTTTTTAAACAGAGCCATAACACCTACTCGCGCAACAGGGGTTTCCAATAGAGGATACCCAGCAACAGAACACCGATAAGACTTACCATACCAGAGTATCCACGAGCGTGGAGTTTTTTCCGCACCACAAGAAATTCAACTGCGTGGACCGCGAACATAAGAACACCAATCCACAGTACCCACTGCCCTGCATGTGCCGCAATTGGCATAAAAAGATTGACCACAAATACCAGCCAGAAACCCATCAGCAGATATTTGTTCAGTGCTAGAAATTTGTCCATAGTCTGATCTTTCTCTTTGTCGTTATTGTGTAAAGATTCTTATTGTAATAACTCGAAGTCAAATAGTCTCAAACCTGATGCGACTATGCAAACCTTAAAAGGCCCCAAAATTGGGGCACTGATAATATTCAGTGGCCTGCAAATAGCGGTGCTAGACTATTATTTATGACATGGAAAGCATTTATCTACCCTTCGCCAAAGTTGCAGGAGCTCTATAGACTGGCTCTCTGTATCAGCGGTGTGACTATTCTGCTTGGCGCTTGGCGCGATATCGGGTACCACTCGGGGCTTCTGGCTATCCTCCCGGCCCTGTTTCTCTACCAGTTTGGCAGCTACTTTGCGGTTAGCACCGCGCTAGCCCTTGGCCATCGGCAGCGCCTGTCACTTTTAATGGAGTTCAGCGACGGTCTCATAGCAGGATTATTGATCGCCTTAGTGGACTTTGATCCCGCCGTAACGATGGCACTGGGCGCCGCTTTTCTGATCACCATAGTCGGGGCCATGAAAGCCACCGCGCCACTGGACCTGATTGGCCTGTTTCTCGGCGCCAGTGTCGGCTACTGGCTGTTACCTATTTCGATTGCCCCCTCAGCCTCAGTGCAACTATTGGTTTTCGGTATTAGCTTTGCATACTGCTTACTCAATACTAATATGGCCCGGCACACCCATTTCCTGCTCGCCGAACAGCATGAATCGGTGCTCAGACAAAATGATTGGCTAACCCTGCGCACCTTTCATCTCTCCAAATACCTCTCTCCGGCTCTGCGCAAAGCCATACTCACCGGCAAAGATGTCAAAGCCGGAACTCAGGAGAAAACTCTAACTGTGTTTTTCTCCGATATGGAAGGCTTTACCCGACTCGCTGAAGAGCTCGACCCAGAGCAACTCACCTCGCTACTCAACACCTATTTAACCGAAATGTCTGAGATTGCATTTCGTTTTGGTGGCACCATCGACAAGGTTATCGGCGACTCCATAATGGTCTTTTTTGGCGATCCGGAAAGTCGTGGCGTGCGCTCTGATGCGGTCAGCTGTGTGTCAATGGCACTGGCCATGAAGCACGCCATGACCGAGTTGCAAGCGCGCTGGCGCGCCGAGGGTATTGCCCACCCCCTGGGACTGCGCATGGGTATCAATAGTGGTGTCTGCAAGGTCGGCAACTTTGGCACCGAAAATCGTCTCGACTACACGCTGCTGGGTCGCACGGTCAATCTCGCCAGTCGCCTTGAATGCTCCGCCCAGAGCAATGAAATATTAGTCTCGAAGGATACCTACGACCTGATTAAAGGCACTGTTCACTGCCAGGACAAAGGCAAGATAGTCGTCAAGGGATTCGCCAACCCAATCAGTGTTTTTAGCGTCACAGACCTACATAAAAACATTGCCAGCAAAAAGGCGACAGAGCAAAAAGCCTTGGCTTAACAGCTCAGCCATTCTGCGCCGTGTTCC
>JAFMBY010000012.1 GCA_017858135.1 Porticoccaceae bacterium | reverse complement strand
TGGCCAGTGGTGATCATGGCGCTGCTAATTTGTGGCGGTTTAATAATAACAAGACATTGGGGAACCGAACATGAACTTTAAAGCACTCATCACAGCTATCACATTCAGCTTAGCTGCCAGCGCTGCCGCAGCATTGGATGTTGGCGATCAGGCACCAGACTTTTTACTCGAAGCCACCGATGGCCAGTCGTACAGCGTCAGCCAATTTAAGGGTAAAGAAGCCGTAGTGATTGCCTGGTATCCCAAAGCCTTTACCGGCGGCTGCACTATTGAGTGTAAATCTCTGGCAGACAATGGCCACCTGCTGAAAAATCTAGAAGTCGCCTACTTTATGGCCAGCGTCGATCCCATCGAAAAGAATATCGAGTTTGCCGAATCTACAAAAGCGGACTTCCCGCTGTTGAGCGATCCAAGCAAGAAAGCGGCCAAAGCCTACGACGTGCTCGCGGTCTATGGTCTGCCTAAGCGTCATACTTTTTATATAGGCACAGACGGCAAGATTCTATTTATTGATAAGAATATTCGCCCTGCTACATCGGCTGAAGATATGGCAGCGAAGTTGAAAGAATTAGGTGTTCCAGAGAGAGCTTAACGTCTGCCGCTTAAAGAGCGTTTTATAAGCACTGGGCGGCACCAGTTTTGTCGCCAGCGCTGCCGCTTCTCTTCGCCAGACTGTGAACTGAAATTCAATTTCACTGGTGCTGTTACGACTGATTGATCGTTAAACTGGTTGGCGTTTAGTGCGCCGTAAAGTTCGCCATCTACCTCTGCTGCAACAAAGACCACCTGCTCGCAAGTAGAGCACTCGTGGAAAATAGCGGAATTAGAGCCATGCTGTATTTGCCTATGCGATTCACTGCTGTGAATTGTTGCCTCAAAGCCAGTATCAGGTCGCGATACATAGGCCGCTGACCTACTACTGCAATACTCACATTGGCAAGCCCTGGGCACCAAGGTCTGACCAGAGATATACCAGAAAATCTCAATATTGTTGCAGTCGCAGCCTCCATGGATCCTCATATTAACTCCTTTAAAACCCTAAACTATTACAATAGGACTATAGCTGCTGAAGGGGATCGGACTAGTTACGTAGCTCTATAAACATTTGACCTATGGCCAACTTTGACTACCTGAACAACAAGTTCTGCGTCTTGGATTGCGTAGATTATTCGGTATAGCCCAACCCTGACCCTATACCTCTCCTGAGCAGAGAGTTTGGTGCACCCAGGCCCTCTCGGATCATCAGCGAGTTCATCAACTCTGTGTAAAATCCGCGTCACATCAGGATTGGCGATTTTACGTAAATCTTTGGCAACAGATTTCTTAAACGTTACCTTATATTTTGCCATGCTTCTTCAAATCTTTTAGCAGAGATTCATAAGACATTTCAGGCTCCCTAACGCGCGCGTCAAAGGCTGACAAATCTTCCTGGTCCTCCGCCAACTGCATACGCAACGCTTCATCAACGATTTCAGATACCGACAAATGTGAAGATGCCGCCTTTATGCGGACCGCCTGATGGATCGCAGGGTCGAAATAGACTGTGGATCTTTTAGATAAAGTGCTCATATTACTTCTCCTTAATTACAGAGCACAATAGCGCTACAACACTATAACGTCAAGACGTCCGATTTGTCCCCCGAGTCTTTATACTAAAAACTTGATCCCGGCTGGGACAAAAATTCAATCTCTGCTGCTGTTGAATCTCGCCCTAGGATCTCGTTTCGATGAGGGTAGCGGCCAAATCGATCAATAATCGCCTTGTGGCGCAATTCAAATTTTAGATTCCCCTCATTGCCATAAGCCTCATAGAGTAAAACCGCCTCTTCATGTATTGCCGCCGACTCGCTGTGCATAAACGGCATATAGAAAAAGCTTCTCATGGCCTCAGGCACGGCTTTATCCGCACCTGAACGAATAGCTTCTTGGGCCAGCGCCAAGGCCAGTGAATCGGTTACAAATGAGAGAGGCGAATCGCGGTAAATATTCCGCGAGAATTGATCCAGCACTATGATCTCAGCCAAGCGGCCTTCCGCTGTATCCCGCCACTGATAGAGTTCACAGCGAGATGCCTGCCCATGGACTTCTGAAAATCGGCTAGCGATAAGCTCATCAAACTGAACATCTTTTTTCCACCACTGGGCTTGGCTAATTTCTTCAAACCAAAACTTGATGATTTCTTTATACATAATTTATGTCTCATCGGTTTATCACTCAAAGTTGCCACTACAGATTAAGATGAATCCTAGACGAGAAAAAGTAATGGTTCTGACTGCTCAAAACTACCTGCTGCTAGAAAGACCCAAACCTATCTATATAGGCCCCTGTTACCTTATAATTCGCGGCTCTTTTCAAATCAATAAGCAGTGACTCTTCATGACCATGGAACATCCCTATCTCCCCGCTGAATTAGAGCGTGACGCGCAGCAGTACTGGACCGAAAACAAGACCTTTGAGGTCACTGAAGATCCTGAGCGCGAGAAGTTTTACTGCCTTGCTATGTTCCCCTACCCCAGCGGTAAGCTGCATATGGGCCACGTGCGCAATTACACGATTACCGATGTGATCGCGCGCTACCAGCGTATGCAGGGCAAAAATGTGCTGCACCCGATGGGTTGGGATGCCTTTGGTTTACCTGCTGAAAATGCGGCGATTCAAAATAAAACCGCGCCAGCGAAGTGGACCCATGAGAATATCGCCTATATGAAGGCTCAGCTGCAGTCGTTGGGCTTTGGTATTGACTGGTCGCGAGAGCTGGCCACCTGCGACCCGGACTACTACAAATGGGAGCAGTGGTTTTTTACCAAGCTGTATGAAAAAGGCATGGTCTACAAAAAGACCAGCGCGGTGAACTGGTGCCCCAATGATGCCACAGTGCTGGCTAATGAGCAGGTTGTCGATGGTTGCTGCTGGCGCTGTGACAGCCCCGTCGAGCGCAAGGAGATTCCGCAATGGTTTATTCGGATTACTGACTATGCTGAACAGCTGCTCAATGATCTTGATGAGCTAGAACATTGGCCCGAGCAGGTTAAGACCATGCAGCGCAATTGGATCGGCAAGAGTCGCGGTGTCACCATGACCTTTGATCTGTCTGCCGCCATTGCCGGTCACCCTAGCTTCGACGTTTACACCACGCGACCCGACACCCTGATGGGTGTGACCTATCTGACGCTGGCGACGCAACATCCGATTGCGCTGGCGATTGCCGAAAACAACCCTGAACTAGCGGCCTTTATTGATCAGTGCAAAACCCAGCAGGTCTCGGAAGCGGAAATGGCGACCATGGAAAAGCGTGGGATGGATACGGGTATCACGGCTATCCACCCGTTAACTGGCGAATCTGTGCCGGTGTGGGTCGGCAACTATGTGTTGATGGATTACGGTTCCGGCGCAGTGATGGCGGTGCCGGCCCACGATCAGCGCGATTTCGAGTTCGCCAAAAAATACCAGCTGCCAATCCAACAGGTGATTGCCGCCACCGGCGATGAGCCTTGCGATATCGACAGTGAAGCCTTTACGGTCAAAGGCACCTTGGTTAATTCTGGGGTCTATGACGGTCTCGACTTTAATGCCGCCTTTGATGCTATCGCCGCTGCGCTTGAAGCCTGCGATCACGGCACCATAACCACTAACTATCGCCTGCGGGATTGGGGCGTTAGCCGTCAGCGTTATTGGGGTGCACCGATCCCAATGTTTAATCTGGCCGATGGCGGCGAGATTCCCGTGCCTCTCGATAGATTGCCGATGTTGCTGCCCACTGAGGTGGAGATGGATGGTATTCAATCGCCCATTAAAGCTGATCTGGAATGGAAAAAAGATACTCTCCATGGCCAAGCAGTCGAACGCGAGACGGATACCTTCGATACGTTTATGGAGTCGTCTTGGTACTACGCAAGGTTTACCTGTGCCGACCTCGACAGTGCCATGCTCGACCCTGCGCGAGCCGATTACTGGCTGCCAGTGGATCAATATGTTGGTGGCATAGAGCACGCCATCTTGCACCTGCTCTATGCGCGCTTCTACCACAAGCTGTTGCGTGATGAAGGCTTGGTCAGCAGTAATGAACCGTTTAAGAGTTTGCTCTGTCAGGGCATGGTGTTGGCAGAATCGTTTTACAAAGACAACAGCGGCCGCAAGCAATGGCTATCGCCCAACCAAGTGAGCGTTGAGCGCGATGCCAAGGGCCGGACCATCAAGGCGATCGAGATCGCGACTGGCGTGGAAGTGCTCAGCGGCGGCATCACCAAGATGTCGAAATCAAAGAACAATGGGGTTGATCCGCAAACCGCTATCGACAAGCACGGCGCTGATACGGTGCGCCTGTTTACCATGTTTGCCGCACCCCCAGAACAGACCCTGGAGTGGAGCGACGATGGCGTGTCCGGTGCCCACCGCTTTTTACGCAAACTCTGGACTATGGTGCACAATCATTTAGAACAGGGGCCCGTTGCGCCTCTAAACCCACAGTCTCTCACTGATGGACAAAAAGACCTGCGCCGCAAGACCCATGAAACCATCAATAAGGTCAACGACGACTATGGTCGCCGCAATACCTTTAACACCGCGATTGCCGCGGTGATGGAGCTGTTAAATGAGGTCGCTAAACTGAGTGATAATGAAGCGCAAAGCATTGCCGTGCGTGATGAAGCGCTGAGCAGTGCGGTGTTATTGCTGGCGCCCATCGCGCCGCACATCTGTCATGCTCTCTGGCAGGCACTGGGTAATACTCAGGCGGTGGCCGATGCTGCCTGGCCGAAGCTTGACGAGTCGGCGCTGGTGCGCAGTTCTATTGAGCTGGTCGTGCAGGTGAATGGTAAGGTACGCGGCAAGATTGAAGTGGCGGCAGATGCCTCCAAGCAAACTATTGAGCAGCTGGCGCTGGCGGATAGCAATGTACAGCGCTTTATTGAGGGCGTGACAATCCGAAAAATGATTGTTGTTCCGGGAAGACTGGTTAATATAGTAGCCAATTAACGGGTAACTAATAGAGTGCGGCACGAACGGTGACTATGATGCGAAATATTCTGTTAGCGACAATGATTACCATGCTCTGCGGCTGCGGCTGGCAGCTGCGTGATGCTCAGGTGGTACCGCAAAGTATTGGCAGCCTGCATATTGCCACACAATTATCTGACCGAGACCTTCTCAGTGAGTTAAGTCGTGCACTGGATGTCTATGGTGTCGAGATTGTCGCCTCAGCGGCGGCGGCCGATTACGCCGTGGTGATTGTCGATTTCCGTCAAAACCGACGCATCGGAACGTTAAATGCCAGCGCTCGGGTCGCCGAATATCAACTCAATGAAGATGTCGACTTTTTAATTACCAACGCCAGCGGCAGACCGCTGACGGCCCTGCTGACGGCCTCAGTGGAACGCAGCTACGAGATCGAGGAACGCGATATACTCTCCTCAGAAAACGAAGAGCAGCTTGTCAAGCGAGAGATGCGCGAAGAGATCGTGCGCCAAATACTCAACCGCCTCAAAGTGCTGCCATCACAGTCCGCCTCCGTAATGACGCTCCCGGCAGACCAGCAATAAGCGATGAAAATACGCGCCGAACAGCTAGCGGATCAGGTTAAGAAACAACTGTTGCCATGTTATGTCATCAGTGGTGATGAACCGCTGCTGTCTCAGGAAGCGGCAGATACCATCCGCGGCGCTGCCCGTGCTCAGGCATTTTTGGAGCGCGAAGTATTTCACGCTGAAGGTAACTTCGATTGGAATCAGATACTCAACGAATCCAACGCACTGTCACTGTTCTCTGACAAAAAAATTCTCGAGATTCGAATCCCTAACGGCAAGCCCGGCGACAAGGGTTCAGCGGCACTCAGCGAGCTCTGCGCCAACCCCAATCCAGATAACCTAGTGCTGATCATTCTACCGAAACTTGATCGCGGTGCACAAAACAGCAAATGGATGAAAACGCTTGAAAGTGCAGGAGCACATATTCAAGTGTGGCCAGTGGATGCCAAGCAGATGCCGCGCTGGATTCAGCAACGTCTGCGCAGTGCCAATATCAATGCCAATCAAGAAGCGGTTCAAATTCTTGCCGACCGAGTTGAGGGCAACCTGCTAGCTGCTGTTCAAGAGATCGAGAAACTTAAACTGCTGGCGACCGACGGCACAGTCGATGGCAACACCATGTCATCGGTGGTGGCCGACAGTGCACGCTACAATTTGTTTGAGTTTGTCGACAAGATTTTGATTGGCGATGCACAGTCTGCGGCGCGATCTCTGCGCGGCCTGCAAAATGAGGGCACCGATGCAGTCCCATTGCTCTGGGCGATTACCCGAGAGCTGCGCATTTTGGTCAAAGCCAGTGAGCTGGTTGCTGGCGGCGAACACAGTGACTGGGCACTAAAAAACTCAGGCGTCTGGGAAAAGCGCATACCGCTGTTTCGCGGCGCGCTGCAGCGTTTACGGCCGGCTCACCTGCGTATGCTCCTGCGCCAGGCAGGCGCCATTGATCGCGGCATTAAGGGCATGCGCAGCGCTGACGTGTGGGACGAGATGGCGACACTGGTACTTTCGTTTGCTGGCAGTCTGACATTGCAACCTGGCAACATTAAACTTTTATTACGTCATTAACACTCTCGCTCCACCCCCCACTTCCGCCGATTTTTTCCTCGTAAAGGGTAACGCTAAAACTATTTTCTATTTTTATCTAGAGACATAATATTTTACGTTTATATTTTTTTGATCAAGTTATTGTGCAGTTAAAATGGTGTGAGATAAATCAATCGCTATAATCAAAACCCAGCTGTGGCCATTAAGTAGAAAATCAATTAAATATTTCTGTAATGTATTTCGATATTTTTGAAGGACGCTATAGGCTAATCTAAGGACTAAATTGAACAAGGACTGTTTGATGAAAAATCGCGATGAGCGCTGCGACATAAAATTAAAAACTGAAATTATCGGCAACAGCGATGTAATTATAAAGCTGCTCAAAGATATCACAAAAATTGCTCGGGCTGAGGCGCCAGTTCTTATCTCTGGCGAGAGCGGTACGGGAAAAGAGCTGATCGCCAAAGCTATCCATGAAAACAACCCGCGCCGCGCCAACCACCCTTTCGTCGTTCTCAACTGCGGTGCAATTCCATCCGAGCTGCTCGAATCCGAACTGTTTGGACACGTGAAGGGGGCTTTTACTGGCGCCGAAAAATGCGCTATTGGCCGTATCGCTGCTGCAGATGGTGGCACCCTTTTTCTCGATGAAATTGCCGACTTACCGATGAGTCAACAGGGGAAGTTGCTACGCTTTTTACAAGAGGGCAGCATCGATCCGGTCGGCGCGTCGAAAGTAAAAAAAGTTAATGTGCGAGTCATTGCAGCATCTCATGTCAAGCTTGAGACCGCCGTGAGTAACAATGAATTCCGCGAGGATTTATTTTTTCGTCTCAATGTTTTAAACCTGCACTCACCCCGATTAGCAGAGCGGCAAGGAGATATCGAGACGCTCGCCTATCACTATCTCAACGCGTTCCTCTCCACCACAGTCACCCCCGCTCGGAACTTTTCAAACGATGCACTTATCGCATTAAGCTGTCACAGCTGGCCTGGCAATGTCAGAGAGCTGATGAACCGAATACAGAAAGCACTGGTCATGTGCGAGGGGAAACTATTAGAGCCTGACGATTTAGGTTTATGCATACCCGACCGATACGCCAACGCCGAGGTAATTGACCTCGAGTCTGCGCGCCAAGCGGCAGAGAAAAAAGCGCTTAAGAGCGCTCTCGAGCATGCTGGCAATAACATTTCCCAAGCAGCGCGAGCGCTCTCTGTTTCGCGAATGACACTCTATAGGCTATTGGACAAACATAAACTCAGAATATAATTTTGATTATTATCAATTTTATTCCAAAGACTTTGTAAAAAATAATTTATTATTTTAATTTTAATTTCTAGCTAAAAATATTGCATTCATAGAAGACAGTGTCTCCATTTTGTTACGCCTATTGAACGGCTTAACTCGACAAACTGTATCGCAAAAGAGACACCACTCCCCCGATATCTTTTCGCCAATTTTCTGATTTATTATTTTAGTTTTTAAATATCAATAGCTTAATAGATATGGCATGGCATTTGCTATGCAAGGAGCAGTGTAGCCGCCGAACGGAATATTATTACGCTAATGTTCCGAGTGATTTCAAGTCGACAGGGAAAGTATTAAATGACTAATAAATCGAAGAGTAACAAATTTCACGACTTAAATCTGATCATTGCATTACTTGCCGGCACAGCACTGGCATGTCTAGCCAATAGCGCTGCCGCCGAAGATGATCTTGGTCATTTGGAAACGGTTTCTCAGAGCACTATAGCCACGAGCGCACTCTCGGGGCTGTCCGGCGTTAGCACCATTAATATTAGCGCCGGAGATGGCAATATTCAGCAAAACTCGGCGGCTATTGCTGTCGCAGAGAATGGTGGGCTCAGCGCGGCCACGATCAACCCCTCACAAAATAATCAGCTCAACAATGCATATCAGAGCCACGCACAGGAGTTTGTCACAAGCCATGACTTGACGGCGGAGATTTTGTCCGACGCATTCGCAGCGGGGTTGGGCATGATGATGGTGAATCAGTCCAGCGGCAGTGGTAACAGCCAACTCAATGGTGTCGCTATAGCAATCGGCGCGCCAGGCTCAGTTGCCGCAGTGGAGCTCGACGACAGACAACTGGCCGCTCAGGCTTCAATGGCTGGCAACAATTTGGCGGAGCGGTTAGAGGGCAGCGGCGAATCGCTGAGTATGGAAGCCTACCTCGCCGAGGATTCTTTCCATGATGCCCGCGGTATCGTGCAAATTAATCAGGTTGTTGGCAATGGCAATCGCACCATTAATGCCTTGTCAATGACCTTACAGGTTCAGTCGCAGTAATTCACTGTGACCGAAATGGAGGTGCAGTCTCTCTGCACATCAGTAGCAACACAACCTTATCAGGAGATATATCTTATGAAGACGAAATTATTACCACTGACCCTAGCGATAAGCTCTTTTTTTGGGCTGTCCATGGCAGCCTATGCAAATGAAGAGTCTAGCGCCGAAGGCAAAAGACATGGTCCGGATTCCAATGTTGAGATCAACAAAGAGATCAATGTTTATGAGGACCATTATTTGACCAGCGACATCCAGGCATTGGGTCTAATCCTGATTGACTCAAAGTCGACAGCGGTCTCTGAAGTGAACCAGAAGAGTGCTGGCAATCAGGTTCACAACGGCAGTGAAACCACCAATACTGCCAGTGCCGGCGACGATGTGCTAAACGGTGCCACGGGTAATATTGGCCTTAATGTCGCGGCAGGTGATAACAATGTTCAGCAAAACTCTGCGGCACTGGCGGTCTCACAATCCCAAGGCACTGAAATCAATTTTGATTTTGACTTCAGTACTGGCGAGAGCGTGAGCAACAGCAATGTGCTTGATCACACATCTAGCGAGAACGCAGCACATAGCCATTCAAGTTCTGCCAGCCACAGCAGCAATCACACCAAGAGTGGCTCTGCTGATTACACTAAGACCAGCGACAGCACAAAGAGTTGGGCGGTTGAAGGCGGTGCATTTGAAAAGCATATTGATGTTAATGGCGGTGGCGAGCTGAGCATTTTACAGAGCGAGCAAAACAGTCAAACAGATGATGGTGCTGGCAACACCTCTGACACCACGATAACTGCGACACAGATTGCTGGAGACATTAATGTCGATGCCAATGCATCAGGCTACTACAAAAAAGGTAGCGCCGCAGGCACTAAAAACAGCAATGGTCAATTGGTGAAAAATGCCACCTGGTCGAGCAGCAAAGAGTCCAGCAAAGACTACTCCAAGTCTGCAAGTTACAGCCACGACTCATCCACCAGCAGCCATCACGATGACGCTTACGATCGTTCTTACAGCATGACAGCCAGTGTCGATGCCACGCTGGTATTTGGTGGCGCTGCGGATGCTGAGACATTCTCTAATCAGGCTGCAATTCACAATAGCACCTATAGCTATGGAACGACTAATGACGCCAGTCTAGGGGGCAATGCGGGTCTCGATGCAGCCGGTAATATTGGCGTTAATATCGCAGCCGGTGACAGCAATGTTCAGGCGAATCAGTTAGCGTTGGCCTCTGCTAGCGGCGCACTGGCGACTGCCACGGCGTCTTCGAACCAGGCTGCCTATGGTAACTCGACCAGCAATCAGCCTGTCCGCGACACAATTGAAAATACGATTGACGTTAGCCTTAGCGGCCAGGCCTCAGGAACCTACAGCGGCACATCCGATCAGGTTGGCGATGTCTATCTGGACACCTGGGATTCATCACCTACTCACCCTGGCGGCAGCAACACCGGCCATATCGATGTCGATTCTCAGGTGCAGGGTGCGCAGGACCCCAATGGTGACGGCGGTGCGTTCCTGTTCTCCGAAGCCGGCGATGTGGCACTCGACAATATCAGCTTGGGCGGGCAGATCACCTATACACAGACGATCTACAAAGCGCACAGCAACAGCGCTTCTGTCGGTAATAATGTATTGGCGGGCGCCTCTGGCAATATTGGTCTCAATGTAGCAGCAGGCACTAACAACTTGCAGGGCAATGCGCTTGCAATCGCGCAGGTGAGTGTTCCGGTAACACCTCCTGGTGGTGGTGGCGGCGAGCTCTAAATAAGCGCCTGCACTTCCAGTTGTACTTCGATTTGTAGTTCTAGTTGTACTTCGAGATAGGCGCTGTTTACTGGAGTAAGCAGCGCCTTTTTGACATCAGTTTAACGGACATAATAGCCATGCTGAAATTTAGCCATATCATTAATAGTCCCCCTTGGGCGGCCTCTGCGTTGCTTCTAGTATTGCAGCTAGTGCAGCCGAGCCCTGTATTATCTGCCGAGCTGCAGTTCTATCATCTCGCCGGCCTCGGCCAGTTTAGCAAACCAGTTATCAGCGTCAGAGAAGCGCGCTTTAAAAATCTGGTCGAGCAAAAATACGACTTTAGTTGCGGCGCAGCCGCCGTCACAACGCTATTAAAATACGCTTATAACATGGACATTTCTGAGCTAGATGTGATCCAGGGAATGCTCCAGGTTAGCGATCCTGAGGTTGTCGCCGAAAAGGGCTTTTCATTGCTCGATATCCGCAAGTACGTGCAGCTGCACGATCTGCGTGGCCGCGGTTACAACGTAGAGCCGGAAGCGCTGGATAGCATCCGTATTCCAACCATCACTCTGCTCAATATTAAAGGCTACCAACACTTTGTTGTGCTCAAGCGCACCATTGGTGACAACGTCTATGTCGCCGACCCCGCTCTCGGCAATCGGGTGATTCCACGAAACCAATTTCTGCAAAGCTGGAACGGTGTTGTTTTTGCAATTATAGGCAAAGGCTTTGATAAGCAGACTGTGCTCAGCCACTCGCAACCGCCGCTGACGGCACGTGCGCTGTTAGAGAGCTTTAGCCCCATCAGCAACAGTGAATTACTCGACTTCGGCTTTTCCCATGCTGATTTATTTTAACGTCATCGCTATCACTATGAGCTGATTAACATCGGCGTGATAGATGACCAAACTCAAGAGGCCACCACCATGGACCGATCAAACTACGACGCAATGAACAGAAAACTGGCCGCAACTAAAAAACCGCCTAGGACATCTCTGGCAATTTCGATGCTTGCCATGCTGGCTGTCGTGCTCTCATCAACGGCCTCAGCGGGGGCAAAATTTACCGAAGTCTCTGAGCAGCAGCTGTCAGAAATTCGCGGCAAATTTATCGCCCGCGATCATGTTCGCTACTTCAAACTGGAGATGACAACACACTGGACTGATCACAAAACATTCGACCACCGCGCTGGATTAAGCGTGACTGTGGATATTAGAGACCGAGACAGACCGAGGGCGTCAGTGACAATTGACGGCACTCTTGGAGACCGAGACGATAACAGCGCGGCCATCGAAAACCCCATTCCCGCGAGTGACAATATTCATGGTGTTGCCCAGACGATTCAGGTGGAGGGCAGCGGCAATCAAATTGTTAACAGTATCGCGATTGATGCACTGGAATTGCCATCCGATCAAAGCGCCGCGGCCGATCAAAGCGCCGCAGCCAATCAAAGCGCCGCAGCCAATCAGACAACTGCAGCCAATTTAGTCGTCGACTCGCCGCAAACCTATAAAAACGCCGATGACATTACCACTCAGTTCAACCTTGGCGACAACAATCTTGGCTATGCCATTGAGACCGCAGCTAACGACGTGGTAGTGCAAAAGCTCTCACGTAATGTGGCACTCGATGCCGGTCAACTGGTGCAGTCAGTGGCGATTTCGAACAACTTTCAGCACATCGTTAACAATGTGCGAGTACAGGTTGCCTTTGGTAGTTTACAGGCAACCCGCACCTCTGCGCTGGCTATTGCCAGCCAGTCGCTAATCGGCTTGCGCTAAATTTGCAATGACAAACATTTAACTTACACACTGAGGAAGGCAAACCATGTGGGGAAAAATAATACTAACGACTATCGTGGCATTGACTGTGTCCGCCGCTACAGCTAACAGCATTAGTAGCACCGAGGTGGGGCGCAAGAAAGCACCGGACCGCAGTCAAAGTGTGGAAAATGTATTGCTCGAAGAGCACGCACTTTTTGATCAAGTTCTTTCTATAGAACTGGGTTACAGCTATGCCCACTTCGATCGCAGCGAACTGATTTTGCGCGGGTTTCTGGCTCTCGATGCGATTTTTCTCGGCGAACTGAGTGTCGATGAAATCGAAGGAGATATTATCACCACGACCTTGACCACACGCTGGACTGCAACCCCGCGACTGCAGCTTGACCTGCAGGTACCGTATCTCTACAGGGTAACCAAATACCGCTCTCGAGGCCAAGATCTCTCCTCACTGTCGACTTCAGAGGCGGATATAGATATCAATGATCTGGGCGACGCCAGCATCGGAATCAGTTATCGACTATTTCCTGAAACCCTCAATCGCCCAGATATTGTCTGGAACAGCAGAGTAACCGCGCCCACCGGTGACGAGCCTTATGGTATCGATATTATTGAAGTCGACAGCAGCAATACCAACCTCAATGTGCCGATAGCGCTGCCGACTGGTACCGGACTGTGGTCAGCCGCGACAGGGCTGTCACTGGTAAAAACCTCTGATCCAGCAATTTTGTTTGCCAGCCTTAGTTACACGCACTACTTTGCTGAAGATTTTGATGATATTGGCAGCACGCCTGATTTGCTGATGCCGGGAGAAATACAGCTTGGGGATACCTATCAACTCTCGCTGGGCGTGGCCTTCGCCATGAATGAACGTTTGAGTTACAGCTTTTCCTACGCGCAACAGTTCTTCGAAAAAGCCAAGATCAATGGCATTAAGCAGGTCACTACTGATGCCATGACTGGCACCTTTAATCTCGGCGTTACCTATGCGCTGACGGAAAATCTGGCCATGGTGACCAGTCTCGGATTGGGGCTGACCAGCGATACATCAGACTATACTTTCGGCGTCAAATTCCCCTACCGGTTTTGACCACTAACCCAACCAGAAATAGACCACTGCGGTGATCGTCACTGCGGCCATGAGATTTAAAGCGAAACCCTCACGCACCATTTGCTGCACGGTGACTTGCCCAGTGCCAAACACTATCGCATTGGGTGCTGTCGCCACCGGCAACATAAAGGCGCAACTTGCAGACAGAGCCGCAGGCAGCATCAACAACGCAGGATCAAAACCGGCCCCCAGTGACGCAGCGGCAAGAATCGGCATCAATAATGTAGTGGTCGCGGTATTGCTTGTAATCTCGGTTAGGAAGGTGACCGCCAAAGCCACCACGGCAATCAGCAGGATAATTGACAGCCGGGTTACGCCAGAGAGTGATTCTCCTATCGCCTGGCTAATACCGGTCACGGTAAAGGCTTTAGCAATGGCAATACCTCCGGCAAATAACAGCAGGACACCCCAGTGAATGGTTGAGGCAGACTCCCAATCCAGCAGTCTGCCGCCGCGACCGTTGGGCAGAACAAACATCGCCACCACAGACGTCAGCGCCACTGCGGCATAGTTAGCCGTGGGCACCCCCAGCCATGTTGTCCAGCCACCGAAGGGTTCTCGCAAGGTGATCCAGGCCAAGGCGGTGAGTATAAATACAATCATCACGCGCGCTTCTTCGCTACGCCAAGCACCAGACTGAGGGATATTTAACCGCGCAGTCTGACCGAGATGACGAGTAATCCACAGCCCCGCCAACGGTAGCAGCAGCACCACAACGGGCAGCCCCCAAAGCATCCACTGACTAAAGCTGGGAATCGACCCTGTGGCTTCGCCATAAATTTTCAGAAAGATGATATTCGGCGGTGAGCCGATAGGGGTGCCCAGACCACCAATGCTGGCGGCATAGGCAATGCCGAGAAATAGGGGTACAGCGAGTTTACGGGCCCCGTCCTCGTCCGCACTGTCGAGCACAGCATAGGCAATCGGCAACAACATTAAGGTTGTGGCCGTGTTGGAAACCCACATACTGAGCATCGCCGAGGCAACCATAAAACCCAACACCAAGCGGCGCTGGTTGTCGCCACCAAACAGATTGACCATATACAGAGCTAGACGTCGGTGAGCACCGCTCTTCTCCATGGCCTTGGATAACATGGCACCGCCCATCAGTAGAATAATCAATGGATCGCCATAGGCCTGCGCCACCTGTTTACCATCGAGTATCCCCAGCAATGGAAAGACGCCCAATGGAATCAGAGAGGTCGCCGGAATGGGGATCGGCTCAAAAATCCACCACAGCGCACAAAGTGTGGTGAGGCCTGCAGTCAGCGCACCCTCACGGGGCCAGCCAGAGTTAAGCATTAGCAAGGTCACCAGAGCAGCAACAATGGGTGCCAACCACAGGGATAGGCTTTTTATCCTGGGCGTCACAGATCGTCCTCCAGAGAGTAGTCGCCGCGTTCATAGGCGAGAATAATATCGCGGGCTATCTCAGCATTGGCATCATTAACCGTAATCGACAGATGTCCAAGTGCTGGCACCTCTCCGAGCCCACCCTGTAGCGCGGCGCCATGCAAAAATACTTGCAATCCATCCTGCTCCATCAGCCCCTTGAGCAGTTGAGCTTCAAAATAGTCGCTGCCGCGATAGACCTCAATCATGGGCTTTGCGTCGCCAGGCCATTAGAACCCAGACAGCCAAAATACCGCTTATGTTGGCCAGCATGTCCCAGTGATCGCCATGACGGTAGGAGGTCATTGACTGTGCAACTTCCATACTCAAACCAAAACCCGCTAGCACTAATGCCAGCAGCGCGAGAGAATAGCGGCGCCCATAAGCACTGGCGCAGAGAAAGAACAGCCCGGCATAGACACCGCTATGACCGACTTTATCCTGCAGTTCAAACAGCTGTTCGCCGCCTACCGTCGGTGCAAGCGACAAAAAGACCGTGCCGATCAGGCACAGCCAAAAAAGAATTTGGTACTTGGCTACTGAGATCATGGAGAGTTGTTTTCCTGTTTAAAAATACTTTCTAACTGCTGGTACCGCGCGACAGTTCCGACGTCACACCAGCGACCAGTATAGACGGCACCACCGACCCTACCAGCAAGAATTGCTGGCCGCAAAGCATCTCGCAGCGGGAAGGCTTTATCGTCACTGTCACGGTGATCAGCAAACAGTGATGGACGGATCAGACTAATACCACTAAAGGTCGCTGTCTGCTGTTCAGCATAGTGGACGATGTTATCTCGCAGAGCGAAATCTCCGCGCCGATTGTGCTCGGGATTGTTGACCAGCAGCAACCAGGCATCGAGATTGTCAGAGAGCGTGCTATCACCTAGCTCGGCGAGAGGATAATCGCTCCACACGTCACCATTAATGAGCATAAAAGGGTTGTTACCCAACAGCGGTAGCGCCTTGGCAATACCTCCCCCCGTTTCCAGCGCGGTAGCTTCTTTCGACCAATGAATGGTCACCCCGAGACGCCGACCACGATCACTAAAATACTCTTCAATCTGCTCTGCCAGCCAGCAGGTGTTAATAACAATATCCGTAATTCCAGCGTCAGCAAGACGTACAATATGATGTTCAATCAAAGGTTTGCCCGCGACTGGCAGCATCGGTTTAGGCACGCTGTCCGTGAGTGGCCGCAGTCTTTCGCCCCGGCCTGCGGCAAGGATCATGGCTTTCATTGCAACTTATCTCCCTCGCCCCGCTGCTGAGCTGAAAACTCTCCAGCACTCCGCCAGTCACTGTACCAATCCTGTGCTGGCAATAAGGGTTCGATGCGCTCGATAAACCACCGGTAGAATGGTTGGCCCTCAGGGTAGCGTTGAGCCGCTTCGAGGGTATAGCGGATAACCAGCGGCAAATCTTTAAGATAACCCTGCTTGCTGTCACGCAGTGACAGCCGCGTAAAAATACCCAGCACCTTGATGTGACGCTGCAAACCGATCAGGTCAAACCAGCGCAAGAATTCGTCGTCTGCAATCGAGCCTATCGGCAACTCTGCCTCGAGGCGCTTTTTATAAGCCAATACACGAGCAATCACCTGCTCTCCAGGCAGACGCAGATAGCAATCTTTAAGCAGTGAGACCAGATCGTAGGTGATCGGCCCGATCACCGCGTCCTGAAAGTCGATTACGCCGAGCGCGCCATCCTCCAAGAGCATCAGGTTGCGCGAGTGGTAATCTCGATGCACCACTACCTGAGGCTGACTGACAGCACTGTCGATCAAAACAGCAAACAGCTGGCTAAGAATTTCTCGTTCATGGTCAACTAGGCTGATACCCAGTAGCCGACCAATAAACCAGTCAGCAAACAGATCCATCTCAGCCTGCAGGCGCTGCTGATCGTAGGCTAAAAAAACCCTGGGATCGGCTGCCACAGACTGAATAGCCAACAACACTGATTCGGCCTGATGATAATAATTGGCTGCCGACAGACGCTCTGACGAGTCCCCAGCGGCGAGGGCACCGGCTAACAATTCTGCATGCAATAGCTGATAACCAAAATCCTCCAGTAGCAGGAAGCCGCGGCTAAAATCCACCGCGAGTATTTTTGGTGTGGTGATACCATGCCGCTGGAATGCCATGGCTACCGCAATATAGGCGGGGTTGTTCTCTTTGTCTGGAGGTGAGTCAACGGCGATTAATGAGGGTTGACCCGTGAGCCTGAAATAGCGCCTAAACCCTGCATCACCGGTCAGTGGCTGTAGTTGCGTAGATTGTTGCTCACGCAGGTGTGACGACGGCAAACAGGCATCTATCCAGTCGACAAAATCGCGACGGCGCTGATTGTTGAGCGGCTTGATAACAGTCTTTTCCTTATCCATTGGTCACAGACATTTGGCTCACAGTAAAAAGCTCAGCCTGAAAAACCTTATTCCAGCATATTTAGATAAATTGAGGCCTCTACTCTGGCAAGATATCAGGTAAAATGCCAGCACATTAGTATTCGGGTATCAGGCGCACCTTTGAGCCATCTTCTCAGCCATATTCGCAACCATATTCCAGGCCCTGTTTTCTTCACCCAACAGAGCGGTGAACTTGTCCCTGTGCGGCGGCACAGGCACTGCTGGCAGCATCTGGCCGCGGCTGCACTGTTGCCATGCGTAACGCTATTTTTATCGCTCAATTCCTCTGCTGATGAAGTCCATGTGACCTGGAATTGTAGCGCGGGCCCCAACGCTCAATGGCTGTGTACTGAACAGCAGATTGTCACCTCCAATAGAAACCGTCCCGCGAGAGCAAACCAGGCGCGGCCCGCCATCCCCGACGAGCCCAGGGTTGCCGCCGTGCGCAATCTTGACTGGCTGGAAGAGGAGCAGATGACCGAAGAGCAGCGTCGAAAAATAGAGGGCAACTGCTGCGGCGCCTATATTGAGCCCCCGCGCACCTACCCCGACGCAAACCTCGATCCAGAAACAGCTTCTCTGCGGGTTAATGCCAATACTACCGAAGCGCTGGCTAATAATGTCGCCTTATTGGACGGCGATGTGCAAATATCTCAGGGCTATCGCCAGATCCGCAGTAATACCGCGCGCATTGATCAGGCCACTCGCAATGTCGAACTGCAGGGCAATGTACAGTTTCGTGAGCCCGGCATGTTGCTACTCGGCAGCAGTGCAGAGATTGATATCGATAGTCAAGAAGTCAAGATTACCGATGCCACCTATGTCTTGCACGAGGCAGCAGTGCGCGGCAGTGCCAACACTCTACTGAGAACTAAAGATGGAGTGATCACAATTAATGACGCGACCTATTCAACCTGCGAACCAGGTGACTCAACTTGGCAGATGGCGACACGAGAAATCGCCATTGATCAGGAAGCCGGATTTGCCACAGTTAAAAATGCGCAATTGCGCATCAAAGATGTGCCAGTTTTCTATTTTCCGTGGATTAAATTTCCGATCAATGATCGTCGCTCTTCGGGGCTACTGTTTCCGACCCTTCACTCAAGCAGCGGCAATGGTCTCGATTACGCGCAACCGATCTACTGGAATCTGGCCGCTAACTACGATGCAACCATTACCCCAAGACTGGTACAAGAACGCGGCATAGGTGTCGAGGCAGAACTTCGCCATATGTCCAGCCATTCGGAGACCACTGTGACCGGCGCATTTTTGGGCAGTGATAAAGGTGGGCGAGACGATGACGATATAGATCCGCTGTCGGGGCTACCGAAATATCGCGATCAGGACCGTTATCTGGCGAGTCTGACCCATCTTGGCGGCATCGGCAAAGCCTGGTCTGCCTTTGTCGACCTCAACAAGGTTTCTGACAACGACTACTTTAATGACCTGGGTAATTTGAGCCAGGAGTCGAGCAGTATTATTAATCTGCGTCAGGTCGCCGGTGTCAGCTACAAAACCGAAAACTGGGATTATCTGATTGAAGCCCAGGATCATCAAATTATTGTCGATGGGCTGGAAGAACAGTACTCAGTGCTACCCAAGATCAGCGCCAATGGCTACTACCGCTTTGATAATGATCTTGTAGTCGATTTAAATAATCAGATCGCCCGCTTTGATCATGACAATGTGGATTTCGTTACCGGCTACAGACATCGTATTAATTACGGAATAAGTTGGGATAAACGCTGGAGCTGGGGTTACTTTCGCCCCCAGTTGCGCATCAAGCATTTAGGTTATGATCTCGACAGTCAGTCGAATGACGCCAGTTCGTCATTGACCGTCCCTGTATCATCTCTTGATACCAGCTTATTTTTTGAACGTCCTGCGAGCTTTTTTAACGGTTATAACCAAACTCTGGAACCGCGTCTTTACTATCTGAAATCAGCCTTCAGAGATCAATCTGGGCTGCCAGATTTTGATACCCGTGAATTTACGCCCTCTTATGATCTGCTATTTCGTGACGAACGCTTTAATGGCGGTGATCGTATCTCTGATGAGGAGCGTCTAACGATTGCCCTCACCACTCGCTATATCGATAGCAAGACTGGGCAGGAGCGATTTAGTGCCAGCATCGCTCAGGCGATTAACTATATCGACCGGCGGGTTACACTGTCGTCTAATCCGTCGCTGGCTGAGCTTGGCGACCTGTCTCGCAGGCAGTCGCCGCTGGCAATGAAATTCTCCGGACGAATGAATAAGAGCTGGCGCTTTTCCAGTGATATTGTTTACGACTCTCATGACAATGAGCTGGCAAAAAGCAGCGTTGCTTTGCGCTATAATGACCGTCAGAATCGACTGTTGAATGTGGCATATAACTCGACACGCCGCGCGCCAAGGCTGTTTGAAGGAGTGCCTGTGCGGCAGGACATAAAACAGGCCGACATCTCGGCGTTTGTGCCTCTGCGCGGTAATTTTAATCTGGTGGGCCGCTGGAATCACGACTTTACCAATAGTCGCCTGCAGGAGGCCTTTACCGGGTTCGAATACAACAGTTGCTGCTGGCGAGCGAGTTTGGTTGCGCGTCGCTCATTAAACAGAAAAGATGAAATACTGCTGCCGGAAGAGGATTTAAAACTCGTCAATGGCATCTTTTTCCAAATACAATTTAAAGGTCTGGCTGGTTCAAACGGTCGGGTTGATTCAATGCTAAAAAATGGTATCTACGGTTATGGATCTCAAGAAAACTTGTAATACAGTACTGGCCGCTGTTCTACTCACCGCCTTCTCAATCACTGCCAGCGCCCAGCTTGAAATTCTCGACAAGGTGGTTGCGGTGGTCGACGAAGATGTCGTGTTAGAGAGTGAGGTGCAGCGCCGACTGGCTACCATTTACAATCAGATTAAGCAGTCTGGCACTCAACCGCCACCTCAGGATATCCTTGTTCAGCAAGTGTTAGAACGCCTTATATCAGAGCGCCTGCAACTGAATATGGGCTACAACGCGGGCATACGCATCACTGATACAGAATTAAATGATGCGATGGCGCGTATCGCCACTGGCAATCAATTGACCATGGAACAGTACATTGAGCAGATTCATGCCTCTGGCTCGACCCTCGCCAATGTGCGCGATGAAATTCGCGATGAAATGATTCTGATGCGCGTGCAACAGGGTCAGGTGATGCGTCGCATTCGCATCAGCAACCAGGAACTGGATAACTTTCTCAATTCCGAAGAGGGTCGTTTTATGACCTCTCCCGACGTGAACGTTGGCCATATTCTACTGCCAGTACCCAGTGGTAAAAGCTCTGACGAGGTCAATGCGATTCTGCAGCGTGCACAGTCGCTGCTGAGTGAAGCGCAAAATGGCACCGACTTCCGCCAGCTGGCGATTGCCAACTCCGCCGACCAGACCGCTCTGCAGGGAGGCGACCTCGGCTGGCGCAAAATGGCTCAGCTGCCGGGCGTGTTTATTGAGGCCGTAGAAAAACTCGATATCGGCCAGATCTCTGATCCGATTAGAAGTGATGCGGGTTATCACCTGATCAAACTCTATGAGCGTCGTGGCGGCGGTGAGCAACTGATTGAACAGCACTTTGCGCGACATATTTTGATCAAGCCCAACGAGATACGCGACGAGGCAACAGCAGTCAGCCAACTCAATGAACTGCGTGAGCGCATTAAAGATGGGGAGGATTTTGCTCTATTGGCCAAAGAATTTTCTGAAGATCCCGGCTCCGCGCTCAATGGCGGCGAATTGGGCTGGTCGACACCGGGAATGTTTGTACCCGAGTTTGAGCAGACCATGGGCAGCATTGAACTGAATGAGGTCAGCGCGCCGTTCCTCTCGCAATTTGGCTGGCATATCCTTCAGGTTACCGAACGCCGCAAACAGGATTTCAGTGAAAATATCACCCGTAATCGTGCGCAAAATCTGCTCCGCCAACGCAAATATGAAGAAGAGCTTCAGGTCTGGCTGCAAGAGATACGTGACGAGGCATTTGTTGAAGTAAAAGAGTCTGCCGAATCATGACCCTGCGTTTGGCGCTGACGCCGGGAGAACCCTCCGGCGTTGGCCCCGATATATTAATCAGCCTAGTGCAGAAAGGCTGTGACCATGAGCTGATTGCCTATGCTGATCCACAGCTAATGCAACAGCGCGCAGCACAGCTTGGATTAAATCTGACGCTGCGCGAGCCCGGTGCAACAGCACTGCCACTGGCTCCAGGTGAACTGGCAATTGTTCCCGTCGCCCTGGCACAGCCAACCATTCCCGGCCAGCTCAATAAAGCCAACGCCCCCTATGTACTGGCTTGCCTGGATGCAGCTATAGACGCCTGTAAAACAAACTACTGTCAGGCGATGGTTACCGGCCCAGTGCAGAAGTCGATTATCAATGATGCCGGCTTCGCCTTTTCCGGCCACACCGAATATCTCGCAGACAAGACCTCTACGCCCATAGTGGTAATGATGCTGGCAACCAATGAGTTGCGGGTTGCTCTGGCGACCACCCACCTGCCGCTGCGAGATGTAGCCGAGAGCATTACCCAGTCATCTCTGCGCCAAGTCATTGAGATTTTAATCGGCGACCTTAAAAACAAATTTGGCATCATCGACCCGGCGATTTTGGTCTGTGGCCTAAACCCTCATGCTGGCGAAAATGGCCATTTGGGGCGTGAAGAAATAGATGTGATCGAGCCAGTGCTGGAACAGTTTCGCCAGCAAGATATCAACCTGATTGGGCCACTGCCCGCGGATACACTGTTTACTCCCAAGTATCTGGATAATGCCGATGCAGTGTTGGCTATGTATCATGATCAGGGCTTACCCGTACTCAAATATCAAGGCTTTGGGCGTGCCGCCAATATCACACTGGGCCTGCCGATTATTCGCACCTCGGTGGATCATGGCACAGCACTGGATCTTGCCGGAAGTGGTAGCGCTGATCAGGGCAGTCTCCACACAGCTATTCAAGTCGCCGTCGATATGGCGACCCATCAAACCCTACGCGGTTAAATAATGACTATTCAACATCAGGCTAGAAAACGTTTCGGTCAAAACTTTCTCGTCGATCAGCATATTATTAGCCAGATTATTGCCGCGATTGGGCCCAAGGCGGATGACAATCTGATCGAAATCGGCCCTGGCACCGCCGCTCTCACCGAACATTTAATTGAGCGCTGCCCGTCGATGAAAGTGGTTGAGCTGGATCGCGACTTGGTGAGCTTTCTCACTGAGAAATTTGCCGATTATCCCGACTTTAGTATATTTAGTGGCGACGCTCTCAAAACTGACTTCGCCCAGTTTTATGACGGGCGGCAGATGCGACTTGTGGGTAATTTACCCTACAATATCTCGACTCCAATACTCTTTCATCTATTAAAGAATCGTACGCTGATTAAAGATATGCACTTTATGCTGCAGCGCGAGGTGGTCGATCGTCTCGGTGCTGTGCCTGGCAACAAAACCTACGGCCGCCTGTCGGTCATGGTGCAGTATCACTGCCGCGTGATGCCGCTAATTCCTGTGCCGCCATCGGCGTTTCGACCTGCTCCCAAAGTGCAATCTGCGATAGTCAGATTAAAACCCCACCGCAGCAAGCCGAGCACCGCAGACAATGAAGAACTGCTAAGCCAACTCGTCAGCCACAGCTTTCAGCAACGCCGCAAGACACTGCGTAACTGTCTGCGCCCTTATGCTGAACACCTTGTCGATGCAGAGCCGGAAATAGACTTATCGCGCCGCGCTGAGCAGCTCTCGGTGAGTGAGTTTGTCGCGCTATCCAATCATATTAGTCAGAGTATAAAGAGCAAAACATGACCGCCGAGCACATCACAGTGAGTGTTAAAACTGAGTATCTGAGCCAACAGTCAAAACCTGATCAGGATCGATTTGCCTTTGCCTATCATATAACCATCCATAATCAGAGCAACGCGCCGACAAAACTGCTTGGACGTCACTGGGTTATCACTGATGCCAACGAATCCAAACAGGAAGTACGCGGTATCGGTGTGGTCGGTGAACAACCGGTTATTTCCGCTGGCGAGTCCTACCAATACAGCAGCGGCATAGTACTGGAGACACCCATTGGCACCATGCATGGCTGCTACAAAATGCTGAATGAGCAAGGCCTGGAGTTTGAGGCGCCAATTAAACCCTTCCTGCTCTCCACGCCTCACGCAGTTAACTAGATGACTGATTATGTGGTTGGCGATATTCAGGGCTGCCTAGATCCACTGCTCAAGCTTTTGGAAAAGGTTGACTTTGATGCCACGACAGATCGCCTGATTGCCACTGGCGATCTGGTCAACCGAGGCCCTCAGTCTCTCGAGACGCTGCGCTTTTGCAAAGGTCTAGGCGAGTCATTTCTCACTGTTCTCGGCAATCACGACCTACATCTTTTGGCGGTCGCTCATGGGGTTAGAAAGCCAACAAATAAAGATACGCTGAATGACATTCTGCAGGCTGATGATCGCGACGAACTGCTTTCTTGGCTGCAGCGACAACCATTACTGCTCAGCATTGATGACTATACGATCGTCCATGCCGGCATACCGCCCAACTGGACTATTGCCACCGCGCAAACCATGGCGGCGGAGGTCGAGAACGTGCTCAAGTCGGACCTGGCTGAGAGTTATTTTAACGCCATGTATGGCAATCAACCCGATAGCTGGAACAACGCTCTTGCAGGCACCGACCGCTGGCGCCTAATCACTAATTATCTGACCCGCATGCGCTATTGTACGGCATCAGGTCAGTTGGACTTGGCTGCAAAAACTGCGCCGCAGCATCGCCCACCAGAGTTGCCAGCCGAGTACGCGGCCTGGTTTAGCCATCGCTCAAGACAGACGAAAGACAACAAGATAATCTTTGGTCACTGGGCCGCCCTTGAAGGAAAAAACATTGGCGCCAATCTTTTCCCGCTCGATACCGGTTGCGTGTGGGGCGGCGCACTGCGTTTGATGAATCTAAGCAGCGCCGACTATATTGATCAAACTGCTCTCTAATTAAAACACTATGACGCTTGCCTGAGAGTGTCATTCGCTACATACCTTGCGGTATCCGCATTCCTAAACGTTAGGTATTAGGAAGTAAATTAGATACCATTGCAGCTTAGCCTGCAGAGGCAACTGAACCCTGATTAATCGATGAGGCCACAGATGACACGACTCTCTATGAAAACAATGACGCTCTCCTTTATCGGACTTATTTTACTCAGCGGCTGCGCTGAAAAACCAGTGCCAGCAGAACCTATGCTGTCCGGTATAGACACTCTAGGGATGGATACCTCCGTGCGCCCGCAGGATGATTACTATCGCTATGCCAACGGAAAATGGTTGGATAGTACTGAAATTCCAGCTGATGAAGTGGGCTGGGGCAGCTATATGACATTGCGTAAAGAGAGCCTGGAACAATCTCGCGTGATTGTTGAGGACGCATCCACCAATGCCGGCAACGATCCTGCTAAAACTAAAATTGGTGATTACTACAAGGCCTTTTTGGACGAGCAAAAAGTTGAAGCTCTAGGTATCACACCGATTGCTGACTATCTTCAAGCGATTGACCAACTGAGCAGTCATGATGAGGTGGCTAGCTTTTTCGGCAAGGTCAATCCTGATGGTATCGATGGCCCGTTTAATCTCTATGTCGGTCAAGATGACAAACAGGCAACCAACTATATATTGCACTTTTTCGAGTCAGGGCTGGGTCTGCCCGACCGAGATTACTACACCGACAGTTCTGAGCGCGGGCAAGAAATAATTGCTCGGTACCAGCAGTACCTTGGTGACATTCTAGGTCTGGCAGGACATGCTGAGCCCAGCGCGGGAGCACAGCGTATCTTTGATCTTGAGTCGAAACTGGCGGCTAATCAATGGGACAAGGTTGACAATCGCGATGCCGATAAACGCTATAACAAGCTCTCAGGCGAGGAGTTTCATGCATTGCTATCGAACCTGAATATAACAGATTATATGGTAGGTATTGGTATAGAGACCCCCGACTTTGTGCTCGTTGGGCAACCAAGTTATTTTAAAGCGCTGAATACTCTTTTCCGAGAAATTGAGCTGGAGGCGTGGAAAGATTATCTGCGCGCCAACGTGCTCGCTAGCTATGCCAGTTACCTACCCAAGGAGTTTGTCGATACCGGCTTTGGCTTCTATTCTAAGTTCCTCTATGGCCGTCAGGAACAACAAGCCAGATGGCGTAAGGCGGTTAGTTCGATCAATGGCAACCTTGGTGAGCTTCTCGGACAGCTGTACGTCGCCAAGCACTTTTCAGCCGAATCGAAAGCCCGCATGGTTACCATGGTGGATAATTTGATCGCCGCTTACGCTGAATCAATCAAAAACCTCGACTGGATGAGTGACGAAACTAAGCAGCAATCACTGATTAAGCTCTCCAAGTTCACCCCAAAAATTGGCTATCCCGATACCTGGAGGGACTATTCAGCGTTGACTATCAAAGCTGATGACCTGGTTGGTAACATCAAACGCTCGCGAATCTTTGGACACAATGAGAATATGGCCAAACTGGGTGCACCGATCGATCGCGGTGAGTGGTTTATGGCACCTCAGGAGGTCAATGCATACTACAACCCCGGGATGAACGAGATCGTTTTCCCTGCCGCTTACCTACAACCACCGAACTTTATCCCCGAAGCCGAGGATGCCTATAACTACGGCACCATTGGCACCACGATTGGGCATGAGATTGGTCACGGCTTTGATGATCAGGGCAGCAAGTACGATGGCGATGGGAACCTCAAGAGCTGGTGGACTGATCAAGACCGCGAACAGTTTGAGAAACGCACCAAGGGGCTAGTCGAGCAGTTCAGCAAGTTCGAGGCGCTACCTGGCTTGTTCGTCAATGGCGAGCTGACATTGGGTGAAAATATCGGTGATCTCGGCGGCACCGCCATTGCCCTGCAGGCTTACCGTATGTCCCTTAACGGTAAGACGTCACCGGTCATCGACGGCTTCACTGGGGAACAGCGCTTTTTCCTCGGCAACGCCCAATCAAGCCGCATCAAGTGGCGCGATCAAATTCTCGAGATCATTGTTAAGACCGACCCACACTCTCCAGATGTCTATCGCATCAATGGCGTCTTCCCCAATATGCCTGACTTCTATAGAACCTACGATGTGCAGGCAGGCGATGGCTTATTCCTTCCAGAGGATCAGCGAGTCAAAATTTGGTAGCTGTGGTCAATGACTGATTGAGGTGGCTGGCGGCGCTAGCCACTGAAGCTCATGCCCAGGGAACATTGCCAAACATTAAGACCAAAAACAAAAGCCTCTTCTCGAACTTATTCGGGACGAAAAAAAACCGGACACTGTCCGGTTTTTTAATTGTTCCAAAAACAACTTACTCGCCAGTTGTCTCTGCAACGTCAGCCATATCGTTCGCTGCACGGTCTACCAACTCAACGTAGGCCATAGGTGCGTTGTCACCGGAACGGTTGCCGCACTTTAGGATACGCACATAACCACCGGGACGCTCAAGGAAGCGCGGACCGAGGTCGGAGAACAGCTTGCCGACAGTCGCTTTGTTACGCAGACGGTCAAAAGCCAGACGACGATTAGCTACGCTATCTTCTTTAGCCAGAGTGATAAAAGGCTCGGCAAAACGGCGTAGCTCTTTGGCCTTGGGCAGAGTGGTTTTAATCAGCTCGTGCTCAACCAGAGAGGCTGTCATATTGCGGAACATAGCTCTTTTGTGAGAGCCGGTTTTGTTCAGTTTGCGGCCACTGTAGCGATGACGCATGGTCTTATTCCTTAGTTCGTTGCTTTCTCAGCAATGATATCTCTCAAACTTATTTAACAGCCAGATCAAAAAGGCAATGATTAAACGAGTTCGCGTTCACTTTTTAAACTAGCTGGCGGCCAGTTCTCAAGACGCATGCCAAGAGAAAGACCACGTGAAGCCAAGACATCTTTAATTTCAGTCAGCGACTTCTTGCCCAGGTTTGGTGTCTTCAACAGCTCAACTTCTGTGCGCTGAATCAGATCGCCAATATAATAAATGCTCTCTGCCTTGAGACAGTTCGCAGAACGTACAGTCAACTCAAGATCGTCGACCGGACGCAGAAGGATTGGATCAATCTCTTCTTCTTTTTCTTCTGGCTCGGCAGCCGTTTCACCTTCGAGATTCACAAATACGGCCATCTGCTGCTGCAGAATAGTCGCTGCGCGACGAATCGACTCTTCAGGGTCGATCGTACCATTGGTCTCAAGCTCGAGAATCAACTTATCGAGATCCGTACGGTTCTCAACTCGGGCATTCTCAACGCTGTAAGACACTTTGTGAATCGGGCTGAATGAGGCGTCAATTTGCAGGCGCCCAATCGTTCGGTTCTCTTCATCGCTAATGCGAGAGTCCGATGGCTGATAGCCGCGGCCGCGCTCAACTCTAAGCTGCATATTCAAGTTTGCTTTGCCAGAGATCGTCGCAATCACATGCTCAGGATTGATAATTTCTACGTGGCTATCAACTTCAATATCGCCGGCGGTAACAACACCAGGACCTTTAACGCTGAGTGACAGGGTGGTCTCATCACGACCTTCCATGACCATTGCAACGCCCTTGAGGTTGAGCAGGATTTCCATGACATCTTCATGGACCCCCTCAATCGCACTGTAATCGTGCTCTACACCCTCAATCTCAACTTCGACAATGGCGCAGCCAGACATCGAAGAGAGCAGGATACGACGCAGAGCGTTACCCAGCGTGTGCCCGAATCCGCGCTCTAGCGGCTCCAGCACAACCTTGGCATGTGTGGCACTGTAAGACGTTACATCAATATTGCGTGGTGTAAGAAATTCGTTGGCAGAATTTTGCATATTTTTACCCGTGTGGTCTCAAAAATTACTTCGAGTATAGTTCGACGATCAAGTTTTCGTTGATCTCGGCCGGTAAATCAGAACGATCCGGATTGCGCGTAAACGTGCCTTCCATCTTGTTATTATCGACCTGCATCCATTCAACTTCACCACGTTGTGCCGCTAGCTGCATGGCAGTCTGAACGCGCAACTGCTTCTTAGATTTCTCACGCAGACCAACAACATCACCTTCCTGAACCTTGAATGAAGGGATATTGACCTTCTGGCCGTTAACCAAAATCGAATTGTGGGCAACCAGTTGACGAGATTCAGCGCGAGTTGCGCCAAAGCCCATACGGTAGACAACATTGTCGAGACGGCGCTCTAACAGGGTCAACAGATTTTCGCCTGTATTGCCCTTTTGACGCGCAGCATCTTTGTAATAGTTGCGGAACTGCTTTTCTAGTACGCCGTAAATACGGCGTACTTTTTGTTTCTCACGCAGCTGAACACCGTAATCAGACAGACGACCGCGACGCTGACCATGCTGGCCTGGTGCGCTATCTGCTCGACACTTTGATTCCAGCGGGCGTACGCCACTCTTGAGGAACAAGTCAGTTCCCTCACGGCGTGATAATTTACAAGTTGGTCCAAGATATCTAGCCATTCTCTGTCTCTCTTACACGCGACGCTTTTTGGGTGGACGACAGCCATTGTGTGGCACAGGCGTCACATCCGTAATATTGGTGATTTTATAACCGGCATTGTTCAGTGCACGAACCGCAGACTCGCGACCGGGGCCAGGACCCTTCACTTGAACATCGAGGTTTTTCAAACCGTAATCCTTTGCTGCCTCGCCGGCGCGCTCAGCTGCAACCTGCGCAGCAAAGGGCGTGCTCTTACGAGAGCCACGGAAGCCAGACCCACCTGACGTAGCCCAGGAAAGCGTATTTCCCTGGCGATCAGTGATCGTAACAATGGTATTGTTGAAAGAAGCATAGATGTGGGCAACACCATCTATTACTGTCTTCTTAACCTTTTTACGGGCCGTTTTAGCTGCTGCTTTTGCCATTAGGAATCCTAATTATCTTTTGATGGGACGACGTGGCCCTTTACGGGTCCGTGCATTCGTCTTAGTACGCTGTCCACGTACTGGCAAATTCCGTCGATGGCGCAGGCCGCGATAGCAACCCAAATCCATCAGACGTTTAATGTTCATACTGTTCTCTCTGCGCAGGTCACCCTCAACTTCGTTGGTTCCTACAGCAGCACGCAACAAATCAAGTTGCGCCTCGTCCAATGCAGCGATCTTTGTGTCTTCTGCAATACCCACATCCGCGCAGATCTTCTTTGCGGTAGGGCGACCAATACCAAACACGTAAGTCAGCGAAATCACTGCATGTTTGTTATCAGGAATGTTGACACCGGCAATACGGGCCATTCACATTACTCCACTTATACTAAGGGTTTAACCAATACCCACGAGCCACGCAGTAACACTGCGAAAAGGCGCGGTAGGATACCGATAGATCCATCAAAAATCAACCAGATTATCCCTGACGCTGCTTATGACGCGGTTCAACATTACAGATAACACGAACCACACCTTTGCGGCGGACAACTTTACAATTTCGACAAATCTTTTTAACCGATGCACGTACTTTCACGACATCACCTCTTTATTTACGGCCAACATTTTTAAGGTTGGCCTTTTTCATCAGCGAATCATACTGCTGCGACATTAGATGTGACTGCACTTGAGCCATAAAATCCATTGACACAACAACCGCAATCAATAGTGATGTACCACCTAAGTAGAAGGGCACATTAAAGTACACATTCAAGAACTGAGGCATCAAACAAATCAGGGTGATATAAATACCGCCAATCAATGTTAAACGTGTAGTCACACTATCGATATATTTTGCAGTGTGCTCTCCAGGACGTATCCCGGGTAGATAAGCACCACCTTTTTTCAAATTGTCAGCCACTTCTCTCGGGTTGTACATCAACGCCGTGTAAAAGAAGCTGAAGAAAATAATCAAGCCCGAGAACATCAACACATAGAGTGGTTGCCCTGGACCTATCAATAACGAAATATCCTGTAACCAATCTGGCGCATTGGTTGCAGACCCAAACCACTGGCTTATCGAGGCTGGGAATAACAATAAACTACTGGCAAAAATAGCCGGTATAACACCCGCCATATTCACCTTAAGTGGCAGATGCGAGCTCTGAGCATTATAGGCCTGACGACCCTGACGCTGAGCATAGTTAACCGTCAAACGACGCTGGCCACGCTCTATAAATACTACAAAGTAGACCACCGCGACAGCGATCAATAGCACAAACACCAAGACCAACGAATTCAAATCACCTTGCCTGGCCGACTCTAACGCCTGACCTATGGCACCGGGTATACCCGCAACAATACCGGCAAAGATCAACATCGAAATCCCGTTACCAATACCGCGCTCAGTGATCTGCTCACCCAACCACATAAGAAATACTGCGCCGGCCACTAGAGACGAAATAGCAACCATATAAAACATGGTGTTAACTTCGTAAGCCAAGCCCTGCGAAGCGAAGCCGACGGCCATCGCTGTGCCCTGAATCAGAGCCAACAACACAGTGCCGTATCTCGTGTACTGGTTAATCTTGCGGCGACCGCTGTCACCTTCCTTCTTTAATTGCTCTAATGCAGGAACTGTCGCAGACAGCAGCTGCATAATGATCGACGCCGAGATGTAGGGCATAACACCCAGAGCCAAAATGCTCATTCTCTCAAGCGCACCACCAGAAAACATATTAAACAGACCAAGATAGGTGCCCTGGTTCTGCGTAAACAGTTCCGCTAAACGATCGGGATCAAATCCTGGAACCGGAATGTGCGTACCTATGCGATAGATAATAATCGCAATGAACAAAAAGCGAAGGCGAGCCCACAGCTCGCCCAGTCCCTTCCCATTGCCTGTCGGCATAGTACCCGGCTTGGCCATCGGTTAGTCTTCTACCTTTCCGCCAGCGGCTTGAATAGCAGCCAGTGCACCTTTTGTTGCGCCTACGCCTTTCAGAGTAACCGCCTTGGTCACTTCACCTGAGGCAAATACTTTTGCTCGAGTGATGCTGTTATTAATAATGCCAGCTTCACGCAGCGAGTCGATCGTGACGACGCCACCCTCAACCTTGTCTAGCTCAGACAATCTAATCTCGGCTGTCACAGCCGCCAGTCGCGAGGTAAAGCCGTATTTGGGCAGACGCTTCTGCAAAGGCATCTGACCGCCTTCGAAGCCTGGACGAACGGAACCGCCAGAACGCGCCTTTTGACCTTTGTGGCCGCGGCCACCAGTCTTACCAATACCACTGCCGATACCACGACCGCAGCGCTTGCCTTCTTTAATTCGACCCGGAGCCGGGCTAAGGGTATTTAGGTGCATCTTAAGCTTCCTCAACCTGCAACATATAATTAACTTTATTGATCATGCCACGAACTGATGGAGTGTCTTCAACTTCAACAGTGTGGCCGATACGACGCAAACCCAAACCAGAAACACAGGCTTTGTGATTCTGTAAGCGACCGATAGTGCTTTTAGTCTGAGTAACCTTAATTTTTTTCAATTTAGCTTTTGCCATGATCTACTTCCAATAACTGACGCTGTGAAGCCGTCACTTAGTTGAGGATTTCTTCCACTGATTTGCCGCGCTTCGCTGCAACGTCATCCGGTGATTTCATATCTCGCAGTGCTTTAAACGTTGCACGAACGACATTGACCGGATTGGTTGAGCCGTAGCACTTTGCCAGTACGTTTTGCACACCGGCGAGCTCCAGCACCGAGCGCATCGCGCCGCCGGCAATTACACCAGTACCGTCAGAGGCGGGCTGCATATAGATCTTCGACGCAGCGTGAATGCCTTTAGTCGGATACTGGATAGTGCTGCCATCAAGCGCGACATCAATCATGTTGCGACGAGCAGCTTCCATAGCCTTCTGAATCGCCTGGGGCACTTCACGAGCCTTACCGCGACCGAAGCCAACTTTGCCATTACCATCACCGACAACAGTCAATGCAGTGAAAGCAAAAATGCGACCGCCTTTAACCGTCTTTGCAACACGGTTAACCTGAACCAGCTTCTCCATCATTCCTTCAGCTGCAGAATCTTTCTGATCTGTAAAAGCCATATCGTCTACCTATTAAAATTCGAGGCCGGCTTCACGCGCGGCGTCAGCCAGTGCTTTTACACGGCCATGGTACTTAAAGCCACTGCGGTCAAAGGCCACTTTAGTGACACCCGCAGCAACTGCGCGCTCGGCAACCAACTTGCCGACAGCAGAGGCGGCATCTGTATTGCCGGTGCTGCTACCACGCAAATCTTTTTCTACCGTCGAGGCGCTCGCTAAAACACGATCACCATCGGCAGCAATAATCTGCGCATAAATATGACGCGGAGTACGGTTTACACACAGACGCGTGGAACCCAGTTCGCGGATTTTCATGCGTACACGCTTAGCGCGACGCTGGCGTGAAATTTTCTTATCGCTCATCGTATTACCCTAATTACTTCTTCTTGGCCTCTTTGCGTCTTACGTGCTCACCAGAGATTCTAACTCCCTTACCTTTGTAAGGCTCCGGTGGACGGAAGGCGCGGATTTCAGCTGCGGCTTGACCCAACACCTGCTTATCCGAGGATTTCAGTAAAATTTCAGTCTGACTTGGCGTTTCAGCAGTGACACCCTGTGGCAACTCATATACCACGGGATGGGAAAAACCTAAGGTCAGATTAATCTTATTACCCTGAACCTGAGCTCTGTAACCAACACCGACCAGATCAAGTTTTTTCTCAAAGCCTTGAGATACACCGGTAACCATGTTGTTGACCAGCGCTCTAGTAGTACCAGACATTGCGCGAGCAAATTTGGCACTAGAGCGAGCAGAAAACGTCAGCACGTTATCATTCTGCACAATCTCAACATCAGGATTGATTGGCATCGCTAGCGAGCCGATCTTACCTTTGACTGTTATCTCGGAGCCGCCGATGGTGACTTGTACACCACTGGGCAGTTCGACTGGATTATTTGCAACTCTAGACATCTCGTTTTCCTATCAGAATACGGTGCAAAGCACTTCACCGCCGATACCGGCAGCGCGGGCAGCACGATCAGTCATCACACCATTACTGGTGGAGACAATAGCAATGCCTAAACCGCTGCGGACTTTAGGAATAGCTGAGCTACCCTTGTACTGGCGCAGACCAGGCTTGCTAATACGTGTAATTTCTTCAATAACTGGCTTGCCTTCGAAATACTTAAGCGCGACAGTCATTGTCGGCTTAACCTCATCAGTCACAGAGAAACCGGAAATATAGCCTTCATCTTGCAAAACCTTGGCGACAGACGCCTTGAGCTTTGAAGCTGGCATGGATACTTCGGGCTTGCTGCGATGATGCGCATTGCGAATGCGAGTCAACATATCGGATAAAGGATCTTGCATACTCATATCGTTTGGCTCCTCAAACTTACCAGCTGGATTTAACCAGGCCAGGAATCTCACCGCGCATTGCTGACTCGCGCAGTTTGTTTCGGCACAGGCCAAACTTTCGGTATACACCGTGTGGACGGCCTGTAATTCTACAGCGATTACGCTGACGAACTGGGCTCGCATCACGCGGCAACTTTTGCAAACTAACTTGCGCGTTCCAACGGTCTTCGTCAGACGCATTCACATCACTAATTACCGCTTTAATAGCAGCACGCTTCTCAGCGAACTTAGCAACAGTTTTGGTGCGCTTGTGCTCGCGCTGAACCATGGATACTTTAGCCATTTACCTACAACCTCAACTTTTCAGCGGGAAGTTAAAGGCGCGCAACAGAGCACGACCTTCATCGTCGTTTCGAGCAGTGGTGGTGATAGTAATATCAAGACCACGCAACTTATCAATCTTTTCGTAATCGATCTCAGGGAAAATGATTTGCTCACTCACACCCATGGAAAAATTACCGCGCCCATCAAACTGCTTAGGGCTAATGCCACGAAAATCACGAATACGCGGAATGGCAATGCCAACCAGACGCTCAAGGAATTCATACATACGATCACTACGCAGTGTTACCTTGGTGCCAATCGGCCAGCCCTGACGCACTTTAAAGCCTGCAATCGACTTGCGCGCATTATTGATGACTGGCTTTTGGGCAGCAATCAACGTTAGGTCAGCCACCGCATTCTCCAATGACTTTTTGTCACCGATTGCTTCACCAACACCCATATTGAGCGTGATTTTGGTGATGCGCGGAATCTCCATCACATTAGCCAGCCCGAGCTCTTCTTTAAGCTTCGGTGCCAACTCATTTTTGTATAATTCTTTAAGCCTTGCCATTTCGATTACCTGTTTCCTAAGCGTCTACGGCTTCGCCGTTAGACTTGAAGATACGAATCTTCTTGTTATCTTCCAGAATCTTAAAGCCAACTCGATCCGCTTTGTTTGTCCCACCATTAAAGATAGCTACATTAGAAACCTGAATTGGAGCTTCTTTCTCAATAATTCCACCGGGAACACCCGCTTGCGGATTGGGCTTCTGATGCTTTTTAATCATCTGAATACCAGACACCAGTAGACGGTTATCATCCAAAACCTTCAGGACCTTACCGCGCTTACCTTTATCTTTACCGGCAACAACGATCACTTCGTCGTCGCGTTTAATTTTGAGCATTGCCATTTCTAAATCCTCGCTTACAGCACTTCAGGTGCTAGGGAAATAATTCGCATAAACTTCTCAGTCCGAAGCTCACGAGTTACCGGCCCAAAAATACGTGTACCAATCGGTGCCAGGTTAGCATTCAGCAGTACCGCAGCGTTGTCGTCAAACTTGATCAAACTACCATCCTGTCGACGCAACCCTTTCTTGGTACGCACCACTACGGCGCTCATTACCTGACCTTTCTTTACCTTGCCACGTGGAATCGCTTCCTTGACAGTGACTTTAATAACATCACCAACACGGGCATAACGGCGGTGTGAACCACCGAGTACTTTGATACACATCACACGACGCGCACCGCTGTTGTCTGCAACATCAAGATAACTTTCTGTTTGAATCATTTTCTTACTCCGAACCCTTTACCGTCGACAGACTTATTCTGTTACAGCACGCTCGTCAATATTGACCAGTTTCCACGCCTTGTCTTTAGAGACAGGACGGCACTCTGCGATCGTTACCAAATCGCCTTCACGCGCACCATTATCTTCATCGTGCGCTTTAATCTTTGTCGACTTGGTTAAGATCTTCCCGTACACCGGGTGCTTAACACGCCGCTCGACCAAGACAGTCACTGTCTTGTTCATTTTGTCACTGACAATACGACCAGTCAGCGTCCGCGAGCTCGTTTGTAATTCAGACATTGTTATTCCCCTGCCTTTTGGTTGAGCAATGTTTTCAATCGCGCAATATTTCTGCGCGTCTGCTTCACCTTGTGGCTCTCGTTTAACTGACCAGTGGACAACTGCATACGCAGATTAAACTGCTGCTTGAGCTCGCCAATCAATGCGGCCTCTAGCTCTTCACTTGTCTTTTCACGCAATTCGTTAGCTTTCATCTTTACATCACCGTGCGTTTAACAAAGGTGGTTGCAATCGGCAGTTTAGCCGCAGCGAGAGTAAATGCTTCGCGCGCAATCTCTTCACTTACACCTTCCATTTCATAAAGAACCTTGCCTGGCTGGATCAATGCAACCCAGTACTCGACATTACCCTTACCTTTACCCATTCGCACTTCAAGCGGCTTGTTGGTTATCGGCTTATCTGGGAATACTCGAATCCAGATTTTACCACCACGCTTGATGTGACGGGTCATAGCGCGACGAGCCGCCTCGATCTGACGCGCAGTCAGACGACCGCGACCAGACGCTTTGAGACCAAACTCACCAAAGCTGACTTTGCTGCCGCGCTGCGCCAAGCCACGGTTGCGGCCCTTGTGCATCTTGCGGAATTTTGTACGTTTTGGTTGCAGCATTTCGCTTTACCCTTATCGCTTGTTTCTTGTGTCTTGTTTCTTGGCAGGCGCTTGCTCAGCTTCCTCACCACCCAGAACTTCACCTTTGAAGATCCATACCTTGACACCAATAATGCCGTATGTGGTATTGCCCTCAGCAGTTGCATAATCAATATCAGCTCGCAGCGTGTGCAATGGAACACGTCCTTCGCGATACCATTCAGAGCGCGCAATTTCAGCACCTCCCAAACGACCACCAACCTGAATCTTGACACCCAACGCGCCACCGCGCATTGCATTCTGAACCGCTCGCTTCATAGCGCGACGGAACATAACACGGCGCTCTAACTGCTGAGCTACGTTCTGCGCGACAAGGTTCGCATCCAGATCAGGCTTGCGAATCTCTTCAATATTGATATTGACCGCACAGCCCATCTTAGCCGCTATTTCGTTGCGTAACTTCTCAACGTCTTCGCCCTTCTTGCCAATAACGATGCCCGGGCGCGCCGTGTGAATAGTAATTCGTGCGCTGTCAGATGGACGCTCAATATCAATGCGACTAACGGATGCGTGAGCGAGCTTCTTTCTAATAAAATCCCGAACAGTCAAGTCCTGATAGAGCTTGTCCGCATAGTCCTTGTTACCCGCATACCAAGTTGAGGTATGCTTTTTAACAATACCTAGACGGATGCCAGTTGGATGTACTTTTTGACCCATGGAATGGTCTCCCGAACCTAATTCTACTTTTCAGCGACTTTTACAGTGATGTGACAACTGCGCTTAAAAATTCGATCAGCGCGACCTTTTGCTCGCGGCTTAATGCGCTTCATGGTCATGCCTTCGTCGACAAAAATAGTCGACACTTTCAGCTCATCCACATCCGCACCATCGTTATGCTCGGCGTTAGCAATTGCCGACTCGAGCACCTTTTTAATAATATCCGCGCCCTTCTTACCGCTGAACTGCAAAATATCTAATGCATCTTCAACAGCCTTGCCACGAATTTGATCAGCAACCAGACGCGCTTTTTGCGCTGACAGTCTGGCCCCTCTTAATTTTGCTTGTACTTCCACAATCCGCTACCTCTTTGCTTATCGCTTGGCTTTTTTATCCGCCACGTGACCCTTATAGGTACGCGTTGGAGAAAATTCACCCAGCTTATGGCCAACCATTTCTTCGTTGACTAAAACAGGAATATGTTGACGACCGTTGTGGACGGCGATCGTTAGACCAACCATATCCGGTAAGATCATCGAACGACGCGACCAAGTTTTAATTGGGCGACGGTCGTTTGCTGCTGCCGCTACCTCAACCTTCTTCGCGAGATGAAGGTCGATGAATGGTCCTTTCTTTAGAGAGCGTGGCACGTTTGCTTTCCTCTTCTATTCTGTTTTAGTCAGCGCTTATTTGCGGCGACGAATAATGTATTTGTCAGTGCGCTTGTTCTTGCGCGTCTTATAACCTTTGGTCGGCATGCCCCATGGAGATACTGGATGACGGCCGCCCGAAGTACGTCCCTCACCACCACCATGCGGGTGATCGACTGGGTTCATCGCCACACCGCGTACGGTTGGACGAATACCACGCCAGCGCGATGCGCCAGCCTTGCCCAATGAACGCAGGCTGTGCTCACTGTTACAAACTTCACCAAGAGTTGCGCGGCAGCCGACTGGCAATTTGCGCATCTCACCACTGCGCAAACGCACTGTGGCATAACTGGCATCACGAGCAACCAACTGAACTGAAGCCGCAGCACTACGCGCAATCTGCGCACCTTTACCTGGCTTCATTTCAACACAGTGCACTGTGGAGCCGACTGGAATCTTCAACAGCGGAAGAGTGTTACCAACCTTAATCGGAGAGTCATCACCTGACTGAACAGTATCGCCAGCCGACACACCTTTGGGAGCAATAATGTAACGACGCTCACCGTCGGCATAACATAACAGTGCAATGTGTGCGCTGCGGTTTGGATCGTACTCTAAACGCTCGACTGTCGCCGGAATGCCGTCTTTGTTACGCTTGAAGTCAATAATGCGGTAGTGCTGCTTGTGACCACCACCAATGTGACGCACGGTAATGCGACCACTGCTGTTACGTCCACCGCTTCTTTTCTTCGGCGCCAACAAAGGACCGTATGGCGCGCCCTTGTGCAAATCCGGCGTAACGACGCTAACAACAAAGCGACGACCCGGAGATGTTGGTTTTCTTTTAATAACTGCCATGACTAAACCCTTACTCCGCTACTGCAAAGTCAATGTCTTGACCTTCAGCAAGACGAACATAAGCCTTGCGCCAATCGCTGCGGCGGCCTATGCCAGTGCGCGTTCGGCGCGTCTTACCCTTGACGTTGACTACTCGAACATCATCAACCTGGACATCAAACAGCTGCTCTACAGCACGCTTGACTTCCAATTTGCTGGCGTCAGTAGCAACCTTAAAAACGACCTGAGTTGCCGCACCCGATGACATTGCTGATTTCTCAGTAACGTGTGGCCCTAACAACACCTTGAAGACTCTTTCTTGGTTCATGCCAGAAGCTCCTCAAGTTTCTTCAGCGCTGGAACAGTGACCAACACCTTTTCAAAATTAATTAAACTAACCGGATCTACCGCCGCTGCGTCACGAACATCAACCTTGTGCAGATTGCGCGAAGAGAGGTACAGATTCTCACTAACCTCTTCAGTGACGATCATCACTTCGGTCAAACCGAACTCTTGCAGCTTGGCGATCAGGTGCTTGGTCTTAGGCGCATCGAGATCAAACTCTTCAACGACGATCAGACGCTCCTGACGAGCCAGCTCAGAGACAATAGAACGCATCGCCGAGCGATACATTTTTCGGTTTAGCTTTTGACCGTGATCCTGAGGCTGTGCAGCAAATGTAACGCCGCCCCCGCGCCAGATTGGGCTGCGGATAGTACCAGCTCGAGCGCGACCCGTTCCCTTTTGACGGAATGGCTTGCGGCCACCGCCCGAAACAGCTGAGCGATTCTTCTGCCCGCGAGTACCCTGACGGGCGCCTGCAAGGAAGGCCACAACTGTCTGGTGAACCAGATCCTGATTAAACTCTGTTCCAAACGCTAACTCAGAAACTTCAACAGTTCCTTTATTACCTTTGGGTGTCGCAATTGCTAATTCCATGGACACTCCCCTTTACGCCTTGACTGCCGGACGAACAACAACATTGCCACCAGGCGCGCCAGGAACGGCACCCTTGATTAACAGCAAATTGCGCTCAGCATCGACACGTACAATTTCAAGATTTTGTGTAGTAACTTGCGCGTTACCCATTTGTCCGGCCATCTTCTTTCCTTTGAAGACCTTACCTGGCGATTGGTTTTGACCAATCGAACCGGGCGCACGGTGGGATAGCGAGTTACCGTGAGTAGCATCTTGCATGGCAAAATTCCAACGCTTAACACCGCCCTGGAAGCCCTTACCTTTGGAAGTACCAGTAACATCGACCATTTGACCAGCTTCAAAACGCTCAACAGTAAGTGATCCACCTACCTCAAACGATTCGCTGCTGCCTTCGGAACGAAATTCCCAGAGCCCACGGCCAGCCTCAACGCCAGCTTTGGCGAAGTGACCTGCTTGAGGCTTGCTTACTCGGGATGCTTTACGTGAACCAGTAGTGATCTGAATAGCTGAATAACCATCCGTCTCTACTGACTTAATCTGGGTAACATGATTAGGGGTCGCTTCGACAACTGTCACCGGAATCGACACACCGTCTTCAGTGAATACGCGAGTCATGCCGCATTTGCGACCAACTATACCTATACTCATTTTTTTAACCTCTTAAGCGTACGGGGCTGTTACCCGCTACGGCTGCCTATTCCAAGACATTACACTTTAGTGTTTGCCCGGCATTTCTGCCGAACCGCTACAGCCGTCGTTAGCTCAAGCTAATCTGAACTTCCACGCCTGCTGCAAGATTCAATTTCATAAGCGCATCAACAGTTTTTTCTGTTGGCTCGACAATGTCGATTAAACGCTTGTGCGTGCGAATTTCGTACTGGTCGCGCGCATCCTTATTTACGTGTGGAGAGATCAGTACTGTGTACTTTTCTTTCCGAGTCGGCAGTGGGATCGGTCCTCTGATCTGCGCACCTGTGCGCCGTGCCGTTTCAACAATTTCCTGTGTAGACGTGTCGATCAACTTGTGATCAAACGCCTTGAGGCGAATCCTGATGCTTTGGTTTTGCATGGAATCGAAACTCCGCTATCTCTACTAAAACTCCAGGGTTAGCAGTTGCCAGCCCCGAAAAAGGAGCGCGAATTCTAGTGCCGCACCCTAGGACTGTCAAGCTAATTTGCACTGGAAACTAAATTAATTAAAACCTCTTAGCTAGAGCTCATGTACACTTTGGCTAGAGGTCAAAAAAGGGGCCCTGAGGCCCCTTTTTAACGGATGTAGCAGATTACTCAATAATCTTAGCAACCACACCAGCGCCTACTGTTCGGCCACCCTCACGG